>DATMMA010000297.1:0-3620 GCA_035570295.1 Streptosporangiaceae bacterium
GGCCGGCTACGGCGCGCGGCCCTGGCAGGTGGAGCTCACCGCGATGCCGCTCGCCCGTGCACTGCTCCGCATCCTGGAGAAGGGCTCGGAGTAACCGCGCTCACGCTGTCCGGCGCAGCACGCGCAGGTCACATGGCGCGGCTGAGCCCGGCTGCTGCTGGCCCGCGCACGGCAGCAGTCCGCCTCCCTCCGGGTAATACGGGAAGACGTTCAGCACTACCTCGCAGTCACAACAGCCGCCGAGCTCCGTAAGCCGCCTTGACAGCCGCGACGCCTTCGGCGCCCGCACGTCCCGCCACCGGATCGTCCAGCGGTGCGTGCCGTCACAGCCGAATTCGTTGAGCATCCGGAGCAGGAAGCAGCGAAGGCACTCCCGCTCAGCAGGCTCGGTTAACACGTCCGACAACGTCACGAGCTCAGCTTCGACCGTGTCGGCAATGCTGTCAGTCATCGCTACTCCCGCGTCTCTAGGAGCGTGCCGGCCCAGGGCCGGTAGCTGTGGTGGACATCGCAACCGTTGTATCGCCGGCCTCCGACATTTCCGGTCGCACGTTAGGCCGCGCCGGCTGGCCTCCGGTGCGCGGTACTTAGAGAATGTTGAGATGACGGCGCTCTCCTGGGCGCGGCTCAGCACCCCGGTCGGCGAGGTTTCAGTCGGCTGCAGCAGTGCTGGCGTCGCGCAGGTCCGGTACGGCCTTCCGGCTGGCCATACCTCCGACGACGCGGTGTGCCGGCAGCTGGCCGAGGCGGCACGGCAGCAACTGACGGAGTACTTCCGCGGTGAGCGCACAGCCTTTGACCTGGCGGTCGACTGGTCCGGTACGGCCGGGCCGCAGCGTGACGTGCTGAAAATGCTGGACCGCTCGGTCCGGTACGGGCAGACCATCACCTACGGTGCGCTAGCCAGTCGGTCAGGGCTGGCTGCCGAGGACAGCACTCTCCCGGCAAGGACCGTCGGCCAGATCATGGGCTCCAACCCGATCCCCGTCATCATCCCGTGCCACCGCGTCGTGGCCAGCGACGGACTCGGCGGGTACAGCGGCGGCGCAGGCACGGAGGTGAAGCGGTGGCTGCTCATTCTCGAAGGCTCGCTTCCGCCGACGCTCGACTGGCAGCCTATGGACCCGGCGCGTTGACCGGGCCGGCCGAGGCGATCCGGGATGTCTGCGCAGTCCGCGCCAGCACACTTGCTCGAGCCGTGGTTTGCGCCGTTCGCGCTGGTGAACGGCTCGGCAGTGGGTCTGGTGCCGATCCTGCTGCCCGTCGTAGCGAGCCGGTATGGCGTCGGTCATGTGGGTCTGGTGATGGGCGCGTTCAACCTCGGTGCCTTCGCCGCGCCGCTGGCCGGCAGTATCGCCGACCGCTACCGCGCCTATCGTCTGCTGACCATCATCAGCGCGGCGGCCAGTGCACTGTCACTATGGCTGTTCGCGCTGGCCAACCCGTGGCAGCAACTGCTGCTGGCACTGGTCAACGGCGCCGGGTTCGCCGCTGCCGTCACCATCGCCAGTCTGCTGATCGTCGAACGCCAACCCAAGGCTGAGTGGAACCAGCGGCTCGGCTGGCTGGAGACCGCGCTGAGCATCGGTCAGGGCACCATGTTGATCCTGGCCGCCTGGCTGTCCGGGCTCCACGCCCGGCCGGCCCTGATCGGTGCAGCCATCGTTCCCGCAGCAGCCATTCCGCTCGCCCTGCTGGTTCCGCGGCGGCAACCGGCGGCCGCCAATGGCCCTGTCCGGGGCGCTGGCACACCCGTAGCCGCTGGCACGCCCGTAGCTGCCGCCGCGCCAATAGCCGCCAGCACGCCCGTAGCCCCTGGCACACCCCGTGCTGCTGACAGCGCGGCATCCGCTGTAACCCACCGGCTGCGGTCCGTCGGCCACGTAGGTGAGTGGGGCCCGGCCAGCCCTTCTCGCGTCCACCACCTGCACCGACGCCACTCACTCAGCGGACTGCTCGCCATCCTCCACGGCGAGTTCGGCTGGCTGCTCGCTGCGTGGGTACCCGCCTACGCGGGCGCCGCCATCATATTCGCGTTGTACCCGGTGCTGTTCCGCAACGCGTTCCAGATAGCGCCGCATGCTTCGGCACTCGCATTCGCCGTCATCGTTTTCGCCAGCCTGCCGCTGTTCATCGTCGCCGGACGGGTCAGCCAGCGCCGGGGCCCGGCGCTCACGATGGCGGGGGCGCTAGGCGCGCGCGTCATTCTGCTTGCCGTGCTCGCGCTGCTGGCCACGGCCAGGCACGTACCTGCCGTGCTGCCGCTCGCGGCATTCGCCGGCATCATGTTCGCCTGGTCGTATCTCAGCGTCGCCGCGCCCGGTCTGACCGGGCAGCTAGCTTCTGGAGACGAGGGCGACGCTCAGGGTGCGCTCAACGCCGGGAGCGGACTAGCCGGACTGGCCGGATCGGTAATCGGCGGCTTCGCGGCCGCGCACTGGGGTTACCCGGCCGCGCTCGGCATCGGCGCCGGATCCGTCGCCCTCGGCCTGGCCATCTTCACAGCGACAGTGATGCGCCGCACTGCCGCCCGCAGCCCCGGCTAGGTGTGCCGCCTAAGCAGTAGGCCGCAGGTTTCGAGTGCTCTCGGGCTAAGCAACGGTCGGGATTGGCCTACGCCATAATCCCGGCTAATCGAACGTTTCTTCGCAATCTCTCCGCACGCGCGATCCCAGAATCTCTCCTGGCGCCGACAGTTCACGGCTTTCGTCGAGACAATCAAGTGATTTGTAATAGTTCGCGCGACAAAAATCCGTGATAGGTGATCAGCGGACCAAGCAAAAGCCGCGAATCGCCCTCAGGCTCAGGCGGCGTGTCACGCCATTAAAGTCGGCAAGCCCCGTCGACGCGGTGTCGCTCGAGTGCGGCGAGCTTCTTGTCCGCGCGGTGGAGCACGAGGAACTCACCCTTGCGCAGCGGGTCGACCGGCGGGCTGTCCGCGCCGAGCTCCGCGCAGGCCGCATCGAGCAGCAACGGCAGGTTCTCCCGGTGCGCGCAGATGACCACCGGCTGGTCAGCGGCGGCTAGCTGCGCCACGGTCTTAGCAGCCTCGGGGTCATCTGCTGCGCCGTTCTTGCTCACCTCAAGGGCGGGCTCGGTCTCGATCTCAACGTGTGCCCGCGCGGCGTACGGCCGGACCGAGGCGGCGCAGCGCTCAGATGGCGAGCTGATCACTCTCACCGGGGTCGCACCGGTCGCTGCGGTGCCAGCAAAACAGCACAGCAGATCGGCTAGCGCGGCGGCGTCCTTCGTGCCGCGATCATCAAGCGGCCGGGACCGGTCGTCCCGGCGCCAGTCCGACTTGCGCCCCGCCGAGGCGTGCCGCAGCAGGATCAGTGGCACCGTACGCAGCGGCCCGGCCCGGAACGCCGCGAGCGTCCCGACGTCGCGCTGGTAGCTGAGCCGTGCACCAGCCTTGCTCGCCGCGAGCCAGGCAACAGCGTCGATCTCGCTGGTAGGAACGAAGCTGGCGCCAGGCGAGGGGGCCGTGGCTGCCCAGTAATCGACGCGCTTGTACGAGCCGCCCGCCCAGTACCGCACCGGCGGCAGCCGGCGGCCGAGTGTTACCCGCAGCCCGGTCTCTTCATGTACCTCACGAACGGCGGCCAGCAGGACGTGCT
>DATMMA010000298.1:0-2137 GCA_035570295.1 Streptosporangiaceae bacterium
GTCATGCCCGCACCCGCGGCTCCTTGGGCAGCCCGAGTGCGCGTTCGGCGATGATGTTGCGCTGGATCTCGTTGGTACCCGAGTAGATCGAGCCGGCCCGGCTGGCCAGGAACACGTTCTGCCAGCCAGTCGTCGGGTAACCCGAGCCCTCCGGCCGGATCAGGCCGTCGGTGCCTTCGATATCCATCGCGATCTCGCCGAGCCGCTTGTGATACTCGCTCCAGAACAGCTTGTTGATAGACGCCTCCGGTCCGGGCTGGCGGCCCTGAGCGAGGCCGGCCAGTGCCCGCAGGCCGGAGAACCGCATGAGCTCGACCTGGCTGTAGGCCCAGGCCAGCTTCTGCCGGGTCAGCGCGTCGGTGTTACTGCCGCGCTTGCGCGCCGTCTCCACCAGTTCCCAGAACTCGCGCTGGTAGGCAAGGTGCAGGATCGACGCGCTGCCGCCGCGCTCGTACCCGAGCGTGGTCATGGCCACCCGCCAGCCGTTGTTGAGGCCGCCGATCACGTTGAACATCGGCGCACGGACGCCGTCGAGGAAGTCCTCGCAGAATTCCGCGGCGCCGGTCATCTGCCGAACTGGCCGGTAGCTGACTTTGGGGTCGGTGAAGTCAATGAGCACGTACGAGATGCCGGCGTGCTTTTCAGCGTCCGGGTCGGTTCGGCACAGGACGAACATCTTGTTCGCTCGCGCCGCGCCGGACGTCCATAGCTTCTGCCCGCTGATCACGATCTCGTCGCCGTCGATCTCGCCCCTGGTCTGCAATCCGGCCAGGTCGGAACCGGTGCCAGGCTCGGAGAAGCCCTGGCAGTACACGTCCTCGCCGGAGATGATCCGGGGCAGGAAGTACGCCCGCTGCTCGGGCGTCCCGTGCACGATCACCGACGGGCCGACCAGGCTCTCCCCCATGCCACGGACGATCCGCGGCACTCCGGCCCGGTACAGCTCCTCGTTGAACACCGCGACTCGGACGGCGTCCAGGCCCTTGCCGCCGAACTCCGCCGGCCACTGCGGGCAGATCAGCCTGGCGTCTGCCAGTTCCCGTTCCCACTCCGCGTAGGCAGGATGCTGGACCGCCGTTGCCCGGCGCTCGCTGCCGTAGCCCCCGGTCGTCACCACGTTGTTCCAGTCGGTGACGTCAGCTAGGCCCTGCGGGACGTGCCCGGAGATCCAGTCGCGCGTTTCGGCGCGGAACTCCGCGATCTCCGGACCAAGATCAAGTTCCACTGCGGCCTCCGGGGCTGATCCGCGCCTGCCAGGCTGGCGCGCGGGGTGGCAGTACAGGCGAACGGGGCAAATCTTAGAATCGCGTTCTAGGCCGATGAAATCCCGGCAGCCCGGCAGCTGTCAAGGGCCCTGACCGCTTGTGAGTTTGCACGTTAGTTGGCCACTTTGCAGCGAACTTGGCCACAGCTGCTCACCAGGCCTCCGCAGTCGCGAGTCCCGCCGTCTTCGCTGATGGTGGTGGCGATCCGGCCCAGGTGTCAGGGCAATTCGACATCAGGCCGACGGGCAGCGGCCCGACGGTTGCCGCGTTCCAGCTGTTCGTCCGGGTGCACGACTGGATGGCCGCTCATAGCGGGCCCGGCCAGGACCGTAGTCCTCTGGCTGGTGGCGACAACTTCGTCAACGCGCGTCCCGGGACTCTCCCAACGGCGGGCCTCCAGTCGGCGCCATTGGACGCTACGGAAAGTGAGCACCACTAGCGGGGCGGCAACCAGGACTTCGCGCCCTGCCGACTGGGCGCTGGCAGGCTGCTGCATCTAGCTGGTACGGACCTGCACGCAGATCAGCCTGTTCGGCGCGCCCTGGTCAGGGTCGGGATAAGTACAGCGCAGGCATCAGACCTGGATCGAGAGATGCCGGTACTAGCGCAGTCTAAGGCGTTGACAAACTAGTGAGTGGTTACTAACTTAGCGGGCATGACGGAACAGGCAGTACGGGACCCAGGTACGCGAGACCGGGCTACGGGACGCGGGCCGCGGATGCCGGCCGAGCAACGGCGCGAGCTGGTGCTCGGTGAGGCGATGGCGGCGTTCGCCGCGCACGGGTACGCGGGAACCTCGACCGAGGAGGTCGCGCGCCGGGCCGGCATCAGCCAGCCGTACCTGTTCCGCCTGTTCCCCACGAAGAAGGCGC
>DATMMA010000299.1:0-6037 GCA_035570295.1 Streptosporangiaceae bacterium
GATCGGGTGCTCGATGCCGAGCTGGTCGCACAGCGCAGTGCGCATGCCGCCCCTCCTCAGGCCGGCTGGATGCCGGGCCTGCCAGCCTCGGCTCCCTGCGCGGCGGCCAGTTGCTCCTCGGCATAACGACGGGCCCAGCGATAGTCGGCCTTGCCGGCGGGCGTCCTGCTGATCTGCGCCACCAGCCACACCGACCTTGGCACCTTGTAGCCGGCTACCTGTGTCCGCAGGTGTGCCTCGAGCTCTGCCAGGTCGATGTCGTGACCGGCCCGCGGCTGCACCACGGCAGCCACCCGCTGGCCGAGGCGCTCGTCCGGTACGCCGATCACCAGGGCGTCGAAGATGCCGCCAAACGACTTCAGCGCGCCCTCGACCTCCTCCGGGTAGACCTTCTCGCCGCCGGTGTTGACGCACGTGTTGCCCCGGCCGAGCAGCGTGATCGAGCCATCCTCTTCTACCCTTGCGTAGTCGCCGGGTACTGCGTACCGGATGCCGTCGACTTCAGCGAACAGCGCCGCGGTCTTGGCCGGGTCCTTGTAGTAGCCCAGCGGGATGTGACCGCCGCGGGCGATCCTGCCGGTCCCGCCCGGGCCGACCGGCTGGTTGTGCTCGTCGATCACGATCGTCGACGGGCCGGCCGTGACAGTCGGGCCCTCGGGCTTCTTGTTGCCCGCCGACACGTATCCGAGCCCGGTGAAGCCAGTCTCGGACGCGCCGATGGCGTCCGTGATGACGACGTTGGGCAGCAACGTGAGGTACTGGTCCTTCACGCTCGGTGAGAACAGCGCGGCGTTGCTGGAGATCGCGAGCACCGAGGAAACGTCGTACTCCTCCTGCTGGTACGCCTCGATCAGCGGCCTGGCCATCGCATCACCGGTGATCATGAGCACGTTAACCCGGTGCCGCTGGACGGCACGCCAGACGGCGCGCGGATCGAACTGCGGCACGAACACCACCGTGTCCCCGCCGAACAGACCCGGCAGCGTGCCCCACTGCGCGCTGCCGTGAATGAGCGGCGCGGTCGTCAGCCGGACCAGGCCAGCCGGCCCGGCGGTACCACGACGGATCTGCTCCCACTCATCCGGCAAGCGCTCGCCGGTGGTGAAGTCGATGCCGCCACCGAGCGTGCGCCAGACGTCCTCATGGCGCCAGAGCACGCCTTTCGGGTATCCGGTCGTGCCACCGGTGTAGAGCATGTAGATGTCGTCGCCGCTGCGTTCAGGGAAATCGCGGTCAGCGGACATACCGGTGAGCGCGGCCGCGAAATCCACCGCGCCCGAGGGCAGCGCAACGCCGCTGCCGTCCTCGATCGCCAGCACGGCCTTGACGGCGGGGTGATCGGGTAGCAGCGCGGCTACCTTGTCGCTGAACTGCCGGTCGTAAACCAGGCCGACGAGCTCTGCCTCGGCGAACAGGTAGCGAAGCTCAGCCTCGACATAGCGGTAGTTGATGTTGACGGGAATCGCGCGCAGCTTGTAGCACGCCAGGATCGTCTCGATGAGCTCGATCGAGTTGCGCCCGTAGACGCCGACATGATCGTCCTTGCCGGCGCCGTTGCTGGCCAGGTAATGGGCAAGCTGGTTACTGCGAGCCTCAAGCTCGCGGTAGCTGATCTCAGCGTCGCCGCACGCGATGGCCAGGCGCCCGGGTACCGCGTCGGCCGCATGCTCGAAGAGGTCAGCGATATTCAGCGCCATGTGAAGAAACTAGAACGTGTTATCGTTCGGGGCAACCAACCTGTCACGAAATTGTCCGCTACGGCGGAACGGAGACTTGCGCGATGACGTCGACCCCCGCGGAGCCGCCTGCGCGACAGCGTCAGGCCGATCTGCCGGGCGCCAGCGACGAACCGCACGCGCTGGTCGAACTCCGCGGCCACGTGCTGATCGTGACCATGAACCGCCCGCACGCCCGCAACGCCCTGAGCGGCCCGATGATGGCGATCATGAAACAGGCCTGGGACCGGGTCGACACCGACCCGCAAATCCGGGCCTGCGTCCTGACCGGGGCGGGCGGGGCGTTCTGCGCGGGCGCGGACCTCAAGGCGATGAGCACCGCGCACCCCGGTGACTCCTTCAGGACCGGGGCCTTCGACCCTTCGGTGATCGAGCCGCTGCTCAAGGGCCGGCGGCTCACCAAACCGCTGATCGCGGCGGTGGAGGGCCCGGCCATAGCGGGCGGCACGGAGATCTTGCAGGCAACCGATATCCGGGTGGCCGGCCGCAGCGCCAGGTTCGGGATCTCCGAAGCGCGCTGGGGACTGTTCCCGCTCGGTGGTTCCGCGGTCCGGCTGGTCCGCCAGATCCCATACACCGTCGCGGCGGACCTGCTGCTGACCGGCCGGCACATCACTGCCGACGAGGCGTTGCAAATCGGTCTCATCGGTTACGTCGTCGACGACGGCCAGGCGCTGTCGAGAGCGCTGGAGATCGCGGACCTGATCGCCGCCAACGGCCCGGTCGCCGTCCAGGCGATCCTCGCCGCCATCAGGGACACCGAAGGCATGGCCGAGAACGACGCATTCGCGCTGGAGACCAAGATCGGTATGGCGGTATTCGGCAGCGAGGACGCCAGGGAGGGGCCGAGAGCCTTTACCGAGAAACGCAAACCGGACTTTCAGGGCCGCTGACCTGTCGCCGGAATGGCGGGCACCCACCTGGCGCCGACGCCTAGAACGTGTTTCACTCTGATCCGTGACCGAGCAGCCTGCCGCGCCGCTGAGCGCGCCCCTGGAGATCAGCTTCGACTACACCCGGTCGCTCGGCCCGGTGCTCAGCCAGTTCATGACCGGGCTGGCGCAGCGCACGATCCTCGGCTCGCGCAGCGCCGACGGGCGGGTATACGCGCCGCCGGCCGAGTATGACCCGGTGACTTTCTCGCCGCCCGCTGACCTGGTACCCGTCGGCCCGGCCGGGACGGTGCTGACCTGGTCGTGGCAGCCCGAGCCGCGCGAGGGACAGCCGCTGGGCCGCCCGTTCGCGTGGGCAATGATCAGGCTGGACGGCGCTGACACGGCCATGCTGCACGCGGTGGACGCTGGCTCGGCAAGCCAGATGAGCACTGGCATGCGAGTCCAGCCGCGCTGGGCAGCGAACCCTGCCGGGCACATCACCGACATTGAGTGCTTCGAGCCTGCCGGGGCTGAGCCGGCCGGGAACGGGGCGAGCGGGCCGGCGGCCACTCGCCAGGACGCGGGCGGTGCCGCTGGGAATGGGGCGAGCGGGCTGGCGGCTGCTGGCCAGGACGCGGGCGTTCCCGCTGGTCAAAAAGATACTGTCACGATGATGACCACCCCGGTCCGGCTGCACTACCAGCACTCCGCCTCGGCGGAGGAGAGCCGCTACCTGCGCGCACTGGGGGAGGGCAAGCTCATCGGGCAGCGCTGCCCGGCATGCGGCAAGGTCTACATCCCGCCGCGCGGGGCCTGCCCGGTCGACGGAGTGCCCACGACTACCGACGTGGAGCTGCCCGATACCGGCATCGTGACCACGTTCTGCGTCGTGAACGTGCCGTTCCAGGGCCAGCGGGTGCCCTCACCGTACGTCGCCGCGTCGGTGCTGCTGGACGGTGCCGACATCGCGTTCCAGCACCTCATCCTCGGCTGCGAGCCGGCCGAGGTGCGGATGGGCATGCGGGTCCGCGCTGTCTGGAAGCCGCCCGGGGAGTGGGGGACGACCAGCGAGAACATCAGCCATTTCGAGCCGACCGGCGAGTCCGACGCGCCCTATGACTCCTACGCCCGTCACCTGTGAAGGGAGCAGCCGACGTGCGCGACGCTGCAGTGATCGGCTTCGCCGAAGCGCCCAACGTGCGGAGCACCGATGGCACGACCAACGGCGTCGAGATGCTGGTCCCGATCTTTCGCGAGGTCTTCGAGCAGACCGGGCTGACCAAATCTGACATCGGCTTCTGGTGCTCTGGCTCGTCTGACTACCTGGCCGGCCGGGCGTTTTCGTTTGTGTCCGCTGTCGACGCTATCGGGGCGTTCCCGCCGGTGATGGAGTCGCACGTGGAGATGGACGGGGGCTTCGCGCTGTACGAGGCCTGGGTCAAGGTGCTGACCGGCGAGGCGGACATCGCGCTGGCCTACGGCTTCGGCAAGTCGTCGGCCGGGGACCTGCGCCGCGTGCTCGCGCTTCAGCTCGATCCGTACGTCATGGCGCCGCTGTGGCCGGACTCGGTCGCCCTCGCCGCGCTGCAGGCCCGGCTGGGCCTGGAACAAGGCCTGTGGACGGAACGCGGGATGGCCGAGGTCGCTGTCCGCAGCCGGGCCGCCGCCATGTCGAACTCCAGGGCCCAGCTGGCCGGCCAGGTGACTGCCGACGAACTGCTCGCCGGGCCGTTCGTGGCCGACCCGCTGCGCGCGCACGATTGCGCGCCGGTGACTGACGGCGCAGCCGTGGTGATAATCGCGGCCGCGGACCGCGCCCGCGAGCTGTGCGAGCGCCCCGCGTGGATCAGCGGCTTCGAGCACCGGATCGAGTCCGGCCAGCTCGGCGCCCGCGACCTGACCACCTCGGCGTCGGCGGCTTCCGCCTTCGCTGCGGCCGGGCCGGGCGCCGTTGACGTGGCCGAGTTGCACGCCCCGTTCACGCATCAGGAGCTCATCCTGCGCAACGCGCTGGGGCTGGCGGACTCAGTGCGGGTCAGCCCGTCCGGCGGCGCGCTCGCCGGGAACCCGATGTTCGCGGCCGGCCTAGCCCGTATCGGGCACGCGGCCCGGCAGGTCATCTCTGGCACGGCCGGTCGCGTCGTTGGTCACGCGACCAGCGGCCCGGCCCTGCAGCAGAACCTCGTGTGCCTGATGGAGGCCCGGTGACGCACAGCTCGGGACACCACGATTCAGCCAGCCAGCGAGCAGCCGTGCTCGGCACCGGCCAGACGCACCATCGCAGCAAGCGCCCGGATGTGTCCATCGCCGGCTTGTGCCGGGAGGCGGTCGACCGCGCGCTTGCAGATGCCGGGCTAGAGCTCGCCGACGTCGATGCTGTCGTTGTCGGGAAAGCGCCGGACTTGTTCGAGGGCGTGATGATGCCCGAGCTGTACCTGGCCGACGCGCTTGGCGCGACCGGCAAGCCGCTGCTGAGGGTGCATACGGCCGGGTCCGTCGGCGGTGCTACCGGCGTGGTTGCAGCGAGCCTGGTGCAAGCGGGCCTGCACCGGCGGGTGCTCGCGGTCGCATTCGAGAAGCAGTCTGAGTCGAACGCGATGTGGGCCTTGTCGATCATGCCGCCGTTCTCGATGCCCCTGCTGGCCGGGGCCGGCGGTTACTTCGCGCCGCACGTCCGGTCCTACATCCGGCGCAGCGGGGCGCCGGCTCACGTCGGAGCGCTGGTGGCGGTCAAGGACCGGCGGAACGGGGCACGCAATCCGTACGCGCATCTGCGTCAGCCAGACATAACGCTGGAGTCGGTGCAGGCCTCGCCGATGCTGTGGGACCCGGTGCGGTACGACGAGACCTGCCCGTCATCGGACGGCGCCTGCGCGATGGTGATCGGCGACCAGGTCGCGGCTGAGGCGTCGTCCGGCCCGGTGGCATGGATCCGGGCGACGTCGATGCGCACCGAGCCAACCATGTTCTCCGGCAAGGACAACGTCAACCCGCGGGCTGGCGCTGACGCTGCGGCCGCCTTGTGGGCCAAGGCAGGGATCTCCAGCCCGATCGACGAGATCGACGTGGCCGAGATCTACGTCCCGTTCTCCTGGTTCGAGCCGATGTGGCTGGAGAACCTCGGCTTCGCCGCCGCCGGCGACGGCTGGAAGCTGACCGAGGCCGGGGAGACCGAGATCGGCGGGCTGATCCCGATCAACCCGTCCGGCGGCGTCCTGTGCTCCAACCCGATCGGGGCGTCCGGGCTGCTGCGGTTCGCCGAGTCCGCCATGCAGGTGATGGGCAAGGCAGGGGAGCACCAGGTCACAGGCGCGCGGACCGCGCTCGGGCACGCCTACGGCGGCGGGTCACAGTACTTCTCCATGTGGGTGGTCGCGGACACGCCCGACTGATCCCGCTAGGCGTGCCAGGCCGGGCTCTCCACAA
>DATMMA010000300.1:0-7440 GCA_035570295.1 Streptosporangiaceae bacterium
TGGTTGGGCGTACCAGCGCCTAGCTCGGGGGCGATGTACTTAGCGCCGAACACCGCCTGGTAGCCGTTGTAGCCGCCAGGCTCGTCCGGCAGCAGGTCAGGGACCGCGGTGTTCGTCGGCGTCGTCTGGCCGAACTTGACCGCCTGTGCGTTCGCGCAGAACGCTGCGCCCTTCGCGCAGTGCACCCCGAGGCCTACGTAGTCGGCCGTCTCCTGGTCCTTGAACGAGTCGGAGTCCGCGGCGAGCTGCTGGGCCTCAGGGGAGTTCGCGCCGAAGACCTTCGGGATGTCGAAGGCGGAGTTCTCCAGCACCTGGTTATCGGTAGCTACCTCGCCCACGTTGCAGCCCGCCCTGGTGAACGGCACCCACGGCGCGGGCGTGACCGTTGTCGGCGAGACTGGCGTCTGCGACGTGGCCGGCGGGACCGGCGAATACACCATGTTCGGGTTGGTGTCGTGGCCCGCGTTCGGCGTGCGCGCGGTGTCGTCTACGGGGTCAGTCCAGTACGTGAACGCCGAGGCCGGGTCCGTGCTGCCGTCGGCGTTATAGGCCTGGAAGCTGTTGTTGAACGCCTGGCCCTGCCGGTCGCCGTACAGGCCAGTCGCCGTCGTCAGCAGGTCGGGGGCGGTGTGCGCGATGAGCGGCGTGTGGCTGTTCGACAGCATGACGCCGTTGTTCTCGATGAAGTTGGTGAGGTTCGGCATGAGCTCCAAATCGGACGGAACGTTGGGGTTGTCCCGGAAGAAGTGCGTGTTATCAAAGCCGATCTGGATCACGTGCTTGATGCCATTAGCCAGGTGGCACGAGCTGCCACCATCTTTTGCTGGGTGTGCCTTGGCAGGGCTGGCCGACGCCAGCCCTGACGTCACCGTGCCGACTACGCACAACCCGCCGACCAGCGTCGCGCTTGCGGCTACAGCGGTCAGGCGCAGCCTGCGCCCGCCTCCGCTTCGTTGCCGAGGTCGCATTTGCTCCTCCTCGTACGCCGCCCGAGCCGGGCAGCAAGAAATGGCCAGTGCTGCCGAAGACGCTAAGCGCGCCAATCAAACTCTCAGCGAAGATACGCCAACAAACCAGCCAACCCTGAGGTCCTTTCGAAATTGGCCGGGTGCAGTGCCCTCCCCCCGCAGGAGGCCCCTGGTGGTAAATCCGCACCCCGGACTGGTCTAAGCAAGTAGAGACCAACCGACGAGACGGCGGTGCGATGCGGGCAGCAAGCGGCGGTGTGCGGGCAGCGAGGAACGCGCTCCAGGACGTCGTGCCTGAGCAGGACAGCCTCCGGGACTTCGAGGCCTTCGTGAAGGAGGCGGAGCCGCGGCTGAGCCGGGCACTTGCCGCCGCCTACGGCTTCGAGGACGGCCGGGACGCCACGGCGGAGGCTCTCGCCTATGCCTTTGAGCACTGGGATCGGCTCCAGCACATCGGGAACCTGCCTGGCTACCTGTTCCGGGTCGGCCAGACGCGGGTCCGCCGGCGGCGGCAGCCGGTACTGTTCGCCGTCCCGGACGCCGATGATCACAGCTTCGAGCCCGGCCTGCCAGCCGCCCTGGCCGGCCTCACGCAGCGCCAGCGCGTTGCCGTCGTGCTCGTCCACGGCTACGGCTACACGCTGCGCGAGGTCGCGGAGCTCACCGGCATCAGGCAGACGACCGTGCAGAACCACCTGAACCGCGGGCTCGCACGCCTGCGCTCGACTCTGGGAGTCACCGATGGCGAATGACCTGAGAGATCAAATTCACACTCTGATGGAACGTGGTATTTATCCCCTCGCCGCCGAGGACATCGCGCGGCGACAGGCCCGCTCACCGGCGTTCCCGGCGCGAACGGCCCGGCCTGCACTGCGGTCCAGGCGAGTGGCAGCGATCGCCGTCGGGTTCGCGGCCGCGGGCTGCGCCGCCGCGCTGGTGACGACTCAGCTCGGCGGACCGGGACCTGCAGCTGCCATCCGCCCGGCTCAGAAATCGCCCGTGATCCTCACGGCCGCGGCCGTCCGGCACCTGGCCAGCGCGTCCAGGCTCGCGCTCGCCCACGCCGGGCGGGCGGTGATCACCTCGCAGCAGATGCTGGATGGCGTCCTGCAACAGACCAGCACCGACAACATCAGCTTCACCGGCAGGAACTGGAATGACTCCTTCAGCCAGACCTTTCCGGCTCGCAATGGCCAGAAGGCCAGCACGCAGTCGGCGATCAACCGCGTGGTCAACGGGCAGGCCTATGACTATTTCGTCGCCGCAGACGGGCTCGCCTGGTATCACGACACCGGGCCGAACGCGGTGAACAGCCTGCACATCCCGGACCCGCGGAAGCTGCTTGCCGAGCTCGCGCCTGACGCCAGCTTCGTCAAGGCCGGCGACACTACTATGAGCGGCGTGCCGGTGGAGCACCTGCACGCCACGGTGCTGACGAGTCTGCCTGCGATCGACCTGCCGAACCTGTGGAACGAGGGCAAGCTGACCGCTTTGGACGTCTGGGTCGACGCCCGCGGCGTCGTGCGCAAGATGAGCCTCGGCTTCGACCAGACGCTGTATCCGGGCACGATCACCCTCAAGCAACTCCAGCGGCTGCCGAAGGGCACCAAGGTCATCGGCCTGGCGAAGCTCGGTAAGCAGGACCTCGCGCACATCCGGGCGCTGGTCAGGAAGTCCGGCGGCAAGATCATCATCAAGGCGGAGCCCGGCGGCTCGGCCGTCAAGGCACAGACGCAGCTGACCACCGTGACCGCGAGTTACCTGGGCATCGGGCAGCGGCAGGTCATCAGGGTGCCGGCGCACGCCATTCCTACTTACGGTCTCGGCTGACCGGCCGGCGGGCGCGACGCTCACGCTGGCAGCGGCGCGGCGGGCACCGGCCCGCCGCGCCACTGCTTGCTGAAACTCCGGATCAGACCGCTAGGGATCAGGCCGGCCGCGGCTTAGGATCTCGGGGTGGCAATCGACGCAGTGATCTTCGACTGGGGCGGCACTCTGACGCCCTGGCACACGATCGACCCAGCAAGGCTCTGGTCAGGGATATGCGAACCGCACTTTCCGCCGGCTGAAGCGGCTCGACATGCAGCCGCGCTGTTCGCGGCCGAGGACGAGCTATGGCGGCTGTGCATGACTGAGCAGCGAAGCGCGACCATGAGCCAGGTGTTCGAGCGGGCAGGCGTGATGGCAACCGAGGCTGTCCTGGCCAGTTACGTCGGCGCATGGGAACCGCACACGTTCACCGACCCGGACGTTCCAGAACTGCTGTCTCGCCTGCGCGACCGCGGCATCGGAATCGGCGTGCTTTCGAACACGATGTGGCCGCGGAGCTGGCACGAGGACGTGTTCCGGCGCGACGGGGTACTCGACCTCATTGACGGCGCTGTCTATTCGAGCGAGATCGACTGGAACAAGCCGCACCCTCGGGCATTCGAGGCCGCGATGGCGGCGATCGGTGTCACCAATCCGGCTCACTGCGTTTTCGTCGGCGACCGACCGTACGACGACGTCTTCGGCGCCAAGAGCATTGGCATGCGGGCTGTGCTGATCCCGAACAGCGACGTTCCCCCTTATGAGGGGGCGGTGCCGGACGCGGTGATCAGCCGGCTCGCTGACCTCGGGCCGCTGATCGAATCGTGGTGACTGCAAATTTGGCAGGTTGACGGTCTTCCAGGACTGCTCATCCCAGCCTTATAGTTAGCGCTCGCAACGGCGGATCGCTATGGCGCAAGTAGCGGTCAGTCGTCGCAGAGCAGTTTGCCCGCAAGCGGTTTCGGCAGTGCCGCCGCGACTATCGTGCAAGGGGCTTTTATGCATATAAGTGCTGGAGACACCGCCTGGATGCTCACGTCCACGGCTCTGGTGCTCTTCATGATGCCGGGGCTCGCGCTGTTCTACGGCGGGCTCGTCGGAGCCAAGAACGTGGTCGCGACCATGGTGCAGTCCTTTGTCGCCATCGGACTGATCAGCCTGCTGTGGGTCATCGTCGGCTACTCCCTCGCGTTCGGCGCTGACCACGGAGGCGTGATCGGCAGCCTGTCGAACGTGATGCTGCGCGGCGTCGGGGTGAACCCGACGCACTTTGCGCCCACGATCCCGGCTCTGGTCTACATGGCGTTCCAGATGAAGTTCGCTGTCATTACACCAGCGCTGATCGCCGGGGCATTCTGCGAGCGAATGCGCTTCCGGGGCTACCTGGTTTTCATCGGCCTGTGGTCGCTCATCGTCTACTGCCCGTTCGCGCATGCGGTCTGGGGCGGCGGCATTCTCGGGACTGGCGGCCTGCATGCGATCGACTTCGCCGGCGGCTCCGTCGTGCATGAACTGGCCGGAGCTGCCGCCCTAGCCACCGCGTTCTACCTGAAGCGGAGCAAGCAGCTCGACCGGCCGCACAACGTGCCGTTGGTGCTGCTCGGCGCCGGCATCCTCTGGTTCGGCTGGTTTGGCTTCAACGCGGGAAGCGCCACCTCGGCTGGCGGGGTCGCCGCATACGCCCTGGTTAACACGCAGCTTGGCGCATCGACCGCGATGCTCGCCTGGATGGGCTTTGAGTGGTGGCGGAAGAAGAAGCCGTCCGGGGTCGGCATCGCTGCTGGTGCCGTCGCTGGCCTGGCAGCCATCACGCCCGCGTCCGGATACGTTCCGCCGTGGGCCGCGATTGTCATCGGCGCGGCGGCCGGCACGCTGTGCTACTTCGCAGTGAACCTCAAGGACCTGTTGCACTACGACGACTCGCTGGACGTGGTCGGCGTCCACATGGTCGGCGGCGTCATCGGAGTCGTCCTGACCGGCGCATTCTCCAGCCTCGCAGTTAACGCGGCAGGCGAGCCTGGCGGTCTCACTCAGTTCGGCCGCCAGGTCGTGCTCGCGGTCGTCGGTGTGGTCTACCCGTTCGTCATGACCTGGCTCATCCTGCTGGCCACCGACAAGCTGGTCGGGCTGAAGGTCACCGAGGCGGAAGAGGCGGCGGGCCTGGACGCGGCCGAGCATGGCGAGAGCGGGTACGGCTGGTCCCAGCCTGCACCGGCAATGGCCGGAGCAGGCGCTCCGAACGGCGGCGATCCCGACCAGATCGTCGTTCAGGGCGCCGACTAGCGCCCGGCCGGTGCCCAGCTTCCGGCTGGGCACCGGCTCAGTAGTGGATGTGCGCTTGCCAGTCGGCAGGTACGCGGCCGTGCGGGCCAGGCACCCCCTGGTTCTCGGGGTGATTCTCCGGCGGCGCCAGCGTCGGGCCGCTCTCGTACATCTGCTCACTCTTGTAATCCCAGAACCACGACTCGCCGGGTTCGAAGCTCCGGATAACCGGGTGGCCCGTGGCTTTGGAATGTTTTGTCGCATGCTGCTCTGGTGAGGTATCACAGCAACCGATATGCCCGCACTCGGCGCACCGGCGCAAGTGCACCCACCACCCGCCGACTGCATCGCACTCAGCGCACCCTGTGCCGCTGGGCGGAACTGACGGGTTGATTCCCTCGATCGTGGTCATGATCTCTCCAGATCTGATGGCTGGAACGAGTCACCGAAGGACTCGTTGGCCGCCCACCGGTAAACCCCGGTGGACATAGTGGATGTCGCGCGCTCGGCCCGGATGGTGAACACGCGATGCCGGGCTGCCCGCACCTCCGGGTCGTCCGGCGCGGCCTGCCAGGCGAACTCGGCTAGGTGCCCGGCGAGCCGCAGTCCGTCCTCGCCGCCGCGCAGGCCGGCCACCCGAAGGTCGCTTGCGGTCGTGCCCTGGCCAGCTGGCGCGGCATCGCCCGGCGTGACACCGTCCGGCGTCGGCGCCGTATCGGCCACCACGGCCTCCGTCAGCTCAAGCGCGCGACGGGCGAGTGCGGCCGGCCCGCCCGCGAGCGCCGCGAGCTCGGCCGCGAGCGCCCGCTCCGGGGCAGGCTTCAGGGTCGCCGGGTTGCCGTCCCACCAGCCGCCATACTGCCGCCAGACGGTCCGGACGATGAACTCCGGCTCGTCGTACACCGGCTGCAGGTACGGCCGGTCGGCCAGGTGACGCGGCACCGCGACGGAATGGATGGCTTCGTCGAGCCGGCCTCCGCGGTTCATCACCTCCAGCGTCTGGCTGACCAGAGCTTCGAGCAATTCAGCGGTGTCGGTCAGGGCGCGGGCTACCCGGTCGGCGCCGACCACCGGCAGGCCGTGGCCGGGCAGCAGGTACTCGGGCTGCAGCGCGAGCATCCGGCGCAGCGCTTGCGCCCACTCCAGCGGGTAGCGCTGCACCTTCTGCGGGTTGCCGGCGTTCGGCGACGCCCAGATGAACAGGTCGCCGCAGCACAGCACCCGGCGGTCGGCCAGCCAGGTGACGGTGTGGTCGTCGGTCTCGCCCTTCTCGTGCCGAAGCGCGAGTGCCGTGCCACCCACGTCGATCGTCAGCTCGCCCGAGTACGTGCGGTCCGGGTAGCGGTACTCCGTCGGCCAGCGCAGACCGGGGACGCCGAATTGCCGCTGGTTGATGACCCCGTTGTACCCGGCCGTCGCGATGTACCGGTCGAAACGCAGGGGCAGGGCCTCGTGGGCGATCACCTCCGGGCCCGGCCAGCCTCGCTCGGCCGCCTCGGCTTCCCACGGGCCGACACCGAAGACATGATCGATGTGCCCGTGCGAGTAAATAGCCGTGTGCAGCCGCTGACCGGCCCAGCCCCGGAGCTGGCTGTGGATCTCCCCGGCCGCGAACACGCTGCCGGTATCCACCATGACCAGACCGTCCGGCGTCCTGATGGCTGTCACGTTAGCGAATGCGGGCACGAAGGCGACGTCCTCGCAGATCTCGGTCAGCGCGCCGGCCTGCATGACCGGGTGGAACTCACTGGTCCTCGCCTCGCCGCGCCATAGCTTGTCCGCCAGCGCCAGGATGTCAGTGTTCATCGGCCCCGCGCTCCGGAATCAGATCGTCTCGGAAGCCCGCGTACCACGACGGGAAGTCATCCAGCGACCCGAGGACCACCGCGGCGCCGGCCGCCCGGAGGTCCTCGGAAGCGAACGACCCTGTCGGAACGCCGACGGGCAGCGCGCCAGCAGACTGCCCGGCTGCCATGTCGGCTGGCGTGTCGCCGACGTAGACAGCCGCGCCCAGGTGGGCGAGCACGGCAGCCTTCTCCGGCCCGTGCACGTGCGTGAATACCTCGTCCGCCTCCAGGCCAACGGCATCGAGGCTGGGCTGTACCGAGACCGGGTGTTTCGCCGTGACGATAATTGCGCGTTCCCCTGCTTGCCTGACCGCTGCCAGCGACTCCGCGGCACCTTCCAGCGGGAACGTCAGCGTCGGAGCCAGCCGCACATAATGCCGCCGGTAGCTGTCGGCCGCGACCTGGTGCCCGTCCGCCGGGAACCAGTAGCTGACCTCCTCCTCCAGCTTGATGCCCATCCGCTGGTCCACCTCGGCGAGATCGATCAGGACTCCGAGTTCCGCCGAGACCGCCGACCAGGCGGCCATGATCGCCGGCCGGGAGTTGATCAGCGT
>DATMMA010000301.1:0-7066 GCA_035570295.1 Streptosporangiaceae bacterium
CTACCGGCACGTGCTCGGCCAGCTGCGAAATGCGACCGGCGGCGACGTTGCGGCCGCCATCGAGGCGGCGCGCCAGGCGGCACCAGGCTGGCGGGCACTGTCGTTCGACGACCGGGCCGCGATCTTCCTCAAGGCGGCTGACCTGCTGGCCGGGCCGTGGCGGCAGGTCATCAATGCGGCGACCGTGCTCGGCCAGTCGAAGTCGGCGTTCCAGGCCGAGATCGACGCGGCATGTGAGCTGATCGACTTCTGGCGCTTCAACGTGCATTACGCGCGGCGGCTGCTGGCCGAGCAGCCGGCGAACTCGCCGGGTGTCTGGAACCGGCTGGAGTACCGGCCGCTCGAGGGTTTCGTCCTGGCGATCACGCCGTTCAACTTCACCTCGATCGCTGGCAACTTGCCGACGGCGCCGGCGCTGATGGGCAACGTCGTCGTGTGGAAGCCGTCGCCGACTCAGCAGCTCTCCGCGCATTACCTCATGCGGCTGCTCGAGGCAGCCGGGCTGCCGCCCGGCGTGATCAACATGGTGACCGGCGACGGTGCGGCGGTATCCGAAGTCGCGTTGCCGCACGCGGACCTGGCCGGCATTCATTTCACCGGCTCCACCGGTACCTTCCAGCACCTGTGGCGGACAGTGGGCGAGAACATCGCGTCCTACCGCGGTTACCCGCGGCTGGTCGGCGAGACCGGCGGCAAGGACTTCGTCGTCGCGCACCCGTCCGCCGATCCGGACGTGCTGGTGACAGCGCTGGTCCGGGGCGCCTTCGAGTATCAGGGCCAGAAGTGCTCGGCAGCCTCGCGTGCTTACATTGCCCGCAGCGTCTGGGACCGGGTCGCCGACCAGCTAGTCGGCACCACCGAGGCGCTAACCATCGGCGATGTGTCCTCTGACCTGTCGCTGTTCATGGGCGCGGTCATCGATCAGCGTTCGTTCGGCCGCCTTCGGGATGCGCTGGCGAGGGCAAACGACCGCGCTTCGGTCTCGGTGCTGACTGGCGGCAACACGGACGACTCTGAGGGCTACTTCGTGCAGCCGACGATCCTGACGTCGACCGATCCGACCGACGAGATCTTCACCAGGGAGTACTTCGGCCCGATTCTCGGCGTGCACGTGTTCGACGACAGCGACTACGAGGCGGTGGTCACTCAGGCGGCCGACATCGCCCCGTACGCGCTGACCGGTTCGATCATCGCGCAGGACCGGACAGCGATCGCGCACGCCACCGACACGCTGCGATTCTCGGCGGGCAATTTCTACGTCAACGACAAGCCGACCGGGGCCGTCGTCGGGCAGCAGCCGTTCGGCGGCGCCAGGGCGAGCGGTACGAACGACAAGGCCGGGTCGATCTTCAATCTGATCCGGTGGGTCAACGCGCGGACAATCAAAGAATCGATGGTGCCGCCGGTCGACTACCGCTACCCGCATATGGGCTAGCCGGAGCCTCCGCCAGTGCGCGGCGTCCGCCAACGGCGGACGCCGCGCATGCATATTCACGCCGATCCGGGGAAGTTGACGGCTCCCTCGAGTGCGGTGGGTGGCGGAGGAGTCAATGACCGAGTACGTGGCTGGTTCACGGCCTGCCGACGGCGACGGACCCGCGGGTGATGCGGACGCGGCCGGAGAGACCGGCGACGGCGGCGGGAGGCGGCGAGCGGAGCTGATCGCCGCCGCACAGGCGGGCTGGATTGCCGCGCTCACCGATCTGGGCGGGCGCAACACGCTGCTGTACTACAAGGACCGGCGGGCGGCAACGCTCGACCTGGCCGCGGCAGACCCGGCTGCGGTCGACAGGTTCCTGCGCACCGGATCAGGCCGGATTACCCGGCTGTTCAGCGACGTCGACGCGCGAGCTGACGCAATCCGCCGGACGCAGGTCATCTACCGCAAGGCGAGGGAGCTGGAGGAGGAGCGCGGAATCCGGGTTGGCTTCCTGGCCACCGGGATGGCGCGATGGGACGAGCTATT
This sequence comes from Streptosporangiaceae bacterium, assembly GCA_035570295.1. Lineage (GTDB taxonomy): Bacteria > Actinomycetota > Actinomycetes > Streptosporangiales > Streptosporangiaceae > JAJYUU01. Next base: position 1,967 of record DATMMA010000301.1, read on the forward strand.
CCTCGAGCCGGCCGCTCCGGTCTTGCTGCGCGGCCTGACAATCACTCCGACCAGAGCGCGGCACGACGACTTTGATCTCGCTCTCGACGACGAATACGAAGTGAACCCGGTGCTACTGCACAAGCTCGCCACGGTATTCGGTGCAGCCACCGGAGAGCTGGCAGGGGTGCCGCCCGACAAGATCGGTGACCTGCTCACCAGAGCGGCCGATGATGCCGACATTCCTGGCTTCCAGATCACCGACCGGCTGGTCGTGGGCACCTTTACTTATGCCAAGTTGCCGATGGTCCAGGACCTCCAGGCGGCCGGTGAACTGCTAGCCGACAGCGACGTGGTTGCCGCTATCGCCGGCGATCCGCAGGCCCAGGAACTTCTCGGCGCGGACGAGAACTCCGAGCCAAAGCCGGACTCGCCGGAGGCGGACTACTCGGTGCTGGACGCGGACTCATCGCAGCGCAATGCGATCGATACTGTCCTCGCCGGGCGCAGCCTGGTGGTTCACGGGCCGCCCGGCACCGGCAAGAGCCAGACCATCGCGAACCTGATCGCAGCCCTGGTCGCTAACGGGCGCAAGGTCCTGTTCGTCGCCGAGAAGCGCGCGGCAATCGACGCTGTGCTGTCCAGGCTGAAGCTTGCGAACCTGGGCGAGGTCGTCCTCGACATTCACGAGGGAGCAAGGGACCGTCAGCGGATCGCGCGTGATCTGGGCGACGGCATGGACGAGGCGCAGCAGGTCCCTGAGCCGGACGTCGGCGACTTGCATCGGCGGCTGACCGACCGGCACCTGCGGCTAAGCCGCCATGCCTCCGCACTGCACCAGCGGCACCAGCCGTGGGGGCTGACCCCGTACGAGGTGCAGTCCGCCCTGCTCGGCGTGCCCGAAGCTGCCACGCTGCGCATCCCGCTCGACAACCCGGATCAGATTGGCCGCGAACAGGCTGACCGCATCAGGGACGAGTTGCGCGAGTTCGCCCACCTCGGCGGGTTCACGCTGCGGCCCGGCAGCACGCCGTGGTTTGGTGCCTCGTTGCGCGGGCCCGACGAGGCCAGGCGCGCCTGCGAGCTTGCCGTCCGGCTGAGCAGCCGCAGCCTGCCCATGCTGATCGAGCGCGTCCGGAGTGCCTGCCATGAGGTCGGGCTGCGACCACCGGCTGGCTATCCGGACGCGTCAATCGTGTTGCGCCTGTTCGCTGGCGTCCAGGCGACTTTGCGCATGTTCGGTCCGGCAAGCTACGACACCGATCTCGCGCTGCTCGCCAAGGCAACAGCGGACGGAACCGGGCTTGGTTTCCGCGACCGGCGCGCCGGGCGCAAGCAGGCGCGAGCGCTGGCTGGCCCGGCCGGTGCGCAACTGACCGACGAGCAGTTGTCGGCGGTGCTGGCCGAGGCAGCCAGCCAGCTCAGCGAGTGGCTTGACCTTCGCACCGACTCGGGCCAGCCACGGCTGCCGTCGCGCCTGGACGAGCTAGCAGCGTTGTGGGCGGACTGTGAGGCGCAGCTCGCATCGCTCCGCGCGGTGATCACGCTTCCGGCCGATCCGCTGCCGTTGCTGGCTGAGCTAGCTGCCGACCAAGACACTGCCTGGAACCTGCCGCGGCTGTACGAGCTAGCCAGGCGCTTCGGGGAATTGTCGCTGAGCCCGCTGCTGGACGAACTGGCGTGCCGCGAAGCCAGCCCGGACCTCGCTGCGGCGGCGTTCGACCACGCCTGGTACAGCGCGATCTTGGACGAGATGCGCGTGCGCGACCCTCGCTACGGAGCGCATCGTGGCGACGCGCTGGATGAGATCGCCAGCGACTTTCGCGCCCGCGACGTCGAGCACCTGGTCGCTAACCGGGCGCGGGTCCGGCGGGCCTGGGCTGACGCGTTGCTCGAGGCGTGCGACCGGCATCCGCTGCAGGCCAGGGTGATCCGCAAGCAGGCGGCGTTGCGCCGCGGGCACCTGCCGCTGCGGCGGTTGCTTGACCAGGCCAGCGACGTGCTGTTCGCGATCAAGCCATGCTGGGCGATGTCTCCGCTGATGGTGAGCCAGGTGCTGCCGCTGGCCAGGCTCTTCGACGTAGTGATCTTCGATGAGGCCAGCCAGGTCGTGCCCGCTGACGCTATTCCAGCGATCATGCGGGGCCATCAGATCGTGGTCGCAGGCGATGACCGCCAGCTGCCGCCGACCAACTTCTTCCGCCAGGTCGGCGACGTAGCGGGAGACGACGGCAGTGACGACGAGGAAAGCCTGGTGTCGTTCGGCGCGGGTTTTGAATCTGTGCTGGACGCCCTCAGGCCGTTGCTCCCGACAGCGGCGCTGGCCTGGCACTACCGCAGCCGGGACGAGCGCCTGGTCGCGTTCTCCAACAGCCGGATCTATGGCGGGGCGCTGACCACGTTCCCCGGCGTCTTGACCAGCGAGTGCCTGCGTCACGTCGTGGTCGCCCAGGGCCCCGGCGCTGGCCAGGAAACGTCAGTCGATGCCGAAGTCAGCAAGGTTGTCGAGCTCATCTTCGAGCACGCGCGAGAGCATCCGACGGAATCGCTCGGGGTGATCGCGCTCGGCATCAAGCACGCCGAGCGGATCGACACGGCACTCCGATCGGCGCTGTCGGACCTGGCCGAGGCCGACCGGGACGACTACCCGGAGATAGAGGCGTTCTTCGCGGAGGACCTGCCGGAGCCGTTCTTCGTCAAGAACCTGGAGCGCGTCCAGGGCGACGAGCGTGACGCCATCCTCCTGTCGATCGGGTACGGCAAGCATCACGACGGCCGGATGCGGTATCAGTGGGGGCCGCTGTTGCGCGACGGTGGCGAGCGCAGGCTGAACGTCGCGGCCACCCGGGCGAAGCACCGGCTGACCCTGGTCAGTTCGTTCTCCGGCCACGACGTCGACCCAGACCGGGTCACGAAAGCAGGAGCGCGGCTACTAGCCGACTACCTGGACTATGCCAGCTCAGGCGGTAGCGCCCCGCAAGCCTCCGGTGGTGACCACCTCGACCCGTTCGAGTCCGACGTCCGGAGCCGGCTGGCCGCTGCCGGGGTCACCGTCGTGCCGCAATACGGCGTTGGCGGCTACCGCGTTGACTTCGCGGTCATTCACCCGGAAGACCCCGGGCGAATGGTGCTCGCGATCGAGGCCGACGGCGCCTCCTACCGCCAGTCCGGCAGCGTCCGTGACCGGGACCGGCTGCGGGGTGAACATCTTCAGCGTCTCGGCTGGCGCTACCACCGGCTGTGGTCGACGAACTGGTTCCAGAATCCCGACGCCGAGGTTGCCAAGGTGCGGGCGGCGTACCAGCGGGCGATTTCCGGGACCGGACCTGACGCCCGGCAGGGCCGGACAGGAACGCCGGCGGCGGGGGACACGACAAGCGGATCGCCTGGCGATCTGGCCGGCTGCGGAGCCACTCGTGCCGGAGCCGGTCGCGGCGGAGGCAGCGATGGCGGAGCCGGTGGTCTGGGCGCAGTCGGCGGCGAGTCCGCCCGCAGCGGTTCGGGAGGCGACCAGGTACGCGCCGGTGCGGTGGGCGCCCTCGAATCCGGCAGGGCCCCGGCCGGTCAGTGGGCCTTGGCCCAGTCGACGCCAGCCGTGTCAACGCCAGCCAAGTCACCGGCTGATCAGTCACCGCGAGCTGAGTCACCGCCAGCTGAAACACCGGCACAGCCCCTGCCGGCTCGGTCAGGGCCGGTCCCGCTGCCGGTGGCAGGCCCAGAGCGCCAGGCGATCGCCCCTCCGGCGGGGCAGCGGGCACGCGAGCCTGTGAGGCTGACGCTGCCTGCGCGGCGCGACCGGCCTTAGCGCGCTATAGCGGCGCACAGGCCGGGGAGACATGGGTCCGAGTCAGCGCCACACACCTCACGTTTCACGGATTTTGGCGGCGCGAAACGGTGCAAATCATCCTCTGTCGCCGCCAAGATCCGTGAAACGTTGGAGTGGGCGCGGCCGATGGTGACCGCTTTGCGTGCTATGGGCGTTTGCTAGCGGTGGCGCCCGCGCAGATCGGGGAGGCACAGGCCCGAGTCAGAGGTTTCGCGTGGCTGACTCGGCGTCCGTGGCCGCCCAGGGCTGCGCGCACCGTCTTGCCACACGCTTCGGTCCGCCCGGGCCGGAGGCTTTCATGATCGTTGTGAAGTTTGGGGTGCTATAGGCCCCCAGAATCAACAACGATCAAGGAATCACAGCGCCGTCGGCAGTACAGGCGGAGCAATCTTGAGCTAATTGGGGTACTTGTCCAGATCTGGCGGGTACGCTCGCAGCCAGCACGCTGGCCAGGTCTGCGGCTGGCTGCGAGCATAGGTAATAGCTGCGCGGTTACTGAACCTGTGCGTTACTCCCCGCCCGCGCTGGAGGTGTGCCATCGACCGCCTGGTGCTGTGGAACATCGATCTGACCCTGCTCGACGTTGGCCGAGTATCCCGGGACGCCTATGCTGACGCGTTCCGCCGTGTCACCGGTCGTCCGCTGGCGGCCCTGCCTCAATTGGCGGGCCGTAGCGACACCGAGATCTTCTTCGAGTCGCTGTACCTGAATGACGTCCCGACGGGCGAGAACGAGGCTGCCGACTCCGAACTGCTGGCCAGGTATTGCTGGGAGCTGGAAACCGCGTTCGCGCTGCGTCAGGACGGGCTGATGCAGCAGGGGCGGCTGCTGCCCGGAGCACGGACCTCGGTGACCGCGGCTGCCGCCTTGCCAGGCGTCATCCAGACAGTCCTGACCGGCACGATCAAGCCGAACGCCGCGGCCAAGCTGCGCGCGTTCGGGCTGGACCGGCTCTTCGATCTCGAGATCGGAGGCTACGGCTCGGATGCCTACCCGAGAGGCTCCCTGCTGTTGCTGGTTCGCAATCAGGCCAGAGACAAGTACGGCATCCCAGTCGCCAGCGACACGGCTGTCTACATCGCGGACACTGTTCGCGACCTCGAGGCAGCGCAACTCGGCGGCGCCCGCACCATCGCGGTCGGCACCGGCAGGGACACGGTCGCGGAGTTGCGCGACGCCGGCGCGGACCTGGTGCTGCCTGACCTGTCGGACACCGAGCAGGTGATCTCGGCTATCGACCGGCTGACCAGGGTCCCGGCCAGTCGCTAACGAACAGTTCCGGCGCCTCGGCCCGG
>DATMMA010000302.1:0-28710 GCA_035570295.1 Streptosporangiaceae bacterium
TAACTCTCCAGGATCATGAAACCCGTCCGATTTGTCAGTACCCTGCAGCACACTGACGACCGTGCCGAAGCAGTTGCCACCGGGGCTCCGCGAGCTTGCAGCGCACCAGCGCGGAATCCTGAGCACCGAGCAAGTGGTGCGGAGCGGGCTGACCAGGTCGGCCATCGCCGAGCACATGCGCACAGGCCGATGGCAACGAATGTATCGCGGCGTCTACGCGACCTTCTCCGGTGAGCCCGGCCGGCTCGCCGTCCTATGGGCAGCAGTCCTGAGCGCTGGACCCTGCGCCATGCTGAGCCATCAGACAGCAGCCGAGTTAGCCGGGCTGACCGACAAGGTCAGTGACCTCGTCCACGTGACTGTGCCAGCCGAACGACGGCCTTCGAAGACGGCCGGGCTCGTGATTCACTATTCGGCCCGCGCAAGCGAGACCCGTCATCCTGCCCGGCTGCCACCTCAGACGCGAGTCGAGGAGACGATTCTCGATCTCGCCGATGCGGCCCGAACGGTCGATGATGCGTGCGCATGGGTATTCCGCGGCTTGCAACGCAGGAAGACGACACAGGTCAACCTGGCGCGCGCCATCGACCGCCGAGCCAAAATGCGCTGGCGGTCCGAACTCACCGAACTGCTGACCCTCGACGCCGCCGGCCTGCACTCGATTCTGGAACGGCGATACCACAAGGACGTCGAGCGTCCACATGGGCTGCCGACCGGCGAGCGGCAGCGCAGATATCGCCGCGGCGACCACAACGAGTATCGCGACGTGTTCTATGCGGCATACCTGACGGCTGTTGAGCTGGACGGCCGGCTTGCTCATCCCGACGAGACCAGGTGGAAAGACATCGGGCGCGATAACGCTGCGACGGCGGATGGGATCTGCACGCTCCGCTATGGCTACCTTGATCTGACGGCCACCCCGTGCATGGCAGCTGCGCAGGTGGCCGCGGTACTTCGCAGGCGCGGTTTCACCGGCGGGCATGGTTGCTCGCCGGACTGTCCGGTTACTCCTGCCCAAGCCCCGGCCCCCATGCGCCGCGGAGCGGGCCAGGAACGCGGATATCGGGTTGATTCGGCTCGGCCAGTTAGGTCAAGATCGCCGGGTGGCGCCGACGTTCATGCCCGGCCTGGATCTGGCGAGGCTGTACTACAACGAGGTCGTCCGGCCACTGCTCGACAACGAGTGTCCCGGCCTCGCCCACTCGGCGGCGCTCATCGGCTGGGGATCTGAAGTCCTGGGGTTCGACTCGCCACGGTCAACCGACCACAACTGGGGACCGCGACTGCAGGTCTTCCTCGCTGATGACGCCGCTGATCAGGCCGGCCGAGTGTCGGACTTGCTCGCCGCCAGGCTGCCAGCCGAATTCCGCGGCTACCCGACTGCCTTCCCGGCATCAACGGATGCCGGGACCCGCCCGAGCGCGCACTGGGTCAAGGTGGCCGGGCTGCGCTCCTGGCTAACCGGGGCGCTCGGCTTCAATCCAGCGATGGAGATCAGCCTGCTCGACTGGCTGTCAGTCCCGACGCAGGTGCTGGCCGAGATCACCGGCGGGGCAGTGTTCCACGACGGGTTGGGTCGCGACGGGCTCAACGCGGCGCGGGCCGCGCTCGCCTGGTATCCGCACGATATCTGGCTCTACGTGATGGCATGTCAGTGGCGGCGCATCGGGGAGGAAGAAGCATTTCCTGGCCGGTGCGCTGAAGCTGGCGACGAGCTGGGTTCCGCGCTGATCACGGCGCGGCTGGTCCGGGACCTGGTGCGGCTGGTCCTGCTAATGCAGCGGCGTTATCCGCCGTACAGCAAGTGGCTCGGCACCGCGTTTGCCAGGACTGCCGCGGCCACCGAACTGGCGCCGCTGCTCGCTGCTGCCATGACGGCGGCGACCTGGCCGGAACGGGAGCGCAACCTGTCCGCGGCCTACGAGGCGGCGGGCCGGCTGCACAACGCCATCGCGGTCACTCCCCCGCTCGACCCGGCAGTCCGCCCGACGTACTACGACCGGCCGTACCGGGTCATGGAGGCGGGCAGGTTCGTCCGCGCGCTGCGTGAGCGGATCAGCGACGAGCGCGTGCGCGCGCTTCCGCTGATCGGCGCTGTCGACCAGTTCATCGACAACACCGACGCCATCGGGAACAGGGCCGTGTTGCGCTCCGCCGTGGCCGCAGAACTGGCTGGCGCCTGAACGGCCTGGTGCGGGGCGCCGAAGCGGGCGTAAACGTCGCGGGCGGCCAGTGACGTCCTGCCCGCATCGGGCCGGAGGCGAGAAGGAGGCACTTAACCCATCGCCCCCAAGCACCCCGCGCCCGGCGGCCTCATGCCGCGGCTAGTCGCCCGCATCCGCTCATCGCCCGAATGAGACTTGCCCGAATGAGACTTGTCGGTAGCGGGTGCTTGGCTGTGTCTTGGTGTTGATTCTCGGATGAGAGTGAGGTGAGTGCAGGTGCCCGACCTTAAAGAGGAGTTGCACCGCAGTCTTCAGGCTAGCCGAGCCGTGCTGTTGTCCAAGCTCGACAACCTGAATGAATACGATCGCCGCCGTCCGATGACACGGACCGGCACGAATCTGCTCGGCCTGGTGAAGCACTTGGCCGGGCTCGAGTATGCGTACCTGGGTGAGTCGTTCGGCTACCCGGCTCCGGAGAGCATGTCATGGATCGAGGACGGCTCGATCTGGCAGGGCGCGGACATGTGGGCGAAGCCGGATGAGTCCAGCGAGTACATCACCGGCCTTTACCTGCGCGCATGCGCCCATGCCGACGGCGTCGTAGCCGCACTCGATCTGGGAGCACCGGGGTCCGTGGCCCACTGGCCGGAGGACCGCCGGGATACGACGCTGGGCGTCCTGCTCATTCGCATGGTCGCTGAAACAGCCCAGCACGCCGGTCACGCGGACATCATCCGGGAACTCATCGACGGGAAGGGCGGCGCGGATCAGGATGCCTTCGACGAATCCACCTGGCGGGACTTCCTGGCCCAGGTTCAAACTGCCGCAAACACCTTCGCGCCCGGTCCGAAGGCACACCCGCAAGCAACCGGGCTAGCTGGGTGCTGAGCAAGCCAGTAACCGAGTTGGAAGGCGAGAAGGCCGGCGGCGGGTGCGGAAGCGGGCGTAAACGTCGCGGGCGGCCGTGACGTCCTGCCCGCAACGGGCCGGAAGCGCGAAAGAGTCACTAAACCCGTGCCAGCCCGCGGAGCACCCGGCGGCTAAGTCGCCAGCGGTTGGCTGTCGTCAGTCGTCCGTCGGCAGCGGGGTCAGTGCCCGGCCGAGCCAGTACCCCGTCATCCCTTGAACCGCCGCGATCAGCACCGTCAATATCATCCCGACCGCGGCATATCCCGGCAACCCGAGCAGCGACGCAATCCGCGCCACGCCACCATCCGGCGCACCGCGCAGAACCGACCACGAGAGTGGGGCCACCCAGCCTGCCGCGGACATCAGCACCACAGCAGGCAGCGCCACCTGGGTCGGCCAGCGGCCTACGTGATTGGCCAGCCCCGCTAGCAAGCCGATGACGAACGGCATGAACCACCAGCCGGCGGCCGCCGCGCCGGCGATGATCAGGACACCAGCGAGCAGGCCGAGCAGCCAGACCGAGCCCGGCCACCTATGGTCACGCCGCACGAAGCGCGGCTGGAACGGAGCGGGCCGCTGCGGGCCTTCGCCTTGCGTTGCCAGCTGACCTAGCCCATAGGCGCCGCGCTTCCCTAGTCGCTTCAGATCCGTCATGGCCGCAGTTCCCAGCTGGTCGCTCCGGATGAAGTCGCAGCGGCATGAGCTGCCGGCATCGGCAGATAGATTCCGTCTGCGAGGCGCTTATGAGGTCGCTGTACCGCGGCGACGCCGGGTGATCGCTCAGGGTCTGCCGAACCGGCAGGGTCGCATCAGCCGCAGGCCGCCACGCGCCGTGGCCGGGCACCAGCGCAGGGCCGAGCGCCGGCACGGTGCCTACGCCGAACCCGAGCAACGCGAGCAGGCAAGCGGACACTGCCAGCGCGACTACCCTGTTCCCGGCATGAAAAATCGCACGAGCGCGTCGCTCGGCCTCGTTCATGCGGTCATCCCGTTGCCCCCGCGTCCTGAGGTGACCTACCGACAGTGATCGCCGGTACACCGAATGCTAGGACACGGGTCTGTTCACGCTCCGAGCGGCCAGTCCCTGCTGGCCCGGTCGGTCAGGTCGCCGCCTACCGGATTGACGTCACCAGATCGCGGGGTGCTTGTCCCGCCACGGCCGGGCAGCCTCAAGCTGAGCAGAGAGCGAGATCAGGGTGGCCTCGTCGCCCATCCGGCCGGCCAGCATGATGCCGATCGGCAGCCCCTCGTCGCTCCAGTGCAGCGGCACGTTCACGGCCGGCTGGCCAGACAGGTTGTACAGCGCGGTCCACGGCGTGAACAGCGTCTGCCTGGTGAAGTTCTCGGCAGGCTCGACCTCATCGAACCAGCCCACCGGTCGCGGCGGCAGCGCCACCGTCGGGGTGAGGATAGCGTCGTAGGCGTTCAGCGCCGTCATGGCCGGCCTGACGGCTCCCTGCAGGATTGCCTGGTGCGTCAGCAAGTCGGCCGCGGACAACTCCGAGCCCTTGCCGCGCAGATAGCGAGTCAGTGGCAGCAACTCACCTTCGTGCTCCGGCGGGATCGGGGCCAGCGTCGCCATCGCGAACCACAGCGCGAGGAACGACGGCACGGCCTCCTCACTGAACGGCAGGTCCACGTCCTCCACTTCGTGCCCGAGCGACGACAGCAGCGCGCTGGCGTCCTCGTACGCAGCCATGCAGTCCGGGTGCACCTCGGCGCCCGGCACCACTGTCCGGAGCGAGCGCGCGATACGGAGCCTGCCGGGCTCGCGGGTGGCGTAGCCGAGGAACGACTCACCGGCCGGCAATGGCGGCAGCGTGTACATGTCGCCTGGATGATTACCGGTCATCGCGTCCAGCAAGAGCGCAGCGTCGGCGACAGTGCGCGCCAGCGGACCGTCGGTCGACAACCCGGTCAGGTCGGGCATCATCGGCCCCTGCGAGATCCGGCCGCGGGTCGGCTTGATTCCGAACAAGCCGCAGACGCTGGACGGAATCCTGATGGAACCGCCGCCATCGCTGCCCTGGGCGGCGGGCGCCAGACCCGATGCCACTGCGGCCGCGGCGCCGCCGCTCGACCCGCCCGCCGACCTCGTCAGGTCCCACGGTGTGCGCGCGGGCGGCCCGATCCTGGTCTCGGTGTAGCACGGCAGGCCGAACTCGGGCGCGGCCGTCTTGCCGGTAATCACGATGCCGGCCGAGCGCAGATGCTGGACCACATAATCGTCCTCGGTCGCCACGTTGTCGGCGAGGAGAGCGCTGCCGTAGGTGAGCCTGACCCCGGCGACCATGTTGAGGTCTTTGATCGGGATCGGCACCCCGGTCAGCGGCGGCAGCTCACCGCCATCCCTGCGGCTTGCCGAGACTGCCTTGTCAGCGACGGCGGCCTGTTCGCGGGCCAAATCGCCGGTCACCGTATAGAACGCGCCAACCTGCTCGTTGAGCCGGTCGATGCGGTCGAGGTAGTGCTCGGTTACCTCGGTCGCGGAGATCTCCCCGGCGCGGATCGCAGCGGCTTGCTCGGTCACCGTGAGGTCGTGAATCTGCGTCACGATAGCGAACAGTAGCGGATTGCAGCGGCCCGGCAGCCTTTGGGATGGCCGCACTGAACTGGCACTTCGCAAGCCGGCTGAGGGACGTACGCACAGTAATAGCCAGCCGGCGGGCTGTCGTGGCCAGGGTGTAGTCACTTGGTTACCCTGTGACACATGGACCGGGAGACCGGGCCTGAGCCGACTCCGACCGGGCCAGCGGCCCCGGTCGAGGGACCACAGACGTCGCCTGTCCCTGCGCGCGCTCTCATGGCCGGGATTGCCGCTGATCCGCGGCTGCCCTATTGGATCCGCCGGGCCGTGATCTCAGCTGTCGTCTTCCTGCCGGTGATGTTCTGGCAGGGCTGGCGGCTCGGCGTGACCTTTGCAGCGATAGCGGCGATCATCGACACGATCTATCAGTCCAGGACGATGGCTGTGATCCCGGCCGCGGTCCGAGTCTCGTCGGCGCAGCGGCGCACAAAGCGACGGCTCTTCGTGGTCCGCGTTTCCGGCTATCTGGCGCTGCACGCCCGCGGCATCCCTGGCACCCGCTCGGTCATCGACCACCTGGTGATAGGGCCAGGTGGCGTGTACGCGCTCGACTCCGAGCGGTGGGACCGCCGCCTGCCGGTGCGGACCGTCGCCAGCGACTCGGCCGCAGGGCCGGTGCTGTATCACGGCCCGTTCAGCCAGAAGGACCGGCTGGCACACGCGCGCTGGGAAGCCGCCCAGGCCGCCCGGCTGCTCAGCAACGAACTCGGCCGGCCGATCACAGTGCGCCCGGCCATGGTGATTTACGGCCCGGCAGTGCCGTGGGCGGTCGCCACGCTGCGCGGCGTCGACGTCTTCGCGGGCAGGTCGGTCGGCCGGTACTTCCGCAGCCGGAAGAGAACTGCGGCCGCCGGCCCGCTCAGCTGGGAAGATGCGGGCGAGATCTTTGCCGCCGCGCAGCGCGCCCTCCCGTTAGCCTGACCGGCGAGCAATCCGCTGACACCCGGCCACCCAGCCGGTCCGCAGGGCGCGCGGGCTACCCTGTGTCATCCCGACACGGCAAAGGACTGGTTATCAAAGTGGCTGATCTGCGCAGCTGGGTTGCGGGCGCGCGACCAAGGACCCTGCCCGCTGCCGTGGTGCCAGTCGTCGTCGGGTCCGGTGTCGCCTTCGGCTATGGCAAATTCTCACTCTGGCGCGCGGTGCTTGCCCTGCTGGTGGCCCTGGCCATGCAGGTCGGCGTGAACTACGCCAACGACTACAGCGACGGCATCCGCGGCACCGACGAGGCGCGAGTCGGCCCGCTCCGGCTGGTCGGCTCGGGCCTGGCCAGGCCCAGGCACGTGCTGGCGGCGGCGATAGCCTGCTTCGCTGTGGCCTCCGTGGCCGGCCTGGTGCTCGCGGCGGTCACCTCATGGTGGCTGCTGCTGCTCGGCGCGGCCGCGGTGGCTGCCGCCTGGTTCTACACCGGCGGCCGGCGGCCCTACGGGTACCGCGCGCTCGGCGAGCTGTCGGTCTTCGTGTTCTTCGGTCTCGCGGCGGTGGCAGGCACGGCTTACGTGCAGATGCAGTCAGTCAGCTGGCTGCCATGGGCCGCCGCGGCCGCGATCGGCTTGCTCGCCTGCGCCCTGCTGGTGATCAACAACCTGCGGGATATCCCTACCGACAGCGAAGCGGGCAAGCGCACGCTGGCCGTCGTTCTCGGCGACCAGCGGACCAGGCTGCTGTACACCGCGTGCATCCTCGCGCCGTTCTGCCTCGCGCTGGCGCTGGCACCGGCCCGTCCGCTGAGCCTGCTGGCGCTCGCCGCGCTGCCGCTCGCGCTGGCCCCGATCCGGCAGGTGCGGGACGGCGCCACCGGCCGCAGCCTGATCGCCGCACTCGGCCAGACCGGGCGGCTCGAGCTGGCTTACGGCGTGCTGCTCACGCTCGGCCTTGCCATCAAGCTCTAGCCGAGCGCCACCGGCGACGCGACCCGACGCCCTAGGCCGGACTCGCCGCCCTACGCCGGACCTGCCGCAGCTCCGTTGGCGGCGGTCGTGTCCTCCTGCACCTCGCCGACGTTGACCGGCTTCAGGCCATCGAGGGTCTCCGGTACGGCAGGATCCGTCACTCCGACTTCGGGTAGCCGGCCTTCGGGAACCGCGTCTGCCCGCAGCAGAGCCTCGGGCAGCGGAACCTCAGGTAGCGCCACCGGTTCGGGGACGGCCGCCATAGCCGCCGCTAGCGCGGCCTGAGACAGCACGGGAACCGCGTTCCCTGCCAGCGTGGCCTCATTGCGGACGACCTCGGCCAGAGCGGCGTCCGCGGCACTGTCCTCAGCTCCGGCCAACAGCGCCGGACCAGGCCCGTTGGCTCCGCCGGCCTCCGCGATAGGCGCCGAGCCCGGTGTCTCGGCAGCCGCACTGCCACCGTCGAACGCACTGCTCATCGCCTTCAGAGCGCTGGTCAGCTCGCTCGGAATCATCCACATGGTGTTTCCCGGCCCCTGAGCAATCTGCGGCAGCGTCTGCAGGTACTGATAGGCGAGCAGCTTCGGATCCGGGTCATTCTTGTGGATCGACTGGAATACCGACGTGATCGCCTGCGCCTGGCCTTCGGCCTTCAGGATCGCGCTTTGCTTCGCACCCTCGGCCCGGAGCACCGTGCCCTGCTTGTCACCGTCAGCCGTCAGGATCTGAGCTTGCCGCAAGCCCTCGGCCGTGAGGATGGCCGCGCGCTTCTCCCGCTCGGCCCGCATCTGCTTCTCCATCGCGTCGATCACGCTCTTCGGCGGGTCGATCGCCTTGATCTCCACCCTGGTGACGCGGATCCCCCACTTACCGGAGGCGTCATCGAGCACGCCGCGCAGCATCGTATTGATCTTGTCACGGGAGGTCAGCGTGACCTCCAGGTCCATCGAGCCGATCACGCTGCGCAGCATCGTGGCGGTGAGCTGCTCGATCGCCTGAATGTAGTTGACGATCTCGTAGTCGGCCGCTCGCGGGTCAGTGACCTGGAAGAACAGTACGGTGTCGATCTTGACGACTAGGTTGTCCTCGGTAATCACCGGCTGGCCGAGGAAGGAGACCACCTGCTCGCGCAGGTCAATGAGCGGCTTGACTCGGTCGATGAATGGGATGATCACGTTCATGCCGGGCTCGAGCGTCTTGCGGTACCGACCGAGCCGCTCCACGTTGCGGGCGCGAGCCTGCGGCACGATGCGCACCGACCGGAGCGTCACAAGGGCGACCAGAATCACGATGACTGCTGCGACGATGCCTGCGATATCACCCATTGCCTACTCCCGGGGATAGACCAGGGCTGTTGCGCCCTCGATGTGCATGACGTCCACTGTCTTTCCGGCCGGAATGACCTGGGTTTCGTCATAGGAACGCGCCGACCAGATTTCGCCGCCGATGCGCACCCGGCCGCCGTGCGGGCCGACCTCTTCCAGGACGTAGGCAGACCGGCCGACCAGTGCGGCCGTGCCGGTGCGCAGCATCGGCGGCTGGCGGATGTGGCGCAGGGCGAACGGGCGCGCAACGCCGAGCCCGACCCCCGAGGCGAGCACGAATGCGCCGAACTGCAAAGCGGCGGGCGCACCAAGGAAGCCGGCGCCTGCCGCGATCAGGGCGGCGATCCCCACCAGCCCGAACGCGAGCGTGGTGGTCATGACCTCGACGGTGCCCAGCACAGCCGCGACAATCAGCCAGATGACCCAGGTACCCATCGCGGCGCTCCGAAAGCGAAGTGACCCTCGGTTAAGACAGTAGACCTGTCCTGCCGTTAGCGCATCTGTGCCAGCGCGGTCAGTTTGGTGCTGCTTCACAGAGCCGACGGGAACGTGGAATATTGACCTACCCGCCGTCTGAAGGGCCAGTCATGTCCGAGGTAATTCCAGCGATGTCCGGGGCAGCAGTACCCGCGCTGTCCTACAGCAACGGTGCGTCGGCTCAGCCGCTGCTTGGCGAGACCATCGGTGCCAACTTGCGCCGGACGACGGCAACGTATCCGGCCAACGAGGCACTCGTGGATGTGCCGACTGGCAGGCGGTGGACCTATTCGCAGCTGGATGCCGACACCGACACCCTCGCCGTCGGGCTGCTCGCCCTGGGCATCAACACGGGCGACCGGGTCGGGATCTGGGCGCCGAACTGTGCCGAATGGGTACTGCTCCAGTACGCGACCGCGAAGCTTGGCGCGATCCTGGTCAACATCAACCCGGCCTACCGCAGTCACGAACTGGCGTACGTACTCCGGCAGTCCGGCGTCCGGCTGCTGGTCAGCGCAGAGAACTTCAAGACAAGCGACTACCGCGCCATGATCGACGAGGTGCGTGGCGGCCTGGGCGAGCTGGAGCGGGTGATCTACCTCGGCAGCTCGGAGTGGGACGCGCTGCTGGTCGCTGCCGACCACGACACGGGCGCCACCGACGCGGGTGGCGCCGCGCGGGAGGCGCTGGCCGCACGGTCCGCCACGCTGGCCTTCGACGACCCGATCAACATCCAGTACACCAGCGGTACCACCGGGTTCCCCAAGGGCGCCACGCTGTCGCACCACAACATCCTGAACAACGCGTACTTCGTGGGCGCGGGCTGCGGCTACACAGATTCCGACCGGGTCTGCGTGCCCGTGCCGTTCTACCACTGCTTCGGCATGGTCATGGGAAACCTCGGCAGCACCACGCACGGCGCTTGCATCGTCATCCCGGCGCCGGGATTCGATCCGGCCGCGACCCTGTCCGCGGTGCAGGCGGAGAAGTGCACCTCGCTGTACGGCGTGCCGACCATGTTCATCGCCGAGCTGGCACTGTCTGACTTTGCCAGCTACGACCTGTCCAGCCTGCGCACCGGGATAATGGCCGGCTCGCCCTGTCCGGTCGAGGTCATGAAGCGCGTCCTGACCGAGATGCACATGACTGAAGTGACGATCTGCTACGGGATGACGGAGACGTCACCGGTCTCCACCCAGACCTCTGCCGACGACGACACAGACCGGCGGGTGTCTACCGTCGGCAGGGTTCACCCGCACCTCGAGGTCAAGGTAATCGACCCGGAGACCGGCGTAGTGCTGCCCCGCGGCAGTCGCGGGGAGCTGTGCACGCGCGGCTACTCGGTCATGCTCGGCTACTGGAACGACCCGGAACGGACCGCAGAGGCCATCGACGCCGGGCGCTGGATGCATACCGGGGACCTGGCGGTGATGGACGACGCCGGCTACCTGAACATCGTGGGGCGCATCAAGGACATGGTGATCCGCGGCGGCGAGAACATCTACCCGCGCGAGGTCGAGGAGTTCCTCTACACCCATCCGTCGATCGAGGACGTGCAGGTCGTCGGCGTGCCAGATGTGAAGTACGGCGAGGAACTGTGCGCCTGGGTAAAGCTGCGCCCCGGCAGCGAGCTCACTGCGGAGCAGGTTCGCGAGTTCTGTACCGGGAAGATCGCGCACTACAAGATCCCGCGCTATGTCCGGGTCACCGACAGCTTCCCGATGACGGTCACCGGCAAGGTGCAGAAGTTCAAGATGCGCGAGACTTCGGTCGCGGAGCTAGGCCTGGAGTCGGCCAGCCAGACTCAGACCGCATGACGGCCCGTGTGGGCCGACTCCGCAGCCAATCCGGGCATGGCCCGAGCACACTTCATGGGTTTGGTAACTACATATCAGGCATACCAGGCGCAGAAATGGCTCGAACCCATGAAGTGTCGCTGCATCCCTTGCGGTAAGCCGAGGCGACAGAGCTCAGGGCCCGATTTGGCATCCAGGCCGCCGACAGGGGCGCGAGCCGGACCGTGTCCGATGTCAGTACCCCTCGTTAGCCTGCCGTCATGGCTAACTTCGCGGTAACGATGGCGGATGGCCCGCGGTGGGACGGGGCTCGCGCGATTCGGGACCAGGACGGCTGGCAAGCGCACGCAGACTTCATGGACGCCCTCGTCGATGACGGATTCGTCATCATCGGCGGCCCGCTCGGCAGCGGCCAGCGGCTGATTGCCGTTGAAGCCCCGGATGAGCAGGCCGTCAGGGACCGGCTGGCCGCTGATCCGTGGGTGCTGGCAGGCCTGCTTCGGGTCAGCTCAGTCCAGCCGTGGTCGCTGTGGCTGGACAGCCGCAAGACCCGAATCGGGACGCTGACCGAGGCGGCCGACAAGATCGTATCGGCGGCTGAGATCGGGCAAGTCAGCGCAAGTTAGCGCAGGCCGGCCAGGGCGGCCTGGGTGCCGGGTATGTCGTCGACGCACACAGCGTCCACCCCGGCGTGCGCCAGTGTCACGGCCAGCTCCGGGTCCGGCGACCAGGCCATGACCTCCAGCCCAGACTGGTGCGCGAACTCAAGGATGCGCTCTGGTTCGGTCCGGAGGCTGTCGATGTGCAGGCAGACCGCGTCCATCCCCAGGTTCGCGGCGGCCGAGACGGCCGGGCCGGCCGAGAACCTCACCTCGGTGATCAGACCAAGCGCGAGATCGCCGTCCGGCGCCGTCCGGTCCTTCAGGTAGGTCGGCAGCGAAGGATCAAACGAGGAGATGAGAAAGCGCCGCGTTCCCCGGTAACGCCGCAATGCGCGGGCAATGAGCGCGTGCGTCCGCTGGTGCTCCGGGTCGGTCGCATCCTCGATCACCGTCTTCACGTCAACATTCACGCTGACGCTCGCTGGCAGCACCGAGAGCACCTCATCCAGTGCCGCGATCCCGGCGGCCGCCAGCTCGGCGGCAGTACGGGTCGTGATCAGGTCCCCCTCCGGCGTTGCCGGCTCATGCCAGATCATCAGCTCGCCGTCGCTGCTGCGGCGGGCGTCCAGCTCAACCCAGGGCACGCCGCGGACGGCGGCCGCCAGGAACGCCTCCAGTGAGTTCTCCTGGTAGCCGTCTGCCTGGCCTGCGCCGGACCCGCGGTGCCCGACGATCGATGGCTTGTATTCGAAGATCAACTAAACTCCTCAGGAAGATTACGACGGGCACGGCTGGCCGGTCGCATCCAGCCGGGCCGGGGCCCTGGCGGGCGGGGCCAGGCCGGGCGAGGCGGCAGCCGCATAGCCGGGCAGCAGTCGCATGGCCGGGTCGGTCAGCCAGCTTCTGCCGCAGTGCGTAAGGTGTCTGGAGTCGGCAAAGCCGGTTCGATTATCCGATGCGAGGTGGGTCAGATGGACCAGGGCGTGGCGCGCGAGCGGCTCACCGCCGAGCGCGCCGAGGTGGCGCAACTGCTCAGGGACGCATTGTCGGCCGGTGAGCAGGACCGCGAGGTGGAGGTCGACGAGACCGGCGACTACGCGGATTCCGCCCAGCCACTGACCGCGCAGGGCATGGACGACGCCATCGCCGAGGGCTTCCGGGCCCGTATTGCCGCGATAGACCGCGCACTCAGACGGCTCGACGAAGGCACCTACGGCAAGTCAGTTCTCAGCGGCGATCCCATCCCGGACGGGCGCCTGGAAGCCGATCCAGCCGCCGAGCTGACCATCGAGGAAGCCCGGGCAAGGTCGGCGAGCTAGCCCGGCGGGCAACTGCGAGCGAGCAGGACCGCAAACCTCCCCGCCCGGCGTCAGCTGCCAGCGACCTCGAGCGTGATGGTGGTACCCGCGAGCGCTTTGCTCACCGGGCATGCGGCTTTGGCGTCGGCGGCGATCTTGGCGAAATCCTCCGCGCTGACCCCATCCGCCGAGCCGCTGACCGCCAGCTTGATGCCGCTAATCCGGAACCCGCCCGCCGGATCGGGACCAAGAGTCACGTCAGCGGTCACGTCGAGCGACTGATCGCTGCCGCCCGCTGCCCCGAGCAACGCCGAGAACTGCATCGCAAAGCACCCGGCGTGCGCGGCTGCGATGAGCTCCTCCGGGCTCGTCGTTCCGTCAGCGTCGTCAGCAGCGCGCTTCGGGAAGTTGATCTCGTAGCTGCCTAGTCCGGAACTGACGAGCGTGACCGTTCCGGCGCCGTCTTGCAGGCCGCCAGTCCAGGTGGTGTGCGCGCTGCGAGTGGGCATAGCCGTTCTCCTTCTGCTCGGACGCCGGGCCTGCCGCCCGGCTCAAGGAAGCGAAACAACTCCAGGCGCAGATTTGCTCCGGGCCCGGCCCAGGCTGAAACCCTACTCTCCGGACGGCTTGCGCGCCTCGATGAGGAACCGCTGCGCGTGGCAGACGAAGGCGCCGTTAGCCCGGATATGCTCGTGCATCCGCGCCAGCGGCTCGTTGTATCCCGCCACGCTGAAGCCGGGTACGGTCCACAGCACCTTCCTGAGGAAGTACACGACCGCGCCGACATCGAAGAACTCGACCCGTAGCTCCTGCTCTCGCAGGTCGACCACGTCGAGCCCGGCTTCAGTCGCCTCGGCGACGGCGACCCGCGGGCTCCGGCCCGGATTCACCGGCTGCGGGCCCATCATGAAATCGGTGAGCTCGCGGTTCGACCCAGCGCCAACCTGCTGGGAGAAAAACGTCCCGCCCGGCTTGAGTACGCGCGCGACCTCGGGCCAGACCACCTCCACCGGGTGACGGCTCACGACCAGGCCGAAGTTCCCGGCCGGAAACGGCAGATCGGCATCGTCAGCCACCTCCGCCACGACCCCGCCAAACGGCGCAAGGTTGCGCCTGGCAATCTCGACGTTAGGCGGCCACGACTCGGTGGCCGCCAGCACGGCCGGGCGATGCCCGCCCGTGCGATCGCCACACGTGCGCAGCGCGCCGGCCAGTACCTCGCCGCCGCCGGTCTGCAAGTCGAGCGCCGACTCAGCCCGCCCGACTCGCTCCGCCAGCAGGCGTGAGTAGCCCCAGCGCGGGCGTTCCTCGGTCGCTCTGCCGTCGAACCAGGAGAAGTCCCAGCCCGCGGTCGCCACCGCCTCGCCCTCAGCGATCAGTTCAGCGAAAGCCCGATCAGCAGCCACGGGCAATTATGACCGGGAACGCCCGCGATCGGGCAACTCAATTGGGCCCGTCTCAGCCGCAGAGCGCCGCGACCGTATTGGTCAGGACAATCTTGGTCAGGAAAGACCGAGCAGGCCATCGAGGCCGACCGTCAGGCCGGTCGGCAGCGTGCCGATGGCGCGGACGGCGAGCAGCACTCCAGGCATGAACGAGGCGCGGTCCAGCGAGTCGTGCCTGATGGTGAGTATCTCGCCGTGCCCGCCTAGCAGGACTTCCTGATGGGCGACCAGCCCGGCCAGCCGGACCGAGTGGACATGGACGCCATCGACCTCGGCCCCCCGCGCGCCCTCCGCTGCCGTAGCTGTCGCGTCGGGCATCGGCCCGGTTCCTGCCTGAGCCCGTGCTGCGCCGATCATCGCGGCGGTGCGCCCGGCTGTGCCGGACGGCGCGTCTGCCTTTCCCGCGTGGTGAAGTTCGATGACCTCCGCGGATTCGAAGAACGGCGCGGCAATGGCGGCGAACCGCATCATCAGCACCGCGCCGACCGAGAAGTTAGGTACTACGAGCACGCGCGCCGCTGGCCGCGGGTCGAGCCAGCCGCGTACCTCAGCGAGCCGGTCGTCGCTGAATCCAGACGTGCCGACGACCGTATCCAGCCCGTGGCGGACGCACCAGCGCAGGTTGTCCATCACCGCACCGGGATGGGTGAAGTCCACGACGACGTCGACGCCGGACAGCAGGTCCAGCGAGTCACCGACATCGATCTGTGCGGCGAGTTCGGTGTCCGCGGCCGACTCGACAGTGCGGCACACCTGCGAGCCCATGCGCCCTTTGGCGCCTAGCACGCCCACCCTGATCATCGTGCCCCCAGGTTCCAGCAGCCCGCGCTTCCAGGCAGCCCGTGCTCCAGGCAGCCCGTGGCTTTCCAGCAGCCTAGCCACCGGCCGCCCGCGCGCACCCCAGCCCCATGCGATAAGAAGGTCCTCGGGACACAGGTTCGCGAGATCCGAAATGTAGCGCGAAAGGGTAACTAAGCGATGGCTGAATGGAACTCTTTCTCAACCGATTCCAATCAGGGCATATCCACTGAAGTAATCACCTATCAGGCCGGCAACGGTGACCAGGTTCACGCCTACGTGGCCAAGCCGACCGGCGATGCCACCAGGCCGGGCATCGTGGCTGTGCACCACATGCCAGGCTGGGATGAGTTTTACCGCGAGTTTTGCGACCGGCTGGCCCGGCACGGATACACCGTGATCTGCCCGGACCTGTACTGCCGGTACGGGCACGGCACGCCAGACGACATCGCGGCGAAGGTCAGGGCCGAAGGCGGCGTGCCCGACGAGAGCGTGGTAGCCGACTGCGCGGCGGCCAGGGAGTGGCTGCTGGCTCAGCCGACCAGCAACGGCAAGACCGGGATAATCGGCACCTGCTCTGGCGGCAGGCACTCGCTGCTGACTGCGTGCCGGACGACCGGCTGGAATGCCGTCGGCGACCTCTGGGGCGGCGGCGTCATCATGAGCCAGGAAGAGCTCAGCCCGGCCCGCCCGGTCGCGCCGATCGACTACATCGCCGACCTGTCCGCGCCCCTACTCGGACTGTTCGGCAACGACGACAAGTACCCGACGCCGGAGCAGGTCAACCAGCTCGAGGCAGCAGTCAAGCAGCACGGCAAGGACTACGAGTTCCACCGGTACGACGGTGCCTCGCACGGCTTCTTCTACTACTTCGCCGGGATGTACCGGCCCGAGGCAACGATGGACGGCTGGGAGAAGATCTTCGCTTTCTTCGGCGACAAGCTGCACTGAATGCAGGAAGCCAGCGACTCCGTAGTCGTTTGCTGGCTTCTGTCGCCCGGTATGAGCAGCTTGTCCCCGGCAAACGACTACGGAGTGGTGGCAGGGGCTGAGGGCAGAGGGCTTACCAGTCGCGGGGACCAGAGCCGGAGCCGTAACCGGCGAGTCCGCCGCGGCGCCGACGAGGGCCGCGCTGCCGACGCCAGACGCCGTAACCGATGAAGGCTCCGATTATCGCAAAGAAGATAAACGGGCCGAATGTGTGGATATGCCACACAAAGAGCATCAGGCGGAAGATCATGTGCCAGATGAAAAGGTGGATGATCAAGCCGCCGATGCCGACACCACCGAGAGCCAGGTGAGAAGCCGCTAGCTTCGCTGCGGCTGCACTGCCGTACATGTTCATAGCGATTACAGGATGCCATTCGCGCGGGCATGATCTGGCCACAACGTCGTTAGAGTTTCGTTAGCCCGGTCTGGCCGGTCGCCAGGGCCGCCCGCCCCGAGATGATGGCTAGCGTCGCGGCGGCGGCCCTGTCCGCGGCTGCCGCGACAGCGACCGCATCAGCGTCGGGCTCGCCGTCGAGCAGCAGCATCGCGTGCCCGTGCGCGGTGGCCTCCAGCGCTGTCGCCAGCGAGTCCGCTGCGGCGGTGTCGCCTTCGCAAATCTCCTCGACCACTCCGAGGAAGGCGTCGACCGGCTCCCACGCGCGCTGCAGCTCCGGGTATCGGCTTTTGTCGAGACCTGCGCTGTACAGCGTGTCAAAGAGCGGCCGTTGCTCGGCTGCGAACCTCACGTACGCTCTGGTCATCGAGGCCAGCCGCTGCGGCGGGGCCTGCAAGTCGCCCGCCTCCGCGGCCACCATGGCCGCGAACACCTGCAGGCTGCGAACCGCGACAGCCGCGAGCAAATCGTCACGGTCAGCGAAGTGCCGGTACGGAGCCGCAGCCGACACGCCGAGCCTTCGGCTTGCTTCGGCCAGCGAGAACCCGCGCACGCCCCGCTCGGCGATGAGCCCGATCGCGGTCTCGACGAGCGCCGCGCGAAGGTCACCATGGTGGTAGCGGCCAGCGTGACCAGATGCAGGCATCGCAGTCAGGGTAGCTGCGGCCGCGGTTCGAGCCGGTAGCTGACGCCAGTCAGCTCCTGTGAAATTTGCCAGAGACGCGCCTGGTCGGCGACGTCGCGCGAACGCGAACTCGACTCCACCGGAACCGGATAACCGGTGTCATGACGGCGGTGCGGCCCGTAATACTCCCCGCTCTTGGCCGACGGGTCGGTCGCCGCGCGCAGCGCAGGTTGCGCGCCCTGCTGCACGCTCTGCACAGCCCAGAAGTTGATCGGCCTTGCGCGCGGGCTGATCAGTAGCTGCTGGAGCGGCGAGCGGTGCCTGAACAAGTCGGTGTAGACGACGCCAGGGTGGGCGCCTAGTGCCAGCGTGGCAGCGCCTGCCGACCGCAGTCGCCGGTCCAGTTCATAGGTGAACAGCAGATTCGCCAGCTTGGACTGGTGGTACGCGCCAGCCGGGTCGTAGCTTTGCTCGGACTGCAGGTCAGCGAAGTTCATGACACCGTCGACATGACCCTGGCTGCTCATCGTCACTATTCGTGAGCCAGGCACGGTGAGCAGCGCGTCCAGCAGAAGGCCCGTCAGCGCGAAGTGGCCGAGATGGTTGGACGCGAACGTGAGCTCATAACCATCTGCCGTCCGCTGGTACGGAACCTCCATCACCCCGGCATTGTTGATCAGCAGGGCAAGCCGCGGGTACCGAGCGCGGATGGCAGCGGCGGCCGCGTGCACGGAGGCCAGCGACGACAGGTCAAGTTCGACTACGTCGGCGCTGACTCCGCCGTGCTTCGACCCGGCGCCGGCGAGCGCGGCGCCGAGACGGTCCGCCGCTGCCCGGCCCCTGCGCACGTCGCGGCAGGCCAAGACCAGGTGCGCGCCGCGGCCCGCAAGCACGCGGGCGATCTCCAGTCCGATGCCGTTGCTGGCGCCGGTGATGACCGCTGTGCGGCCCGACTGATCCGGCATGTCCGCCGCTGTCCAGCGATGCCTGCCACGGCGAGGAGCCTGAAGTCCGATCATGGCCAAACCTTGTTCCCACCCGGCCGGAATGTTATAGGGCCTTACAATGTAATAGACCATAACATCCAGCAAGGCTCCCGTCCACGTGGTCCGGGAGGGCAGGCAACCTGACACGATGGACGGACTATGACTCTCACCGACCGGCTTCCTGACGGG
The DNA here is from genome assembly GCA_035570295.1 of Streptosporangiaceae bacterium. Taxonomy (GTDB): domain Bacteria; phylum Actinomycetota; class Actinomycetes; order Streptosporangiales; family Streptosporangiaceae; genus JAJYUU01. Next base: position 18,479 of record DATMMA010000302.1, read on the forward strand.
CCAGTGCCAGGAGAAGCAGCGCCTGACGACGTTTTCGCCGCATTTGCCGACTGGACAGCGGATCAGGGCTTCAGCCTTTATCCGCACCAGGAGGAGGCACTGATCGAGATCGTGTCTGGCGCGAACGTGGTCCTCTCAGCACCGACCGGTTCCGGCAAAAGCCTCGTGGCGACGGGCGCGCACTTCACCGCCCTGGCACGGGACGAGCGGACGTTCTACACCGCCCCGATCAAGGCGCTGGTGTCGGAGAAGTTCTTCGCGCTCTGCGACATTTTCGGGCCTGACGAGGTCGGCATGATGACCGGCGACGGCAGCGTGAACCCGGCCGCGCCGATCATCTGCTGCACCGCTGAGGTGCTGGCGAACATCGCGCTGCGGGACGGCGCCGACGCCGACGCGGGCCAGGTGGTGATGGACGAGTTCCACTTTTACGCCGACCCGGACCGCGGCTGGGCCTGGCAGGTGCCGCTGCTCGAGCTGCCGCGGGCGCAGTTCGTGCTGATGTCCGCGACGCTTGGTGATGTCAGCCGGTTCGAGCGTGACCTCACCCGCCGGACCGGGCGGCCCACGGCCGTCGTGAGCTCCGCCGAAAGGCCCGTTCCCCTCTCATTTTCGTTTGCCATGTCGCCCTTGCACGAGACCGTGGCGGAACTGCTTGACACCCACGAGGCGCCGATTTACATCGTGCACTTCACCCAGGCGGCGGCCATCGAGCAGGCGCAGGCGCTGATGAGCGTCAACGTCTGCAGCCGGGCAGAGAAGGACGCGATCGCCGAGCTGATCGGGAACTTCCGTTTCGCGCCGGGCTTCGGCAAGACGCTGTCGCGGCTGGTCAGGCATGGCATCGGCGTGCATCATGCCGGAATGCTGCCGAAGTACCGGCGGCTGGTGGAGACCCTGGCGCAGGCGGGCCTGCTGAAAGTCATCTGCGGCACCGACACCCTCGGTGTGGGCATCAACGTGCCGATCAGGACCGTGCTGTTCACCGGGTTGTCGAAGTACGACGGCAGCAAGACCAGGCTGCTCATGGCGCGGGAGTTCCACCAGATCGCGGGCCGGGCCGGACGGGCCGGCTTCGACACCATGGGCCGGGTCGTGGTGCAGGCGCCCGAGCACGTGATCGAGAACGAGCGGGCACTGGCCAAAGCCGGTGATGACCCCAAGAAGCGGCGCAAGGTGGTGCGGCGCAAGCCTCCCGAAGGCATGGTCTCGTGGGGCCAGCCGACCTTCGAGCGGTTGGTCGCAGCCGAGCCCGAGCCGCTGAAGTCCAGCTTCACCGTCAGCCACGCGATGCTGCTGAACGTCATCAGCCGGCCCGGCAACGCGTTTGCCGCGATGAAGCACCTGCTCACCGACAACCACGAGGATCCGGCCGCGCGGCGCAAGCACATCAGCCGCGCGATTGCGATCTACCGCGCGCTGCTCGCTGGCGGCGTCGTGGAGAGGCTGGACTCGCCCGACGCCGACGGCCGCTGGGTGCGGCTGACCGTCGATTTGCAAGAGGACTTCGCGCTCAACCAGCCGCTCTCACCGCTGGCGCTGGCCGCCATCGAGCTGCTCGACCGGTCCTCGCCGGATTACCCGCTCAACGTGCTGTCGGTGATCGAGTCAACGCTCGACGATCCCCGGCAGGTGCTGTCCGCGCAGCTGTTCAAGGCGCGCGGCGAGGCAGTCGCGGCGATGAAAGCTGACGGCATCGAGTACGAGGAGCGGATGGACCTGCTGGAAGCGGTGACCTACCCGCGGCCGCAGGCCGACCTGCTTGAGGCCGCCTACGACATCTACAAGCGGGGCCACCCGTGGGTCGCCGACCACCAGCTGGCGCCGAAGTCGGTGGCCCGCGACATGTACGAGCGGGCAATGACGTTCACCGAGTTCATCAACTTCTACGGGCTGGCACGGTCCGAAGGGCTGGTGCTCCGCTACCTGGCGGACGCGTACAAGGCGATGCGCCAGACCGTGCCCGAGGAAGCCAGGACCGAGGAGCTGACCGACCTGATCGAATGGCAGGGCGAGCTGGTCCGGCAGGTCGACTCCAGCCTCATCGACGAGTGGGAGCGGCTGCGAAACCCGGTGGAGGAAGCGCAGCACCTGGCTGCCGACCGGCCGCCGGCGGTGACTGGCAACAAGCGGGCGTTCCGGGTGCTGGTACGCAATGCGCTGTTCCGCCGGGTCGAACTAGCGGCGCTGCGGCGATGGGACGAACTCGGCGAGCTCGACGGTGGCGACGGCTGGGACGCCGCTGCCTGGGCCGAGGCGCTGGAACCGTACTTTGCCGAGCACGGCGAGATCGGCACCGGCGCGGATGCCCGCGGGCCGGCCATGCTGATCATCGAGGAGATGCCGGGCACCTGGTTCGCCCGGCAGATCTTCGATGACCCGGCAGGGGATCACGACTGGGGCTTCTCTGCCACGGTAGACCTCGGCGCCTCTGACGAGGCCGGGGTCGCGGTGATCACCGTCACCGAGGTTGGTCAGCTCTGACCTGCGGCTACCAGGATCTCCCTGGGGTCCGGTGAGTCCTCATAGACCGCGCTTCGACGACGTTCAGCTTCCGTTCAGGATTGTGCATCAGCATCCTCACGTGATGCCCGACGCACCTGCCAGCCAGGCTCGCCATCGGCAAGCGTCTGGACGCCCGGGCGAAGGGCCGACCCCGGAGCTACCGACGCCCCTACCTGGAGCGCGCCGCCCGGCTCCCATGCCTCGGCCGAGGTTCGTCGATGCGTGCGCGGCCGTGGCGGGCATCGGCTTCGGCGCCGTCCTGGCCTCGGTCATCACGAACGAGTCGCGTGCGTCGCTGGCGGCGCCCGGCGGCCTGCTGACCGCTGCAGGCAGGCTGGCAGGCCTCACCGGCACCTACCTGATCCTGCTCATGGTAGTGCTCGTGGCGCGGCTGCCCTGGCTGGAACGGTCCGTCGGGCAGGATCAGCTGATCCGCTGGCACCGGCGAGTGAGCGGGTGGGCGATAAGCCTGATCATCGCCCACGTACTGCTGATCACCCTGGGCTACGCGCAAACCGCCGGTTCGAATGTAATTAGCGAAGCCTGGACGCTGGTTCGCTCTTACCGGGACATCCTGGCGGCAGTCGCCGGCTTCAGCCTGCTCATGCTTGCCGGGATCACGTCCTATCGCGCGGTCCGCAGAAGGCTGCGATATGAGACCTGGTGGGTAGTCCACCTGTACCTCTATCTCGCCCTCGCGCTCGCCTTCGCGCACCAGATCGTCACCGGCGTGAGCTTCATCGGTCATCCGCTGGTGCGTGCGCTATGGATCGCCATCTGGAGCGGCACAGCGGGGCTCGTGCTGACGTGCCGCATCGGCCTGCCTGCCTGGCGGAGTCTGCGGTACGGGCTCCGCGTGGTCGAGGTCCGCCGCGAGGCCCCTGGCGTGGTCTCGGTGATCTGCAGCGGGCGAGGGCTTGACAAGCTCCCGATTTCCGGCGGGCAGTTTTTCCTCTGGCGGTTCCTGACCAGGGACCTGTGGTGGCAGGCGCACCCGTTCTCGCTGTCGGCGCTGCCGCAGCCACCATACGTGCGGTTCACCGTCAAAGGGCAGGGCGACGCCAGTCGCACCGTGGCCCGCCTGAGGCCGGGCACCAGGGTCGCCTTCGAGGGCCCGTACGGCGTATTCACCGGCCACACCCGGCTGTCGGACGGCGTGCTGCTGATTGCCGCCGGCGTCGGCGTCACTCCGCTGCGCGCTCTGCTGGAGGACTTGCCCGCTGACGCCGACGTCGTGGTCATCGTGCGCGCGTCGACAGTCGCCGACGTGCCGCACCGTACCGAGATCGCCGCGCTGGTCAAGCACCGGCATGGACGGCTGCACGAGCTCATCGGATCACGGCACAAGGTCCGCCTCACTGCTCGGACTTTCGGGCAGCTCGTCCCGGACATCGCGGACCGGGATGTCTATATCTGCGGCCCGACCGGATTCGACGATGAGGTCATCACCGCGGCCCAGAAGCTCGGCGTCCCCGATGATCAGATCCATACTGAATCGTTCGGTTTCTAGCCAAGCATCCTGACATGACTACCGTGACAGACAAGAAGGGCCAGCCATCGTGAAGCGCGCGCCGATCGTGATCGCCGGAACCGTGGCCGGGCTGGTCGCGGTGCTGGAGTTCCACACCGCACCGGTGACGCTGGCCGGCGGATCATCGCTGCCGCCGGCGGCAACTCCGGGCACGGGCGCGACGACCCAGCCGGCCTCCGGCGGAACCAAGTCGGCGGGCCCCGCAGGGCACGGCTCGGGCGGCGGGCAGACCGCATCGCGCAGCGCGACCGGGCAGGAAGTCAACTACAGCTACGGCGTGCTCTCGGTCAAAGTCACAGTTTCCCAGGGCAAGATCAGCAAGATCGGCATCGGGTACCTGGACGATGCCGGCAACCCCCGCTCTCAGTTCATCGACCAGCAGGCCATTCCGATCCTGGAGCAGGAGGCGCTCCGGGCACAGAGCGCCAACATCCAGGGCGTGTCCGGCGCGAGCTACACCAGCCAGGGCTTCGCTCAGTCGCTCCAGTCCGCGCTGCACTCCCTGGGCATGTAGTGTCCCCGCCGCCGATCCGTCAGCTCGAGCACGTCATGGGCACGGTTATCACGATCGATGTGTACCCGATGCCGGTCGCTGATGAAGCCTGGACGGCTGACCTGCGTCGCCGGCTCGACCGGGCCAGGATGGTCCTTCAGCGTGCCGACGATGTCTTCAGCACGTGGCGGCCGGACAGTCCGGTGAGTCGCCTGCGCCGGGGTGAGATCACGTCCGCCGAAGTCCCGCCCGAGGTGGCTGCAGTGATGAGAGGGTGCGAGGATGCACGTCGGTTGTCCGATGGCTGGTTCGACCCGTGGGCGATGCCTGGCGGATTCGACCCCACTGGATACGTCAAAGGCTGGGCGGCCCAGCGCGCGCTGGCCGCGCTCGATGGCTTGGCGATGCATGGTGCGCTGGTGAACGCGGCCGGCGACATCGCCTGCGCGGGCCGCCAGCCATCCGGCGACACGTTCCGCATCGGCATCGCCGATCCGGATGAGCCCCGGCGCCTAGCGGAGATCGCGGAGCTCACCGGGTGCATCGCAACGTCGGGAACCTACGAGCGCGGCAGCCATCTCGTCGATCCGCATTCCGGATTGCCCGCCGCCCGAGCCGCGTCGGCGAGCGTCATCGGGCCAGATCTCGGGCTAGCGGACGCCCTCGCCACGGCCATCGCGGTGGCAGGCGCCGCAGGTCTCGATCTCGTCGAGCGGCTGGCGGGCTACGAGGCGCTCGCCATCGGGTGGGATGGCCACCGGCATTCGACGAGCCAGTTCCCGTTCGCCCGGGCTAGCGGCTGGCCTGCCGCGCGCTTATCTCAGGAGCCTGCAGCCCGGCGACTATGTAGCCGACGACCTGCCGGGCGAACTGGTCGGTCAGCGGCCGGTGACCCTGCAGCAGCCGGTGGTAGGCGGCACCGAACATCAGGTCGAGCACCACTTCGTAGTCGGTCTCGGGCGGAATCTCGCCCCGGGCGACGGCACGGTCGAGCATGATCTTGTGCTGGTCGCGCAGCCGCTCGACCACGCGCTCGCGCCAGCTCGCGGCGAGAACTTGGTCTCGCTGGGCCTCCGCGATCAGGCTGGCCAGGATCGGGCCGACGCTGGTCCCGGTCACTGACCGGATCCAGGCCCGCAGAGCGGCCAGCAGATCTTCGTGCAACGAGCCGGTGTCCGGCAGGGGCTGCTGACCCTGAAATTCAGCGAGGAAGGCGTCGAGGGCCAGCGTGCCGCGAGAGGTCCAGCGCCGGTAAATCGTGGTCTTGCCCACCCCGGCTCTGGACGCCACTTCCTCTATCGACATCCCGGCCAGACCCCGCTCGGTCAGGACCTCCGCTGCCGCTTGCAAGATCGCCCGGTCAGCCTGCTCGCTGCGCGGCCGGCCGCGTTTAGGCGCAGCCGGGCCAGCCTCGGGCACAAGTTGCCCGCTGGCAGGAATACGCGCGTCTGCCATGGCGCTGTAGCCTACACCAGTTAACGGAAACGCGCCGTAGCGTATCGATGTCATCGCGCTCGGTAAGTGTACCCGGCCGAACTATCCGCCGCCAACGTTGGCGCCAGGCGAGAGTGTCGGTTAGATTTGAATACGATTCGTAGCGTATCGAAATGAGGCTCGGCATCATGTCTTCGGCCCCGGCCAGTCGTCTCCGGTTGTCTCCGCGCCCGGTCAGCGGTCCCGGCGGCACGGCGCACCAGGGCCTCAGGCTGGCGCTCATCCTCATCGCGGCCTTTATGGTCGTGCTCGACTTCAGCATCGTGAATGTAGCTCTGCCGTCTATCGAACACGAGCTGGGCATGACCGCGGCAGCCGTCCAATGGGTGATCACGGGTTACGCGATCGCCTTCGGCGGCCTGCTCATCCTCGGAGGCCGGGCCGCCGACCTGTTCGGCCGCCGCCGCATGTTCATCGCAGGGCTGCTGGCTTTCACCGCAGCGTCGCTGTCGGGCGGACTCGCGCACGACCCCGCGCTGCTCATCGCCTCCCGCGTCATCCAGGGCGCGGGCGCGGCGGTCGTCGCGCCGGCCGCGCTATCACTAATCACCACCAGCTTTCCGGAAGGCCATCGCCGAACGCGTGCGCTCGGCATTTACGGCGCTACCGCATCCATCGGCTTTGTGGCTGGCCAGGTCCTGGGCGGGATCCTGGTGCAGTTCACCAGCTGGCGGGCCGTGTTCCTGGTCAACGTGCCCGTCGGGCTGATCGCGGCCGTCGTCGCGCCGCGACTGCTGGCCAACTCCCGCGGCCCGGCGACCGGGCGCAAACTGGACATCCGGGGTGCCGTGCTGATCACCACCGCGATGGCCGCGGTTGTCTTCGCGGTATCCGAAGCGAACGTCGTCGGCTGGCTGTCACCGCTGATCCTCGGGGCGATCATCGTTTTTGTCGCGGGAACGGTTGCTTTCGTCGTCGCGGAGCGACGGCACGCTGATCCATTGCTGCCAGCGGCCCTGATCAGGCGGCCCGCGCTTCGCACGGCCGGCTCGCTGAACCTGCTGCTTGGTCTGTGGAACGGCGGTGAGATGCTCGTGCTCTCGCTCTACCTGCAGCAGGTCCTGAAGGACTCGCCGCTGGCGACCGGACTGGTGATCGCCCCGCAGGGTGTGATCGGCTTCGCCGCCGGCGTATTCGGGGCCAGGCTCGCGGGCCGCATCGGCATCCGCCGCGTCCTGGTGCTCACCGGCATCCTCGCTGCCGCCGGATTCGCCGTCCTCACTCAGCTGCCTGCCAGCGGTCACTACAGCCCGGTACTCGCAGCGGTGATGCTGGTGGGCTTCGGCACAGCCGGCACGGCATTCGGCACCATGGTGATCGCTACGAACGGAGTGGCCGGCGCCGAGCAAGGCATCGTGGGCGGAGTGATCAACACCAGTCGCCAGGTCGGCGCCGCACTTGGCGCTGCGCTGCTGCCGGCTATCTCAGCCGCCGTGAGCAACGACGCCGTGACGACTACCGCACGCGGAACCAGAGTGGCGATGCTGGCGGCGGCGATCGCGGCCGCGGTGGCTGCGCTGATCGCCTGGCGCGGCGACAAGACGGCGCGAGTCAGGCCAGCAGCGCTGACCACGCGGGAACCGGCACCCCAGCCCGCGCAAGCCCAACTCGTGGCCGCCGGTCAGCCCATGGCAGCGCCGCCACTCGACGATCGGTCACCTGCGATCCGGGTCACCACTGGTCATGACATGAATCACGCCGCGCAGTACCGCGCATCAGCGCCGCGCCGTCGCCTCTGGGATCGGCTGGCCGTCCGGCATGGACTTGCAGCCAGCCGGCCGAACAGCGGCGACAACGGCCATCCGGCAAGCCGCAGGCCGCCGCGCCACGATCTCCAGCACCGCGGGAGCCTGCGGACGCAACGCAGCTGATCATGGCAGCGCGGGTCTCGGCAAGTCTCGTCGCTGCAGGTTGGTAACCTGACCGCAACGCGGCGGGATGCCCCCACCTGCCCTCTAATGGAAGGGTGTGCCACCGGTCTATGGATCAGGTTCCTGCTGCTCAAACGACGCGGCCGGGGCCGCTGGCCGGATTGCTCGTCGCCGACTTCTCCCGGGTGCTCGCCGGGCCGTACTGCACCATGATTCTCGGCGACCTCGGCGCTGATGTCATCAAGGTTGAGGGTCCCGGCGGCGACGATACGCGCCATTGGATGCCGCCGGTCCGGTCTGGCATTTCTACTTATTACCTGTCCATCAACCGCAACAAGCGCTCCGTCCAGCTCAATCTCCGGGATGACGGCGACCGCGCGGCAGCAGCCGAGCTGGCCAGGCGGGCCGACATCCTGGTGGAGAACTTCAAGCCTGGCGGCCTCCGCCAGTTCGGTCTCGACTACGACACGGTCCGGGCGACCAATCCCGCGCTGATTTATGCGTCTATCACCGGGTTCGGCGCGGGTGGCGGGGCGCACTTGCCGGGTTACGACCTGATCGTCGAGGCGATGTCCGGACTTATGAGTCTCCAGGGCGACGCCGACGGCCAGCCGTACCGGGCCGGAATCGCGGTATTCGACGTCATGTCCGGCCTGCAGACCGCGATCGGCGTGCTGGCTGCCCTCGAGCACCGGAACCGCACGGGCGAGGGACAGCGCGTGCAGACCAACCTGATGGCAACAGCGCTCGCCGGGATGGTCAATCAGACCGGCGCCTACGCCTCGGCCGGCGTCGTACCGCACCGGATGGGCAACTCGCACCCCAGCCTGTTCCCGTACGAGCCGCTGCCGACGGCCGATGGCGATCTGGTTATCGCCGCGGGCAACGATACCCAGTTCCGGAACCTGTGCGCCGTGCTCGGGGCACCCGAGCTCAGTACCGATGACCGGTTTGCGGCGAACTCGGGCCGGACCGCCAACCGCGATGAACTGCGGCCGCTGTTGATCGAGCGGCTAAAGACCCGGCCGGCCTCCGAGTGGTTCGACAAACTCATCGCCGCCGGCGTCCCGTGCGGGCCGATCAACAGTGTGGCCGGCGGCGTGGCCTTTGCCGAGCAGATCGGCCTTGATCCGGTCGTCTTGGCCGGGCAGGGCGATGCTGCGGTGCCCGGCATCCGCAATCCGCTGACGTTCTCGGCAACCGCCCCGCGGTACGACCTGCCGCCGCCCGCACCGGACGAGCATGGCAAGGCGATCCGAGCCTGGCTCGCCGACTCAGGCGCCGGACCGCTACCGGGCTAGCACCGCACGGGTCAGTTGGGCAACACCGCGGGCGTACCTCTCACTCCGTAGTCGTTTGCTGGGAACATAAACGGCAAATCGTCCCGCGAAGGTCACCAAACAACTACGGTGTTCGGCGGGGGCCACTTGGAGCCCGCTAGCTAGCCGCAGCGGCCCGTTCGGCTTCGGCGGCTTTCCGCGCCAGCCAGTCCGCCTCCGACGGCCGCACGTTGCGGTCCGTCATCCGGTGCCGGGCGACTCGCGCGATATGCGGAGCAGGATCGTCCTTAGCGGCGAGCAAGAACTGCCGGATGAAAGCGCCGCGAAGTGCGCCCACCGTGCCGCGGACCAGCAGGGGCAAGTCGTTGACCTCGGAGCTGGCCATGATGAGATAGGCCATCGCCACGTCCGCGCCGGCCGGGCCGGAGCGCGCGTTGCTCCAGTCGATGACGACCGGCCCGCGGCTGGTCAGCATTACGTTGGCGGGGTGCAGGTCCAGGTGCAGCACCGTGTCGCCAGACCCGACTACTTGCGGCCAGCCAGGCGGAGCTGCTATCTGGTGCAGCCGATTATGCAGGTCAGCGAGGGTACGAGCATGCCGCCGGCTAAGCCAGGGCCTATGACTGACATCGGCGAGCATGTCCCGGCCGTCTAGTCGCTCCATCACCAGATCAGGTCCGTCCGCGTCATAGACCGCCGGGACCGGGTAACCCGCCTGGCCGAGGTGGCGCATCATCTCGGCTTCAGCCTGCACGTCAAACGGCGTCCGGTAGCGACGCAGTACGCGATCCGCGCCGATCGCGTAGACGTCCGCTGCCCGGCCGGCGCCGATCAGCGGACCAGGCGGGTCAGATGCTGGCATGCCAGGAAGTTACCGGATCGCGAGTTCCGCTGCTGGCCGGCCTGGGTTCGCCACACCGTGCGCACGCCACACCGGGCCTGGACTCCGGCCAGGCCCGGGGGCGTCCTATCTAGCTGCGCTAGCTGCGCGCTGACCTAGCCTGCCAGGGCTCCGGCGAACGCGTCGTCGTCGAACGGGCCGACGATCGCGAGCGCCT
>DATMMA010000303.1:0-7379 GCA_035570295.1 Streptosporangiaceae bacterium
CGATCACTTTGACGCCGAAGTCGACGATCTGCTGTTGCACCTCCTCGACATCGTCGGTGCGCAGTTCCAGGTATGTCGCCTTGAGGAAATCCTCCTTCCCGAGGGTGACGGCCTCGTCTGCGTAGACAACTGCGAGATAGAAGTCCCCGCCGAGGACGAAGTCATCCTTGTCGTCAGCTGATCGCGTCAACGCGCAGCCGAGCACGTCGCGATAGAACCGGCGAACCGCGTCCTGCTCTGTCAGCGATACGACGACCGCCGCGTGGTTGCCCAACGTCACCTGTGCCACGGCCACTCCTTCACAACATCCCAAGCGCCGGGCCTGGCACCCGGCCTTCCCAGTCAGCACATCAGCGTCTCGGCGGAGAGCCGACCGCGGTCACGGCGTCAGTGATCCCGCCGCCGTGACCCACGGCTGTGCTGCTCGTCTTGTCAGCCCGCGTTGAGCCGCGCGTCGGGCCGCAGGTCGGCCAGTTCGCCGACCTCGACGCCACCGTCGCGGTCGAGGTGCGGGCAGCCCTTGGCGATCGCCAGCGCCGCCTGCAGGTCCGGCGCGCTGACCATCGAGTAGCCGCCGAGCTCGGTGGTACCGCTGTCACAGTTGCCCAGGCTGCGCCGGTTGCTGACCGGCTGGCCGACGTTAACGAGAGCATCGCCCATGCCTTCGAACCAGTCAAACCACTGCGCTCGGGTCTCCGGGCTGGGAGCGTAGCCCTTGGGGTTGCGGTAAGAGAACACATACGTCGCCATTGCGGCTCCTTCTACACCTGGGCTCGCCGGACCCCGACGAACCGCCGACGCCCAGATAGACACCCTGACCGCGGGAAACCGGGCGGTCATACAGCGCCCAGTCCGGACCCGTCGCGGTATCAGTACCGGCGGACCCTTCGACATCGGAGAATCGTGCGATGGTGAGGACGTGAGCGCGGAGCTGCTGCGGCTGGCGCGGTCGGGCCAGGATGAGGCCTTTGCCGACCTCCTGGCGCCGCACTGACGCGAGCTGCACGTGCACTGCTACCGCATCCTCGGCTCGGTCGCCGACGCCGACGATGCCTTGCGGGAGACGTTGCTGTCGGCCTGGCAGTCGCTGCCGGGGTTTGAAGAGCGGTCCTCGCTCTGGACCTGGCTATACCGCATCGCCACCAGCCGCTGCCTGAACATGCTGCGCGCCGGACGCCGGCGCGGTGAGGGGGCACCTGCTGCACTGCCACCGGACGCGCAGCCGCCGAGGCCGACGCGGCTTAACGAGGTGACATGGCTCGACCCTTACCCCGACGTGCTGCTCGACGAGCTCATCGACCCGGCGCCGGGGCCGGAGGCCCAGCTGGTGGCCAAGGAGTCGATCTCGCTCCCGTTCGTAACCGCGCTGCAGCTGCTGCCACCTCGGCAACGAGCCGTGCTCATCCTGCGCGACGTCCTGGACTTCCCCGCCCGCGAGGTCGCAGCGATGTTCGACGCGACCCGGGAGTCGGTGACCAGCGCGCTCAAGCGCACGCGGGCGACGATGTCGCGCGCAATGGCCACAGCGCCCACGACGCCACCGGCCGTCGACCCGGCCGCGGAGCAAGAGTTGCTCAGCCAACTCGTTGCCGCGTTCGAAACCGCCGACGTACAACGGCTTGTCGCCCTCATGACCGATGACGCGTGGCTGCGCATGCCACCAGTGCCGCTGGAATACCAAGGACCTGAGCCGATCGGTGAGTTCCACGCCACGGTCGCGTTCCGCGACGGTCGTCGCTACCGGCTCGTGCCGTCCAGAGCGAACGGCCAGCCGGCATTCGCGATCTACCGGCGCGACCCACACGGCCAGTTCTGGCACGCCTTCGGATTGCTCGCCATCACTACCCGCGGTGATCGGGTATCCGCGATCACGCGTTTCGATAACGCGGTGCGCCTTATGGCCAACGCATACGCGAGATCGCGGGTGAGATGGTCATGACCGACTGCCTGCTATTGATTCTCGATCGCGACACGGCGGTCGTCCGCAGTCTCGGCGAGTATGTCTAGACTGGGGCCAAGTCCGGGAAGCTGCGCCTCCACCTCCACGAGAGCTGGCCGAGGCCGAGCTCGTCGAGGAAGTCTAGATTGCTGCCAAGCCACGGGGTGAAGTCCACAGCGTCGCTCGAACACACCGTCCGCACTGGAACCCGCTCTGGCCGCACGATGCGTGAGACACCTGCTCCCGGTGGTGTCGGCTGGGAATCATCGGGCTGAAGAAGTCCTGTCACCGTCATACCTTAGCGGCCGCTCTACGCGTCCTGACGGAGCCAAAGGGCCAGTCCAGATTACGAGAATGCCCTCGTCCAGGCCGACCGCGTTACCGCCGCGTCGCCTGCGCCATCCCCAGCTGGGTCAGCTCGGCGCGGATAGGCGCATGGCATGGCCAAGGCTCCGCCGGGCGCGCGGCGTTCGACCCTGTCCGCGGCAGACGCGGACATTCGCCCCAAGGATGGCGATGTATAAATATACAGAACAAGCGACCATCCAATAGGCCATACCGGGACTGCTGAGAGGCCCGCCAACGGCCAAATAACCGCGCCCCGACCCGCCGATATGCTCGGCAATCTGGTTACCAAGATGGCAGTTCGACAGCACGCCGAACCGGGCGATCTGTGTCCGGCTACGCTGGACCAAGGACGCGGATGAGATCCTCGCCAGCATCCAGCGCGCCAAGGCTAAAACAAACCCATTTACACGCCACTAGTTGGCTCAGCTGGAGTGAACGAGCTGGTTTTGCAGCGCCTGGCACCGGCTGTCCGGGACGCTGCGCGTGCCGGGGAACTGAACGACCACAAGCCAGCCGCGGTACTGAGGCAGACTGCCGAATATTCCAGCCAGCTGCTGCTCGATCTCGTTCTTTCCGCACCCGAAGATTTCCGACGGGTTAGCCGTTCTAGCGACATTAGTTTCGGCAGCCTGAAGTTCCTCCGAAATGTTCACACTTACGATTGGTTTGTGCAAAATCGCGGCAACGACTGCTTTCACCGCCGTCCCAAGTGCGTTGAGCGGACCTTCCGAGAGCCTCACACTGCCGACAGAGTAGATGTAGGTTCTAACAGTTGGCGTCGGCAGCTCAACCGTAACGGTGCGACTATTTTGATCGATCGTTGCCGCCGCGGAACGCGTAGTTGCGAAATCAATGTAACCGTATTCGGCAACCTGGACGTCTACGTCCACATTTTCATGAAGGAGATATTTACCTATCTGATTGACCCAGTTAGCTACCGGCGAGTTGCCGGGCAGCCGGTAATACACCGTCGTGCTCACCGTCGTCCGGAATACCTCGGCTTCAGTCCGAAGACCAGCCTCATTGGTGGTACGCCCTTGGTCGACAAGAGCCCCGACAGTTGTCTTGGAGACTCGGGTCTGTCCGATGAACCAGGTCAAGCCGCCCAAAAGCAAGGCGACAACCAGCACGAGTGCCGGCGCACTGACCAGCAGCCGTGCTCGACGGTGACGGCTAGCGTACAGCTGGCTCGTCGAAATACGATAGTTGCGGTAGGCGCGAAAGACCAGCCAAAGTACCGCTATGACCCCCGAGACAATGCTCCCGATCATGACCGCATGAGCTGCGTCGTACAACACAAACACGCTGCCTCCTGCTTTCTAATGCGACTGGCCGGTCTGGATGAACACCGCTTCCTCGATGGCCCAGGGCATGCTGCCGGACGCTACCCCTTCAAAGCTCAGCTTTATACAAAAGAGGCGGGGAATAGCGACCAGCCGGGCGTTCCCGCGCAGCCCCGGCATAGCTCTCAGCGGGCTTGCCCGTCGTGCTATCCGACCCAACCCAGGCTGTGTCGGACCTCGGCGCCATGACCAGCTCGCTGCCCGGGCACACGCACCCGCAGGAGGTCTCCCGCCCGTGTGGCGGCGGGTTTGGTGCTGACCGAGGACCGTATAGGCCGGTACCTGCCACGGCCCCCGGCGGCCAATGCGGTGAACCTCGGAACGTTGCCCCACAGCAGCCGCGTGGGGCGGGGAGTTTCGGCTTAGGCAGGGGACCGGATCGCTTTCCGGCTTGTGACGATCGACCATGACTACGGACATGAACGTGCTCTGCCCTAGCTGCTTTCTTCCTTCTCCTTGAAGATCAGCCCGCAGACCTCGAGATACAGCTGCTCGGGGGTAGGGAAGGTGATCGACGTTGCGCAGGGCCTGATCCTGTCCCGCTGATTCGACGATGAATTCGCCATAGCCGAGCAGCTGGCCCATCGGGGACCGCTGGAAGCTCATGTCCGTCACCTTGGCGAGCGGCATCATGTTCACCTTGCGGGTGAGAAAACCCTGAGCCAGCAGCAGCCGCTGAGACGTGACGGCGAGGTAATCCTGCGACCAGTCGAAGACCTTCCACAACAGGCGCAGCAGCAGGAGCGCCCACAAGATCCAGATCACGAGGATGACCCAGTTGGTGCCGTGCGCGACCGAGTTGCTCACCCAGCCGGCGATGGCAAGCCCGGCCAGAGTCTCGAAAATAGGCCTGATCAGCACGGCGGGATGCTGATGAACGCTGATCACCTGGCCCTCGTGGGGCAGAAGGTACCTATTGACCGCGGCCGGAACCGTATCAGTGTTCGGAGCCAGCCTCATCTCAGCACCGTGCCTTAAAGCGAAGCGAAGAAATCCGGAATCTCGTGGCGTGCCGATCGTCGAGTCTCGTCGCGGGATTGCCGCGCTCCCACGCGGTGAGCAGCCATGTAGAGGGCTCCGGCATCGCCGGCCCTATCCCGGCCGGACTTTGCGCCACCGCGCCTCACAACAGGAGTAGACCCCGAAGGTCACCAGGCCGAGCGCCACCGCGACGAGCAGCCACGGGCCGAGCGGCGTTGCGGCGATCTTGCGCAGGGCGCCGTCGAGACCCTGTGCCTTCTTCGCATCGAACGTCGCCGCGGCGACGATCAGGAACACTCCGACGACGCCGAAGACGATCCCGCGCGCGGTACCGCCCACCCTGCCGAGGGTTTCCACGACATGGCGGGTGCCCGGGCTCATCTCCGTCAGGCGTAGCTGCCTGGCGAATGTCTTGCGGACCGCGCCGACGATGATGACGATGCCCGCCACCACCACGCCCACGCCAATCGCCAGGACAAGCCACCGCCCTCCGGTGTGGGCCATCAGCTGCGCGGTGACGTCTTTGGACTGGCTATTGCCGGAGGTCTGACTGACGCGGAGCAGGAACGTCACGATGCTGCCGCAGATGAAACCGTAAAGGACTGCGCTGGCCAGCGAGCCCAGCCGTTTACGGGCCTTGTGACCATCGGGGCCGGACTGCCCGTAAGCGGCCTCGGCGAGCCGCCACACAGTCAACGCGGCGAACCCCACTGCTAGCAGCCACAGGCCAGCGGCCCCGCCGGGTTTGCCCGCGACGTAGCGCAGCGCGCCAAGCCGGTCGGCTTCCTTGCCGCGGCTACCTAGACCTATCGCCACGGCCAGCGCCCCGATCAGCAGGTAGTTGACGCCGCGCGCCGTCAGCCCGGCCCGGGCAAGCCACACCATCCACTGGCTGGACGCCGCTTCGCGTCCGGGGCTCCGCACCCCGCGATCCGCGCTCCGTGGCGCCGTGGCAACCATCTTCCTGGACATGCTCATGAGGGGCTGCCTTCCGGGAGTCATTCCGCGGGCGCGGACGCGCTGACGGGGGTCTGAGCGGCGGGGCGGCGGGCGAGCAGGCGCGGCCTGCCCGCCCGGGGGCTGGCGTCGCCGTCGCCGTCGCCGTTTCCGAGTCTGCTGGCGGTGCAGGCGCGAGCGGTGTCGCGCTGGCCCCTCAGGTCGTCGCGGTCCTGGCTGGCGGCGGCGGTCTCGCGGCGGGACTGCGCCAGCCCCGCCCGCGCCGCGCGGCCGCGCCGCGCGGTCCGGCGGGCGCCGGCCAGCAGCAGGCTCAGCCCGAGCACTGCCAGCGCGCCGGCGACGATGCCGTAAAGGAACACGGTGCCCGCTGAGCCGGTCACGTGGTAGCCGAGGACCGCGAAATGGGTGACCGCGTGCGCGTGCCCGCTGTTCGCCAGGACCCCGGCCACGCCGCCGATCACCGCGGCGACCAGGATGACGAGCCCGATAATCACGATCATGACGTACTCCGGGGATCTGAGTTACTGACTGACGGTGGGGGCCGGCACGGCTGTGCCGTGTACGGGAGCGCCTTGCTGGCGGTGCTCAGCGGTGCGCGAACCGGCGGGTGCCGCCGGACCGCCCGCTGACCAGGTGGACGACGAGCAGCAGGACGGCTGCGCCGGCGATGGCGGTGAGCCAGGTGGACAGGTTGAAGAACCCGTCCAGGGTGTGGACGTGGAACAGGCGGGTGGCGGCCCAGCCGCCGCCCAGCGCCCCGGCGATGCCGATCACGCAGGTCAAGATGAGGCCCTGTGATCTTCTGCCGGGGATCGCCATATTGGCGAGCAGGCCTGCGCCCAGGCCGAGAACGATCCATGCGATGATGCCCATAACCGACTCCTTCAGTCAGTGACCATGACGTACGCGGTGGTCGGTCATGCTGGGGAGATCGCAGCTGGGAGAGGGGGGTCCTCCCGGGGTTCTCACCGTCCTTCAGCCGTGGCGTCTTGCCGGCACCGGGCCGTGTACGAGCAAAAAAAAGTTCCGGTCCTGCCGCTGCCTCCGCAAATATCGCGGGGTGCAGCTGCCGGGGTCCGGAGCAACACATTTATGTTACCACTTATTCTCGCGCAAAAGGGCATTCCGCAGCCAGCAGCAGGCCTTTCGAGCGCGCGGAGGCAGGACACGGGCTCAGCCACACGGGCTGACGCGCTTCCCGGGTTTCTCAGCGGTTTGCCGGCCGCGTTCTCCTCACCGATCTGTCATTGTCTTGAGGGTCCCGAAACCCCGCCCGCCGGAGCAGCCGGTCCGGCGGCGCGGGACATCGCGTCGAGGTTCGGGGACGACCAAGACCCGGCCTCCTCCTGCCAGGATCACCTGGCTGGGGAATACCGGCTCCGGGGCAAACGCGGATAGCGGTCCACGAAGACGAAGACGGCCCACCCGGGGCGACGGCCATTTCCCGGGATTTTAGACCATCGAGGGCCCCGCCAGACTCGGCCTGCCACCCGCCGCAGACAGATGGCGTGGGCACCGGCGTGCACATGTGAGCGGCGCTCGCGAAGTGAGCCGGCCCGATCGGCCCGGCCGACGCCTGGCCACCAGGCTGATTACTGACGCCACAGAACAGGATCATCTGCATGTCGCCCGGCCGCTCCGACAGCATCCAGAAACAGCAAATAGTCGGCGATCTGATTTCCTACCGGAACAGCGGAAAAGGCTGCACACGAGCGCTGATAGGGTCGAACGAACCGTGAGAAAGTATGCATGGCTGTGCATAAAACGCGCGCCTGGTTAATATCCGCTCATCGGCATCATGCAGATGAGCA
>DATMMA010000304.1:0-12882 GCA_035570295.1 Streptosporangiaceae bacterium
CCGAAAGGCCGGATACGACAGGGCTTTCGATTTCCCCGGCTTCGTCCCGGCCTACATCAGGCCACAGTTCGAGGAGGGCCTCGGCCCGTTCCGGTGGGCGGCGCTGTCGGGCGAGGCGTCCGACATCGCCGCGACCGACGCGGCGATCCTGGACCTGTTCCCGCAGAACGAGGCGCTCGCCCGGTGGATCCGGATGGCGCAGGAGAAGGTGCATTTCCAGGGGCTGCCCGCGCGGATCTGCTGGCTTGGCTACGGTGAGCGGCACCTCGCGGGCCTGCGGTTCAACGAGATGGTGCGGCGGGGCGAGGTGCAGGCACCGATCGTGCTCGGCCGTGACCACCTGGACTGCGGCTCGGTGGCCTCGCCGTACCGGGAGACCGAGGCGATGGCCGACGGCAGCGACGCGATCGCGGACTGGCCGCTGCTGAACGCGCTCGTCAACACCTCGTCCGGGGCGTCCTGGGTGAGCATCCACCATGGCGGCGGAGTTGGCATCGGGCGGTCCATCCATGCCGGCCAGGTCTGCGTCGCCGACGGCACTGAGCTGGCCGGGCAGAAGCTCGAGCGGGTGCTGACCAACGACCCGGGGATGGGCGTGATCAGGCACGCCGATGCCGGCTACCAGCGGGCCACCGAAGTCGCGGCTGAACGCGGCGTCCGCGTGCCGATGCAGAAGTAAGGTCAGTCTCGTTCGCGGGGGCGGCCGCACCGGACCAGGAGACCGCAGATGACGTTCGCTGAGTGGTGGGCTGAGTTGCTGCCAGTGGGGCGGGATGAGCTGACTGGCGGTTACCGGCGGTATTCCTGGACCGGATCTGATGCCGCCTGCCGGGCCTGGTTCGCCAGGACCGCGACTCAGCTCGGGTTGCGCACAGACTGCGACCGCAACGGCAATCTGTGGGCCTGGTGGGGCCGGCCAGGCGGGCCGCAGGCGGTCGTCACGGGCAGTCACCTGGATTCGGTGCCTGATGGCGGGGCGTACGACGGCCCCCTCGGCGTGGTCTCCGCGTTTGCCGCGATCAGCCAGCTCCGCAGCGACGGGTTCCGGCCCGCCCGGCCGATCGGCGTCGCCGCGTTCACTGAGGAAGAGGGCGCCCGGTTCGGTGTTGCCTGCCTCGGTAGCCGGCTGATGACCGGCACAATAACGCCGGGTGCAGCCAGTGCGCTGCGCGACCAGGACGGCGTGACGCTCGCCGAGGCGATGGTTGCGGCCGGCCGTGACGCGAGTCGCATCGGACCGGATGAGGAGCTGCTGGCCGGGATTGGTGCCTATGTCGAGCTGCACATCGAGCAGGGCAAGGCGCTAGCGGATCTCGGTGCAGCTGTCGGCGTCGGCGACGGAATCTGGCCGCACGGCCGCTGGCGGATCGACTTCGCCGGGCGGGCCGATCACGCTGGCACGACCAGGCTGGCCGACCGCCGGGATCCGATGCTTCCCTACGCCGCGACCGTGCTAGCGGCGCGGGAGGCCGCCGAGCGCTGCGGCGCGCTCGCTACCTTCGGAAAGGTAGTGGCCGAGCCGGGTGCGGCGAACGCCATCAGCTCCTCAGTACATGCCTGGCTAGATGCACGGGCGCCCGAAGAGGCGACGCTTGAGCAGCTGGTGTCCGAGGTCTGGGCGGCGGCTCAGGCCGCAGCCGGGCAGCACGGCGTTGCCGTGCGGCAGCGACGCGAGTCAGTCACGCCGCTGGTCAGCTTCGACCGCGGGCTGCGGGACAGGCTGGCGGGTGTCCTTAGCGCCGCCGGGATCGCCGCACCGGTGCTCCCCACCGGGGCGGGACATGACGCCGGCGTGCTAGCGGCGCGGATCCCGGCAGCGATGCTGTTCGTGCGTAATCCGAGCGGGATCTCGCACTCGCCCGCCGAGCACGCCGCGATGGCCGACTGCGAGGCCGGGGTGTCTGCCCTGACGGCGGTACTTGCCGACCTGGCGGCGCAGTGACCGCCGCTCGCGCCTGGCTGGCTGAGCTGGCCTGGTCCCCGGACTTCGGGCTGCGCTCTGATGTCCTGATCGAGGCGGCAGGTGACCGGCTGACAAACGTGACACCCGACTCTCAGCCCTCGCCGGGGGCCACCCTCCTGACCGGGCTGACATTGCCCGGCCTGGCCAACGCGCACTCGCACGCGTTCCACCGCGCGCTGCGCGGCATTACCCAGGCGTCCCGCGGCACGTTCTGGACGTGGCGGGAGCGAATGTACGAGGTGGCCGACCGGCTCGACCCGGATACCTACCTGGCACTGGCCACTGCCGTGTATGCCGAGATGGCGCTGGCCGGGATCAGCTGCGTCGGCGAGTTCCACTACCTTCACCACGGCCGGGGCGGAACGCCGTACACCGACCCCAACCAGATGGGCCGGTCGCTGATCGAAGCAGCCAGCCAGGCCGGGATCCGGATCACTCTGCTCGATGCCTGCTACTTGTCCGGCGGCTTGTCGGCCGACGGCCGGTCACAGCCGCTGGCCGGCCCGCAGCTGCGTTTCGGTGACGCCGACGGCGCGGCGTGGTCGGCGAGGGCAGACGCGCTCGGCCAGGACGCCATTGGCACCGTCAGCTCGCACGCCCGGGTCGGCGCCGCCATCCACTCGGTCCGCGCGGTCCCGCCCGACCAGATGTCTGAGGTCGTCGCCTGGTCGCACCGTTACGGCGCACCGCTGCACGCACACGTGTCGGAACAGGTGGCGGAGAACCGGGCCTGCCTCGCCGCATACCGGGCAACACCAGCCGAGGTACTCTCCCGCGCCGGCGCACTCGGCCCGCGCAGCACAGCGGTGCACGCAACGCACCTGGTCGGCGGTGATGTCGCATTGCTCGGCGAGAGCCGGGTGCACGTGTGCATGTGCCCGACCACCGAAGCCGACCTGGCCGACGGCATCGGGCCCGCTCGCGAGCTGGCCAGCGCAGGCAGTCCGGTCACGCTCGGCAGTGATAGCCAGGCTGTCGTCGACATCCTCGAGGAAGCACGCCGGGTGGAGCTTGGCGAGCGCCTGGCCTCGCAGGAACGAGGTTGCTTCACCGCCGTCGAGCTGGCAAGCGCGGCGACGACGGCCGGACACGCCAGCCTGGGCTGGCCTGAGGCGGGAGATCTGGTCGCTGGAGGGCTGGCCGACTTCTGCACCGTGTCACTTGACTCTCCTCGCACGGCTGGCGCGACTGCGGCCACCGCGCTGGAGTCAGTGATCTTCGGGGCGTCGGCTGCCGACGTGCGGCACCTGGTCGTGGGCGGCCGGGACATCGTGGCCGATGGCCGGCATGTGCTCATCCCCGATGTGCCAGCGGCACTGACCGCGGCGATCACGGCCGTCCTGCGCTAAACGGCATGACCTGGCCGAAGGCAGGGCCGGGCGCTGATCGTCGTCGACGCGTCCATTCTGGCCAACGTCCTCGGCGACGACGGCCCGGATGGCCACCTGGCACGAGCAGAGTTCCGCGCAGCCGGCAGTGTGTCGGCTCCCGACCTCGTCGACGTCGAAGTCGTCGCAGTCCTCCGCAAACGTTGGCTGGCAGGCACTATCTCCGCCGACCGGTTCGGCACTGCCATTACCGATCTAGAAGATCTTGACTTCGACCGCTATCCCGCGCTGAGGTTCATGCGCCATGCCTACGAGCTGCGTGCCAACGTCACTGCCTACGACGCTGCCTACGTCGCCCTCGCCGAGACTCTCGACTGCGAACTGCTGACAGGCGACAAACGCCTGGCAAACTCGGTCGGCCCTCGTTGCGCCATCCGCTTGTTGCGCTAACCCGATGGCGGGTTATCCGCCGGACAATCGACATGCACAGCTGCAGTGGCGGTGATGGCCGCCGAGTCGGCAAGCAGGACGTCCTACCGTTATGACATGGCAGGTCAGCTAGCGGGCAGGCTAGCCGGCCGCGCCAGGGTTGTAGGCAGGCGGCAGCCCCGAGCAGATACTCGCGCCGGCGTTGCGCGACTGCACGGCGCCAAGTCCGTTCTGGATCGCCTCGCTCACCGCGGGTGCACTGGCGCTCCCGTTCTTGGTTGCCTTGCCGTGGTGGCTGGCCGACGGGTTGACGCCCGCGAAATCGGTGCCCAGGGTCAGGGTCACCGCGCCCGGCATGCCAACCTGCCGGGCGGGCTCGGCGAGCGTGTTGTGGACGGCCGGGAACGACTTGAGCGCGGTCATCACCGTGTAGGCGTCGTCGGCCTGGTCCAGTCCGGCGTAGTCCACCGTCGTGGTGGTCGCTGACGCCGCGTTGCCTATGCCGGTGACGTCGAAGCCGAGCTTTTGCAGCATGGCTGCGGTGCTCTTGGCGAGCCCGGTCTGCCCGGTGCCGTTCAGCACCCGCACCTGGACTTTGGCGTACCGCTCGACAGGCAGGTGGCCCGGCCAGACCTGGCCGGTCCTGACCATCTGGTAAAGCACGTCGTCTTGCGGTTGAACGGCCATCAGGTGGTCCTGAAGGCCGGGATAGGTGTCCATGGCCGTCGGCAGCGTGATCAGGCTGACGTTACTGGACTTCAGGTGCGTCAGTGATTCGCCCAGGCGCGCGAGCGAGGTAACCGAGCCCAGGCCATCGTCAACTGTGAGGGCTTTGGTGGCCGTGTTCGCGACGCCGTAGAGCGCCGGCACGTTGCTGAGCAATCCGTTCGACTGGACCTTCTGAACGACCGAGGAGATAAACGCTTGCTGCAGTTGGATCCTGGGCAGGTCGCCTCCGGCGTTAGCGCCGCTTCCGACACCGTGCCGTGTCCGCACGTACGCGAGCGCCTGGTTGTACTTGAGCAGGTGCTTGCCTGGGCTGAGGTTCAG
The DNA here is from genome assembly GCA_035570295.1 of Streptosporangiaceae bacterium. Lineage (GTDB taxonomy): Bacteria > Actinomycetota > Actinomycetes > Streptosporangiales > Streptosporangiaceae > JAJYUU01. The sequence goes on from DATMMA010000304.1 coordinate 4,771, forward strand.
GTGTGAGTAGCGGTCGTGATAGCCGGGACCCGGCGGGACGCAGACGTCGACACCTCCGAGCGAGTCCACCATGGTGCGGAAGGAGTTGAAGTCGAACTCGACGAAGTGGTCCAGCTTGAGTCCGGTCAGGTCCTCGACCGTCATGACAGCGCACGTGGGGCCGCCGATGTTCAGCGCGCCGTCGATGATCGCCCCCGGCGGGTAGCTCTGCGCTGGCCAGGTGCCGGTGCCGATGTACGCCCGCTTCTTGCACGCGGGCTGATAGACGAACAAGTCCCTGGGGATCGACAGCACGGTCGCGTGCGTATGGGCGGGGTCGAGGTGAATGAGCAGCAAGTTGTCGGAGTTCGTGGTGCCCGGATTCACCTCGTAACCGAAGTTGCCGTGCTGCCCGAGCCGCTCCTGAGAACCGAGTACCAGGATGTTCTGCGCGCCGTAGACGGTCCTGCCGGTGAGGCCGCCCACCTGGACCTTCGTGATGTTGCCGTCCAGCTGCCGGTAGAGCGCGAAGGCGCTGACAGCAGCCACCACCGCCACCACGGCGGCCAGCGTGGCGACAACGTAGCCGGCCTTGCCCAGCCTGCTCTTCCCGCGCCAGCTAGCCCGCGCTCTTGCGGTCCAGCGCCGCCCGGGTCGCGCTTGGCGGTGGCCGCGGGTGAGCCCGCCTGGCTCCAGCGGAGGAACGCCGGGGTCGTCGCGGTCGCGGCCAGTCGCGCCGTTTGGCATCTGCTCTCCGTCCTGCGGGCCAGGTCTGGCGGCCTGCTCGCCGGCATACCTCCGCCCTCCGCAGCAGGCCACGCTCGGCTTAGGGTCCGCCACGTAGAGTATCCGCCCTTAACGACACCTTTGACCGATTGCGGCCCTGGATTACGAATTCCGGTCGCGTTCATTCCGCCCGGTTGACCTGGCGTCCAGCAGCCGCTCAGCTCTCTGTGAGCGCCGCCAGTTGCAGACGGACCGCGGCCCCGGTCCGCGCCTCGTCGCCGGTGCTCAGCAGGTCGAGCAGTGCCCCGCGCAGCACTGCGAGCAGGAGTGTCCGCTCCGCCAGCCCTTCTGCTGAGTCCCGCCGGCCGGCTGGCTGCACCTCTGCCAGCAGGGCCAGCCAGTCAGCCACGGTGGCCTGCGCGAAGCCCGACCACGGCCCGTCTGGCTCGGTCAGGCTGCGGCTGTAGCCGTCGAGCCACAGCCGCAGCAGCGGGCGCCTGGCTGGATCGGACAGCCAGGACCAGATCCGCTGGCCCGCCTCGGCCAGGCCGGCGCTGGTCGGCCAGGCACCGGCCCGCAGTTCGGCCAGCATCGCGATCTCGTCCGCTCTGGCCCGGCCGAGCAGTGCCCGTATCAGCCCGTCCTTGCTCCCGAACAGGTAAATCAGCACACGCGGGCTCGATCCGATCGCCGCGGCTATCGGGCGCAGGGTGATGTCAGTGCGGCCCCGGTGCACTGCGTACCGGTAGGCGAGCTCCAGCAGTTCTGCCTGCCGCGCCGAAGGAGGCGACTCCGCGCCGGTCATGCCAGTACTATTGCAGACTGAAACAGTCGTTTCAGTAGACCGGCTGGCGCCCGTCGGCAGAACGGAGATGGCATGACTGCGCAGACCGCAATCCGCCCGCTCGGCGAGCCGGGAGACCTGGGCTGGGTCATCAAGGCCCACGGCGAGGTGTACGCACGGGAGTACGGCTGGGACACGAGCTTCGAGGCCCTCGTCGCCCGGATCGCCGCGGACTACGCTGCCGGGCCAGGGCAAGCGGGCCGGGCGGCCTGGATCGCCGAGTTCGACGGACGGCGGGCCGGCTGCGTCTTCTGCGTCCCGGCCGGCGATGACCCGGCCGTCGCGCAGCTGCGGCTGCTGCTGACGCTGCCGTCCGCCCGCGGCCAGGGTCTTGGCGCCACGCTCGTCCGGACCTGCATGGACTTCGCCCGCCAGGCCGGTTACCCGCGAATGCGGCTGTGGACTCAGGATGTACTCGCCGCGGCCTGCCGCATCTACCAGGCCAGCGGTTTCACGCTGATCGCGGAGCAGCCGCACCGCAGCTTCGGGGCCGACCTGGTCGGCCAGACCTACCAGGCCGAGCTGGCCGGTCCAGCTGACCCGGCGGGCTAGCCGCTTCACATCCGCCGCCCAGCATCCGCGTGTCGCGCTGCGTCTGCCGGGCACTCTGCGGGCTGGCATCCGAAGGCGACTGGCCGGTTGTCGTGCCCGTTGCGGGTATCGTCCTCGGGCAGACGTCGGCGACGTTTACGCCCGCTGCCGCGCCCGCCAGCCCCACCGCGACGAAGCTGGCGTTGCCGGGTCTATGCCGCAAAACCCAGGTACGCGGAGGCATGTGCGTGCGGGGTGCCGGGGTGCGGGAGCGGGCGTAAACGTGGCCAGCGCCTGCTGTCACGATCCCGCCAGCACCACGACGATGTCGAGGTCCGAGGTCGTGGTCCGGCGAGCGGACAGGATGCCAGGTCCCAGGAAAGCGGCGCGCGCGTCCGCGAACCGCTCGCTGACCAGGGCGCGCGCAGCCTCAACCGGTCCGGCAGTAACTACATCGTCATCCATCGGGCCATCGTGACGGCCGCAGCCTGGCGGCGCATCTGATTTCTTGCCTGCTGTGGAAGGATGCGCTGGTGAGCCTGCTGATCACCAACATCGGGGAACTGGTCACTAACGCTCCGCGGGACGCGGTCAGCGTGTCCTCGCCGGGGCCGTTCGAGGAGATCGCGGACGCGGCCATCGTGGTGGTCGCCGGCCAGGTGGCCTGGACTGGCCTGGCGGCCGAAGCACCGGCTGCGGACGAAGTTGTCGACGCTGCCGGGCGCGCGGTGTTGCCAGGCTTTGTCGACTCGCACGCGCACCTGGTGTTCGCCGGTGAGCGTGGCGCGGAGTTCGCGGCCCGGATGGCGGGACTGCCGTACCGCGCGGGCGGTATCCGCAGCACGGTCGCCGCTACCAGGGCCGCCAGCGACGACGCGTTGCGGTCGAACCTGGCCCGGCTGGCGGGGGAGATGCTGGCGCAGGGGACGACGACGTTCGAGTGCAAATCCGGGTACGGGCTGACGGTGGCCGACGAGGCGCGAGCGGTGGCGCTGGCCGGTGAGGTCACCCCGGAGGTGACCTACCTGGGCGCGCATGTCGTGCCGCCGGAGTTCGACGGTCGTACGGCTGAGTACGTCGATCTGGTGTGCGGCGAGATGCTCGCCGCCTGCGCGCCGTCGGCTCAGTGGGTGGATGTGTTCTGCGAGGACGGTGCGTTCGGCGCGGACGAAGCCCGAGCGGTGCTGGCAGCAGGCGAGTCGGCCGGGCTCCAACCACGGATCCATGCCAACCAGCTCGGTCCCGGACCCGGTGTCCAGATCGCGGTCGAGGCGGGTGCTGCCGCGGCGGATCACTGCACGTTCCTGTCGGATGCGGATGTGGACGCGCTCGCGGCCTCAGGCGGAACTGTCGCGACCTTGCTGCCTGGAGTGGAGTTCTCCACCCGTTCGCCGTACCCGGACGCGCGGCGGCTGCTCGGCGCCGGGGTCACGGTGGCGATCGCTACGGACTGCAATCCGGGGTCGTGCTTCACCTCGAGCATGCCGCTGTGCGTGGCGCTGGCGGTCCGCGAGATGCGGATGACAACAGCCGAGGCTGTCTGGGCCGCGACCGCCGGAGGTGCGCGTGCGCTGCGCCGGTCGGACGTCGGCCATCTCGGCGTCGGGGCACGGGCCGACTTGGTCATGCTGGACGCTCCGTCGCACGCATACCTGGCCTACCGGCCCGGCGTGCCGCTCATCGCGGGGGTCTGGCGTGCCGGGGAGCGCGCTGCCTGACCGGCGCCTCTCAGCCGCGGCGCCGGCCGGGTAGGTATAGGCCCACCTGCCGAAGTAGGTGATGACCCATGGCGCCGGCCGCCGCCGCTGCGGGAGGCTGAGCCGTGAGAAGCGCCGCCGGGGCAACGGGAGGTCAGCATGCCGGGAATGTCGTACCCTGCGGCCGTTCTGCTCGGACTCGTGCTCGCTGGCGCCTGCCTGCTCGTCTGGTGGATCCGGACCAGCCGCGCCGAGCCTGCGAAGGGTCAGCGGGGGCGCCTTCGGAAACTCGGCTGGTGCGCGGCGCTACTCGTGCTTTCGGTCATCGTGATGAGTTCGCTGTCTTCACTGCCCGTCTCAGTGCCGTCGTGGTGGATTGCCGTGCCGGTCGTGGCCGCGATCATCATCATCATTTGCTGGCCGCACATCGCTGCCCGGATCGTACCGGTGGCGTTGATCTTCTATGGCCTGTCCGGCTTCGTAGTTGCGCGTGACTTTGCCGTCGGCGGCGTCGTCAACAGCTATGGCCTGACGGCGGTCGGCACTCCGGGCCTCCAGGCCGATCTCATCCTGCCGCAGGCATACGCCATCCTGCTGCTCGGCGGCTGGCTGATGCTGCGCTCTGCCGACCCGGTGCTGGTCAGGGCAAGGCGCTGGCTCGGGCCAGTGGCGCGTGCCCCGCTGGGCTATCAGCTGCGCGCGCTGGCGCTGGTGCCGGTAGTGGCCGTTCTTGCCGGGCTGCTCGCCCCGCGCCTGTGGCTCGCTGGCGGAGCCGCGCTGATCTTGACCCCGTTGCTGTTGTTCGGTGTCCTGCTCGTGATCCGTCGCTGGCCGGTGCGGGCAGCGCAGCTGACCACCGTAGGCCTCCTCTGCGTGGGGATCGCGGGCCTGGTGATTGCCGCGACCTGGCGTAGTGGCAGTACCGTCATTTCGGAGAAGTGCTTCAGCTCCCTGCAGCCCGTGCCCTCTAACGCGGTGGCGTCCGCGCAGCCTTTCCCCTCTCCGACTGCGTCCGCGCAACCCAAGAAGCCCTCGTTCGTGCCGCCCGCGAAGCCCGTCAAGCCTGTCTACTCGAAGCCCGTCTGCACACCCGCGCCGCTCTTCATCGGAGGGGGGACAGCTGCGGATATCGGGGACGTCGTGTGGGGCCAGGCACTGCCGTACGGGGCTGTCCTTGTCGACAGTCAGCACACCGCCGACGCTGCGGGCGTGGAGGGCCTTGCGCTCCTCGCCCTCGGGACATGGCTGGCGCCGCAGACATTCCCGCGGGTCCGGCGGATGCTGGGCGGGACACCTGACGCTGAGCTCACCAAGCGGGTAGAGCGGCTGACGGAGAGCCGGGCGGTCGCGGTGGACACTGCCTCCGCCGACTTGCGGCGGCTGGAGCGGGATTTGCATGACGGCGCGCAGGCGCGGCTGGTAGCACTGGGGATGAATCTGAGGGCGGCGGAGCGTCTGATTCCGACCAGCCCGGAGGCCGCCATCGCGCTCGTAGCGGAAGCGCGCAAGACGTCCGTGATGGCGCTAATGGAACTGCGTGAGCTGGTCCGTGGCGTGCTGCCGCCGGTGCTGGCTGACCGGGGCCTCGCCGACGCGATCCGGGCGCTTGCGCTGGACAGCCCGCTGCACGTGGAGACCGATATCGACCTGCCGGGCCGGCTGCCAGCGCCGCTCGAGACTGCGTGCTATTTCGCGGTGGCTGAGCTGCTCACGAACGCGGCGAAGCACTCCGGCGCAAGGGACGCCCGGATCGCGATATCGCATTCGGGCCGGCTCCTGCGGATCGAGGTGACCGACTTCGGTCTGGGCGGCGCAGATCCGGCGAAAGGCTCGGGGATGGCCGGGGTGGAGCGGCGCATGGCGACCTTCGATGGCATCCTGGCGGTCAGCAGCCCGGTCGGCGGGCCGACGATGGTGGTCATGGAGGTACCGTGCGTGTTGTCGTCGCCGAAGACCTCTTCCTCCTGAGAGATGGCCTGGTCCGGCTGCTTGACGCGCACGGCTTCGAGGTAGCGGCCGCTGTCGAGGATGCTCCTGGCCTGCTGACCGCCTTGATCAGCGAGCGCCCGGACGTGGCGATCGTTGATGTCCGCCTGCCGCCAACATTCACCGACGACGGGCTGCGGGCGGCCATCGAGGCCCGCGCGCAGGTGCCCGGCTTGCCGGTGCTGGTGCTGTCTCAGTACGTCGAGCAACTGTATGCGCGCGAGTTGCTCGCGGACAGGGCGGGCGCCGTCGGCTACCTCCTGAAAGACCGGGTGTTCAACGACGATCAGTTCGTCGACGCGGTCCGCACGGTCGCGAGCGGCGGCACGGTCATGGACGCCGAGGTGGTGACCAAGTTGCTCGGTCGCCGGGCAAGGGAGGAAACGCTGGCGCGGCTCTCGGCAAGAGAACGCGAGGTGCTCGAGCTCATGGCAGAAGGCCGGTCCAATAGCGCGATCGCGCAGCGCCTGTTCGTCACCGAGAAGGCGGTCAGCAAGCACAGCACCAACATCTTCACCAAGCTGGACCTGGTGCCTTCTGACGATGACAACCGCCGGGTACTTGCCGTGCTCGCCTACCTCAACGGATAAGCCGGGAACGCCCGCGTATTAGCGAAAGTAGCTGCCGCGGAACCGGATCAGCGGGTCGCCGGACTCGGCCACGTAGGGCACCCCGGTAACCCCGGCAAGCAGGATGACGTGATCACCGGCGGGGATCCTGCTGGTCACCTCGCACTCGAGCGCGGCCAGCCCGCCCTCGGGAATCAGCGCGCCGGAATGGCTGCCGCGATGGTGCGGCACGTTCGCTAGCAGGACCCGAGCGCTGGGCCGTCCGGCGGCGGCGAACCGGCCGGCTAGCACCCGCTGCGACGCAGCGAGCAGCGTCACCGCGAAGGCGGCCAGCCGCCCCAGCACCTCGGCCGGGTATGACTCCGCTATCAATGACACCAGGACGAGCGGCGGATCAGCCGAAACAGGGCTGAATGCGCTGACCGTAGTGCCGATGTCATCCCTGCCGTCGCCGATAGTCACCAGCGTGACACCGCCCGGCCAGGCGCCGAGCGCCTCCGCGTAGCCTGCCGGAACCGGGTCGCTACCGGACGCCATTGCGGGGAACGCAGCGGCGCCGTGATCGAAGGCTGCCGGTGCGAAATAGCCCGTTCCCGGTCATTCAAAGATCCAGTTGCCGGGCAGCATGAGCGGGCCGGCGGCGGAGAGCCCAAGACGCGTTGCCAGTTGCGATACCGGGCCCCAGCTGTCGGCGAGCAGGTCGACGCTGGGGGTGGCGGCGGCCTGGCTGTCGCTCGAACCGGCCGGGCGCAGCCGGTCAATCGGGCGGACCCGCGGGAAAACGCGCACCGGCGCTGTGGCCGGCAGCCCGGCCCGGCGGCGGGCCTTAGCCGTCGCATGGTCGATGCCGCCCAGCTCGTCGACCAGCCCATTGGCGACGGCATCGGCTCCGGTCCACACCCGCCCTCTGGCTACCTGATGCACTTGGTCCGGGGTCATGTTGCGGCCGGTGGCAACCTTGGTCGTGAAATCGGCGTAGATATGGTCGAGCCACTCGTTGACCAGCGCCCACTCGTCCGGCGAGAACGGATGCAGCTGGGAGAACATCGCCGCGTGCGCGCCCTGCCTGATCAGGTCGCTAGTCGCGCCGGCCCGGCCGATGGCGCCACCGAGCACCGGCTTGCCGGTGAGCACGCCGATCGAGCCGGTAATCGTGCCCGGCTGAGCCACGATCTCGTCGGCCGCCATCGAGATGAAGTACCCGCCTGACGCCGCCACGTCGCCCATGGACACGACTACCGGTTTGCCGCCGGCCCTGGCCCTGACGACCTCGCGCCAGATCGTGTCGGAGGCAACGTATGAACCGCCCGGACTGTTGACGCGCAGCACGATCGCCCGGACGTGCTCGTCGTGCGCGGCTGCCCTGATCGCGCTGGCGATCGTGTCCGAGCCCATTGAGCCGCCGGAAATGAGTCCGCGGCTGCTGCGGCCGCGGCGGATCGGCCCGGCGGCGTAGATCATCGCGACGCCCGGTTCAGGCGCGCCCGGCGCCTTGGTGATCGCCCGCCGGGCGAGCTCAGCCAGGATCTTGCTGCGCTGGTAACGGCCGAGATAGAGGACGACGGCTTCCGGGCCGGCCAGTTTGCGGGCCTCGGCGTAGACCTCGTCGCGGTAGCCGAGCTGGTCGACGAGGTTCTCGGCCTGGGCGCGCGCGGCCAGGAACGGGCCGGCGTCGATCAGCTCGCTGACCTTCTCTTGGCCGAGTCCGCGGCGTTCGGCGATGGCCTGGACCAGCTGTTCGGTGACCGACTCGGTCAGCCGCTCGGTTTCTTCCCTGGCG
>DATMMA010000305.1:0-7348 GCA_035570295.1 Streptosporangiaceae bacterium
CCGATCACCATCGGTGCATCGCTGTCACTGACCGGAACCTTCTCGGCCGACGGCCAGGCCTTCGAGAGGGGGTACGAGCTCTGGGCCAGCGACGTGAACGCCCACGGCGGGATCGGTGGCCGGCACGTCAAACTAACCATCCTCAATGACGATAGCTCGCCGAACCTGGTCGTCACTAACTACCAGACGCTGTTCGGTGTTGACCATGTGGACCTGGCCTTCGGGCCCTTCTCGTCGCTGCTGACCGCCCCGGCGTCATCGGTGGCGGCGCGATACGGCATGGCGTTCGTCGAAGGGGCCGGCGGCGCGCCGTCGGTCTTCGATACCCCGTCCAACCAGGCTGACCACGATGTGTTCGACGTGAGCCTGCCGATCGCGGACGAGATGGTCCCGTTCGTTCACTGGATTGCCTCACTGCCTGCCAGCGAGCGGCCGAAGACGGCGGCCTACCCGATGGCCCAGGACCCGTTCGCCGACCCGCCGGTGCAGCTAGCCCAGACGCTGCTGCAGAAACTCCGTCTCCAGACCGTGTACTCGAACATATTTCCGTCGGTCGTCGCGACTTACAAGGCCCAGGCCGACCAAGTGGCCGCGACGGGCGCGCAACTCGTGGTGCTCGGATCCACCGATGTGCCTACCGTCAGTGCTTTCATGCGGGCCTTCGAGCAGCAGCACTACACGCCGAAGCTGTTCATTGCGGCCGCCGGACCGGACCAGGGCGGCGCGTTCACCTCAGCGGTTGGCATGGGCAACGCCGACGGGATAATGGTGCCGGACGGCTGGTTTCCTGGGTATCGCAACGCGGCAAGCAAGCAGATGGTGCGGCAGTACGTCGCCCGGTACGGCGGCACGGCTTCCGGCGTCAACGCCGACGTGGCCGAGGCTTACTCCGTGGGCCAGGTAATCGAGCAGGCGGTCAAAGCCACTGGCGGCACTGACAACTCCAAGATCATCAGCTTTCTGCACAGCGGCGTCACGCTGACCAGCGTGCAGGGCCCGGTGAAGTTCGATGCGCTGGGTGAAAACGGGGCTGCGGCGGCCTTCATCTTCCAGTGGCGGCACGGCTCCTTCAACCAAGTCCTGCCGACCGGCACCGCTGGCTCGGTGCAAATCATCTCCACCAAGCCGCCGTGGGCGAGCTGAGTTCCAGTGGCGTCTGGCAGGTACGGCCGCATGACGAGAGCGCGTGACCAGTAAGGACATCAGTAGTGGGGACCCATCAGGTAGCGAGCGCCAGTAATGCCAGCCGGCGTGCCAAGGACCCAGCGATGTTACGCATCCCGAGTCCGAGGCGGCTGATGCTGCGGAACTGGCCGGTGTCCCGGCGGCTGATAGCGGTGATCGTGCTGGCCCTGGTCATGGGCCTGGTCTTTGGCGGGCTACGGGTTGTGTCAGCGGCCGACAGCGCGGCCCAATTCGGCCGCGTGGCGCAACTCGCGAACCTTGGGCAGCAGGTCACCGGCTTGGTGCAGGCCCTGCAGGATGAACGCGACGAGACGACCGGGCGGCTGCCCATCAGCAGTCCTAAGGAACTTCAGCACTGGTATAACTCGACGGACGCCGCCGCAGCCAAGGTCCGGTCGCTGGCCGCCGGGATCGGCAGTTCCTTCCCGGCGAACATCCGGTCCAGGGCGGCTGCCGTGGTCTCGGTGATCACGAACCTCAGGGCGCTGCGGAGTACCGCGCGGGCCAGCCAGTCCGCGCTTGCCGTGATCGCTGACTACGCAGCCCCCATCGGCGACATGATATTTCTGACCGACCAGATCGCGCAGGGCACGTCAGACTCCGGACTCGTCAATGACGTCCAGGCGCTTGACTCGCTGGCCTTGGCGAAGGACCAGGCCGCTCAGCAGCGTGCGCTCTTGTTCAACGCTCTCAGCCAGCAGCTTTTCGCAAATGGCGTACAGCAGGCAGTGAACACCGCTCAGTCCGAGGAGCTCAACGACCTGACGGCGTTCGACACGACCGCCACGCCTGCCGAGCAAAGCGCTTTCCGCAACACCGTCGCGGGGCCGCTGGTCAACGAGGCACAAAGCATCGAGACGTACGTCCTATCCGTCGGCAGTCTGGACATCGGTGCAGGCGCCCTGGGCATCAGTGCGACAGCGGCGCCTGCGCGGTGGTACTCCGCGATGTCAGGCACGGTCGACGACATGCAGCAGGTCGAACGGCGGATGGCCACATCCATCGTCGCGCGTGCCCAGTCGCTGGAGTGGAGCGCAGAAGAGTCCGCGCTGATCAACGCCCTCCTGACCGCCGTGATCCTGCTAATGGTGTTGATCGCCACGCTCGCGGTCGCCAGGTCCCTTGTCCGGCCGTTGCGCAGGCTAAAGGAAGGCGCGCTCAACATTGCCACGGTGCAGCTGCCAGAGCGGGTCCGGGAACTAGGCGAGGCCACCGACTCGGCGACCCGTCTGGAGGTGGTGCCGATTAACGTGGTGTCCGCCGATGAGATCGGGCAGGTAGCCCGAGCGTTTGACCAGGTGCACTCGGAGGCGGTGCGGCTGGCCGGCAATGAGGCGATGTTGCGCAACAGCTTCAACGCGATGTTCGTGAGCCTTTCCCGGCGCAGCCAGTCGCTGCTCGAGCGGCTGGCGCACCTAATCGACTCGCTCGAGCAGGACGAGGGCGACCCCGACCGGCTGTCCAACCTGTTCTCCATGGACCACCTGGTCACCAGGATGCGCAGGAACTCGGAGAACCTGCTGCTGCTCGCCGGGTACGAAGGCGCCCGCAAGTGGAGCAAACCGGTATCCCTCACGGACGTGGCTCGGGCTGCGACGTCGGAGATCGAGCAATACAGCAGGGTGACGCTCACGATTCAGCCTGGGATCGCCATCACAGGATCCGCGGTATCCGACGTCGTACACCTGCTGGCCGAGATCATAGAGAACGCCACGAACTTCTCCGCTAAGCACACCCCGGTGCAGGTCTCAGCACGGCAGCTGGCAACCGGAGGCGTGCTGATCGAGGTCAGCGACAGCGGGGTCGGCATCCCCGAGTCCCGGCTGGCCGAGATCAACTCGCGGCTTGAGAACCTGCCCGTCATCGATGTCTCGGTGTCTCGGCACATGGGGTTGTTCGCGGCGGGGCGCCTGGCCGAACGACACGGGGTACGGTTGCGGCTGCAGACCCGGTCGCCGCAGGGCCTGACCGCGATGATCTGGCTGCCAGACAGCGTCAGCGAGCATCAAGCGCGCCCGCCTGGGTGGGCCGCGGGTCAGTACGGCCCGCCGCTCGAGGTCGCAGCAATCGGGTCCGCGTCCGGCGATCACGGCACAATCAGCCGCTCAGCTGCGCCTGGCCCGTTTCCCGACGATGCCGTGATGCCCGCATACACCTCAGCCACCACTGCCGAAACCAGGTCGGCAGCGACCTCAGTGACGTCGAGCTGGTTCCACCGCGACCGCTCGCCGGGTGCTGCGGGCAGCGGCAGCAACCCGCCCGGCGCGGCTTCGCAGGAGGGCGGCGACCGGGGATCCGGAATGGAAACGTCGTCGGCTGAAGGCAGGCAAGCCGCCCTGATAGTTGCCCATCCGATCCGCGGCGACGACACCCGCGCTGGGCTGCCTAGGCGGGTCCCGCTGGCGAATCTCCTGCCCGGATCCGCGGGCGGCGGCCGCCATGAAGCCAGCGGGGTGACCAGCCGTCGGGCGGACGTTCCCGACGCGCAGGCGCCCCCGGCCGCACGGCCGCGGCGATCACCTGAGATGGCCCGCAAGCGCCTGAGCGGGTTCCAGAGCGGAGCTCGCCGTGCGGAGGGTCAGACTTCCCGCGAGCAAGGGGGACCCAGTCGTTGAATTACGCATACCGCCAGGACCTGAACTGGCTCGTCACTGACTTCGCCACGCGAGTAGTGAATGTCGCGCATGCGATCGTGGTGACCTCGGACGGCGTGCCACTGGCGCTGTCGGATGGAATCCCCGATGGTTTCGCCGAACAGTTCGCGGCCATCACTTGTGGACTGGTCGGCCTGATACGCGGCGCCGCGCGGATCTTCGAGACAGGCTTGCCCACTCGGGCGCTCGTCGAGATGGAGCGCGGGCTGATGTTGGTCATGGCGATAAGCGACGGCTCAAGCCTGGCCGTGGTGGCCGCTCCGGAGTGCGATACCGACCTGGTTTCCTATGAAATGACGCTGTTGGTCGAGGCGGTCGGGGATGTGCTGACGCCGACCATCCACGGCCATTGACGGGCTTGCCTGACTCCGGGCCACCTGTCCCGCCATTTTGAAGATCACGGACGGCCGCAAGCCGGGCTCCCGGCGGGCATCTCCGCCGCGACCAGCACGCTCCCGGGAGTGGTGGGCGTGCAGCCGATGATGCACCGGTTCGCCTTTGTCGGGAACGACCTGCAGGACATGTTCGGCATCAACCCGGCCCGAATCCAGACGGCAACCAGCGTGTCGGACGCGTTCTTTCAAGGCGAGAACGCCAAGTCCGTGCTGGCCGCCCTCGCGGCGAGGCCGGACGCGTCCTCGTATCCGACGAGACTGTGCGTGACTACCAGCTCTCCCCCGGCGGGCTGATCCGGCTACGGCTTCAGTTCGCGAGCGACCACGCGTACCACATCGTCCCGTTCCACTACGTCGGGATCGTGAGGGAGTCCCGCTCGCGCCACACGACTCGTTCTTCGTGGCCAACGCCTCGTACGTCGCCCGGATGACCGGCTCGCCTGCTTACCAGGTCATGCTGACCAGGGTGAGCGGGTCGCCGGCAGCGATCGCGGCGAAGGTGCGGCACCTGCTCGGCCCAGCGTCGGGCGCAACTGTTCAGGACATCGAGTCGCAGGTCGGCTGCCGCAGTGTCGTCGCCCCGCCTTGTCATTCGCAGCACTCGCCGGTGCGGCCGTCCGGGTGGTACAGGTTCATATGCCATAGATCGTCCTGGATGACTGGTCCTGGCGCCAGCTCACATCTCGCTCACATGAAAGCCGGCTTACCGTGGGGGTATGCGAGTCCTGGTGGTGGAGGACGACGTTCGGACCGCGGCCCTTCTGCGGCGGGGACTCGGCGAAGCCGGATATTCGGTCGATATCTCACCGGACGGGCCAGACGCGATCTGGAGGGCCACCGAGTTCGGATACGACGTCGTAGTGCTCGATGTAATGCTGCCCGGCCTTGACGGGTTCGAGGTGTGCCGCCGCATGCGCGACGGCGACTGCTGGGCCCCGGTGCTCATGCTGACGGCGCGGCACCTGCCCGCAGACCGGGTGCGCGGTCTGGACTCTGGCGCCGACGACTATCTGACTAAGCCATTCAGCTTCGACGAGCTCGGCGCGCGGTTGCGGGCGCTGCTGAGAAGGGGCGCTCCCGAGCGCCCCGCCCTGTTGCAAGTCGGGAATCTGCGGCTGGACCCGGCCACTCGGCAGGCCTGGCGTGGCCAAGCGGAGCTTGTCCTGTCCGCCCAGGAATTCGCGCTGCTGGAGCTGTTCATGCGGCATCCTGGCGAGGTTCTGACCCGGACCCGGATCCTGGATCACGCCTGGGACTGCGCGACCGACAGCGTGTCGAACGTCGTCGATCAGTACGTCGGCTACCTGCGACGCAAGATCGACCGGCCGTTCCGGGTGGCGCAGCTGGAGACGGTCCGCGGCGCGGGTTACCGGCTGCGCATCGCGCCCGACGTCAGCGGGTGAGCCGGCGTGTCCCTGCGGCTGCGACTGGCTCTGGTGTTCGCGCTGGGTACCGCCGCCCTGGTCGTCGTGGCCAGCCTGACGTTCATGACCCAGCTGTCGTCGTCGCTGAACGCTGCGCTGGACAGCGGTCTGACGTCGCGAGCGACAGCCGTCGCGGCTCAGCTGGCCAACGGCACTCTGCTCCGCCAGGGCTCCCGCGTCGCGCACTCCGGTCAGTCCGGCAACCAGACCGGGCAGTGGCCCGCGCCAGGAGCCGACGAGGTAACGCAGGTGTTGACGCCAGCCGCGGCGGTCGTCTACCCGACCGGCACGGGCGCCGTCGATCCGCTGCTGTCACCGCCGCAGCTGCACGCGGCGGCGATGCACGGGCACCTGACGCTCACGACGATGATCGACGGCGAGCCGATCCGGATCCTCGCGACTGGCGTGCACCATGGCAGGCTCATCACGGTCGTCGGAGTCTCGACCGATGTCGCCGACGCGGCCCGTGACCGCGCCCGCAAGGTGGCACTTATCGGCGGGCCTGTGGCGGTTCTGGTCGCCGGCCTGGGCGCGTGGCTGCTGACTGGCGCCGCGCTACGGCCGGTGGACCGGCTGCGGCGGCGGCTTGATGACATCACCGAGCACGATTCAGCCACGAGGCTGGAAGTGCCGGCGACTAGAGATGAGCTCGCGGCTCTCGCGGTTACGATGAACCGGCTCCTAGAGCGGCTGCAGCTGGCGCTGAGCAGGCAGCGCTCCTTCGTCGCGGATGCCGGGCATGAGCTGCGCACGCCGCTGACTGCGCTCAAGGCCGAGTTGCAGCTGGCAGCCCGTCCTGGCAAGCCGAAGGCGGAGCTAGTCGCCGGGGTCAGGGAGGCGGCAGGCGACACTGACCGGCTGATCCGGCTAGCCGAGGACCTGCTGCTGCTGGCCCAGGCCGACGAGGGACCCGCGTTCCTGAACCTGATGCCCGCAGAGCTGCCTGCGCTGATCTCGGCCGCAGTCCGCGGCCTTGCTTCCCGCGCGGCTGACCAGGGGGTCAGCATCGCGATGAGAGCCGACGAGGGGCTGATAGCCCACGCCGATCCAGACCGGCTGCGGCAGGTTCTGGACAACCTGATCAACAACGCGATCGAGCACTCCCCGGCGGGCAGCATGGTCGTCGTTACCTGCCATCTCTCGGCCACGAACGGACGGCAGAACGCAACGATCGAGGTCCGCGATCGCGGGCCGGGCTTCCCGGCCGACTTCCTTCCCTACGCTTTCGAGCGGTTCCGCCGTGCCGACCAGGCCCGCGGTCGCGCCGACGGCGGGACCGGCCTCGGCCTGGCCATCGTGGCCTCGATTGCCCGGGCGCACGGGGGCCGCGCTAGTGCTGCCAATGTCCCCGAGGGCGGAGCCATGGTCCGGGTCGAGATCCCAGTCAGGGGGCCGACCGGACGCTGAACCACGCCCTCCTGCGCAATTCTCACATTCTCGTCACACGGTCATCTCATGGTCGATGACGCAGGCTGGGGGCGTCGGTAACACCAGACGAGAAAGGTGACAGTTATGAACATCAGGGCCAGGGTTGTGGCGGCCAGCGTAGCGGCCCTCGCGCTGACCGGCGGCGGAGTCGGGGCGACCGTCGCCGCCAGCGCCAGCGCCAGCACCGCACCCCCGCATGCAGTCGTCAGCGAGCCAACCAGTCCCGACCACGACGCCGTCCAGCAAGACGACCAGACCACCC
>DATMMA010000306.1:0-2921 GCA_035570295.1 Streptosporangiaceae bacterium
GGACGCGGACGGCAACGAGATCAGCTTCGGCGGCAGCCCGGGCTGATGCCGCTCCCAGCGCCGTCCCCGACTAGACGCGAGACACACTTCCGGGCAAGGCCACCTGAACCACAGCTGCAGACTGCCGTCCGAGCAGAGTTCGGCAGGTGCACGCCCCTCGTCACAAGTCAGGGCGACGCCCGGGCATGCCGACATCCCAGCCACTGAGGGAACGGGCATGCGCCGCAACCCTCACTCACGCCGAGTAAGCCGTCCGGGCAAGACCCACGCGCCGGAACCGCCGATCTGTATTCTCCGGGGCACCGATCGACTGATGACTCTTGCCACACAGATCGGCAATTCTGTCGTGTCAACGGGCCGGTGTGAGTGCCCCCAGACGGTCAGCTTGGTTCCTGGCGCTCTGGCAACGGAAACCGGACTCAGTCATTGCGGATGTCGGTGCGCTGCTAACCCGGCTTTGGTGTCGAAACGGGGCGTCAGCCGCCACGGCAAACGCGATATAGACAGACCTGCGTTAGACAGACCTTCTGTATAGCCAGACAGAGAGCGGCGCGCATACTGCGACTATTCCGGCGATCCAGCAACACGACCACAGCAGATCATTGCCCGCCGGAATGCCCAGCATGAGCTGGCGGGCCGCCGATGCCGTCAGCGAGACTGGCTGATTCTCAGCGAATGGCTGGAGCCAGCCCGGCATCGTGGTGACGGGCACGAATACCGATGAGGCGAAGACCAGCGGTGCGAGCACCGGGAAAGCTGCCGCCTGTGCCGTCTCCGGATCCTTGACCGCCATTCCGACCAGCGCGAAGATCCATGACATCGCGTAACCGAAGACAAGCACGAGCAACATGCCGAGCAGGAACTTAGCCAGCCCGTTGCTGTAGCGGAAGCCGACCAGGAAGCCGACCACGGCCATCAGGATCACGACGAAGACGTTCCGCGTGAGGTCACTGATCGAGCGCCCTACCAGGACAGCCGAGGGCGACATCGGCAGAGAGCGGAACCGTTCGATGATGCCGCTCTTCAGGTCGGTGGCCATCCCGACCGCGGTGATGATCGAGCCGAAGACCGCGGTCTGCACGAAGACACCGGGGATTAGGTAGTCCACGTAGGTCAGGCCAGGCGGCAGCCCCTTGATCGCTCCGCCGAACACGTAGGTGAACAGCAGGACGAAGATGACCGGCTGGATCAGGGTAAAGACAATCAGCTGCGGGACCCGCCGGATACCGGTCAGGTTGCGGCCGGTGATCGCGATCGTGTCGCGCACGGGCGAAAACCAGTTGCGCGGCAGACGGTCACTCGCGCCAGTCCCCGCCGCGAACGTCGTGTCGATGGCCGAACTCATGGTGCGCTCCCATCGCGGGCCTGAGCTTCCGGCGGCTGCCTGCCGGTGAGCGCCAGGAATACGTCATCCAGGCTGGGGTCGCGGACCACCAGGCGCACGGGCCGCAGGCCAGCCTGCTCGAGCCGCGGCAGCACCTCACCGAGGACCTTCACGCTGTCCTGAGTGGTCAGCCGAAGTGTCGCCCGGTCCCGCTCCAGATGGTCGGCCGGGCTGGAGGTCAGCATCCTGGCGGCCTCGGACGCTGCCTCCTCGTCCCGGTAGGCCAGCTCCAGGATCGTGCTGCCGAACACCGCTTTCAGCCGGGCCGGGGTGTCATTGGCGATCATCCTGCCGCCATCGATTACCGCAATCCTCCCTGCGAGCTGGTCGGCCTCCTCCAGGTACTGGGTCGTCAGCAACACCGTGGTACCGCCCTGCACCAGCTCGCGGATCATGGTCCACAGCTCGTTGCGGCTCTGCAGGTCCAGGCCCGTGGTCGGCTCGTCCAGAAACAGGACGCGGGGCCGCTGGACGAGCGCGGATGCGATGTCGAGCCGTCGGCGCATGCCGCCGGAGTACGCCTTCACTGGCTTGTTCGCCGCTGCGCTGAGCTGGAACCTGTCCAGGAGCTCATCAGCCCGGGCGGAGATCAGCTTCGGGCGAAGCTGCGCCAGTCGCCCGACAAGCCGGAGGTTCTCCCGGCCCGTCAGCTGCTCGTCCACCGCGGCGAACTGCCCGGCGAGACCGATGTCGAACCGCACCCGGTCCGGATGCGCCACGACGTCATTCCCCAGGATCGCGGCCCGGCCGCCGGTAGGTTTCAGGACGGTGGCCAGGATCCGGACGGCGGTGGTCTTGCCCGCGCCGTTCGGGCCCAGCAGGCCGAAGATCGTGCCCTCCTCGACGGCGAATGAGACGCTGTGCAGGGCGGTGAAATCACCGTAATTCTTTCTGAGATCCTCAACGAAGATCGCATCCGTCACGCTAGTCTCCTCGCCTCACTGCCAGGTCACCGCCGTTGATGTCGCGACCACCACCGCGGCCGACCGCACCTGCCGGCCTGTCGCCGCTCCCATTCTGCTCCAGAACCGGACATGCATGCCGGTTGCGCCGCAGCCTCCCAGCCACGCACAGGACGGCAAGACATGATCTCCGGGCGGCGCACAGCCGCTACGGCGCACCTGGCGCTCGGTAAACCAGGTTCAGCTACGTGGAAAGACGGGGCCAAGCAGCAAGAGGGATTTTCTCAATGCCATGTAGAAGAGCCTGATTGCGCCGAGGGTGTCGTGTGCTTGGGGCGGGCAGCCCCGCTGGTTCTGCTGACGCAGCGTGATCGTGAAGCCGGACTCAGGATCCGATGGTTGCGCTTGCTGCCGCCGTGCGGGCTGTCGCTGACTCGGTCAGCGGCAGGGGGCTTCCTGCCTTTACCCAGGGTGGGCCTGGATACGCGGCTGGGCGCTGCGGGCGTCTGGCCACGCGTGCCGTAGGGTCTGTTCTGCCCAGTCATCGGGTATGTCGGAGGTGGCGATGTACCGTGCGTAGAACGAGCCGATCAGCATGCTGGCGAGGACGTCCGGGTCTGCTGAGTCCGGCAGTT
>DATMMA010000307.1:0-22243 GCA_035570295.1 Streptosporangiaceae bacterium
TGACGAGCTCACCATGATCGGTTCCGAGCGTCCTGACATCGTGGCGATCACCGCTGCGATGCTGCATCCCACTGGCCTGGCGAAGTTCGCCAGTGCTTATCCTGACCGCGTCTTTGACGTCGGGATCGCCGAGCAGCACGCGGTCACCAGCGCAGCCGGACTGGCGATGGGCGGCTTGCATCCGGTCGTCGCGGTCTACTCGACCTTCCTGAGCCGGGCATTCGATCAGGTCCTGATGGACGTGGCGCTGCACCGGCTGCCGGTCACCTTCGTGCTCGACCGGGCAGGCGTGACGGGGCCGGATGGCGCGAGCCACCATGGCATGTGGGATGGCTCGATCCTGCAGGTGGTTCCGGGCATGCGGATCGCGGTGCCCAGGGACGGAGCCAGGGTTGCCGAGCTGCTCAGGGAGGCCGTCGCAATCGATGACGGCCCGACCGCGCTGCGCTTCCCCGGCCGCCTGGCTATCGAGGACGTGCCTGCCGTCGGCCAGCTCGGCGGGATGGATGTACTCCGCCAGACAGCCGATCCGGCCCGGCGCGACGTCCTGATGCTCGGCGCCGGGCCGATGGCGGCAGTATGCGCCGAGGCAGCCGACAGGCTGGCAGACCACGGGATCGGCGTTACGGTACTGGATCCGCGCTGGGTCAAGCCGCTCGACCCGGCGCTGCCCGGGGCAGCGCGGCAGTACGGCCTGGTGGCGACGGTGGAGGACAACGGCAGGGTGGGCGGCTTCGGTGACGCCGTCGCCCGGATGCTGCGCGACAACGACGTGGACACGCCGGTCCGGACGTTCGGCCTGGACCAGAGCTTCCTGGAGCACGGTGAGCGGGCTCAGCTGCTGGACGCGCAGGGCCTTACCGCGCAGCACCTGGCGCGTCGGATTACCGAGCTGGTCGCGCGTCATTCCCCGGCTCTGGCCGACGAGGCCCAGCGGGCCTGAGTTGGCAGTGCACCCTGGAGTGTTGGGCGGCCGGGCTGTCGGCGCGCATGAGCCGCAGGCCAGCGGGCGTTTCCCTAGCGGTGCTTGGCCTTCGCCGGTGCGCGCTGCCCGGTTCCGGCTCGGAGGAACGTGCTGGAACGCGGGACGGGGAGGAAGGAACCGAACGTCTTGCCCAGGTCCGCGGACTCGAACGTCAGCTGCCAGATCTGTCCTGCGTTAGCGCCGAGAACGGAGCCCGGGCAGTCCTTGCCGCCGCCTGAAGCGCGGTAGCACGAGGCCTTGCCGACCATCGGGTGGCTGACCGGCCCGGCCGGGTTGAACTCTGACACGAACCCGGCGAGCTTTGGCGTATAGCCGCCGAACGCGGCGAAGTCGAAGCTGTTGGCTGTCCCGGTCTTCCCGGCCTGCGGCACGGCGGTTCCCTTCCTGGTGACGCTGTCACCCTTCGCCGTGCCGCTGGTCAGGACACCGCGCAGGATGTAGGTAGCGGCCGCAGCCACGGCTGCGGAGAACACCCGGTGGCAGCCAGCAGTGGCGACCGGCAGCTGCCTGGCCCTTGCCGCGCCGGCCCCGGCGGCCGTGATCCGGGCGATGGCCACTGGCCGGCAGTAGATGCCGCCTGCCGCGACTGACGCGTAAGCGGCTGCCATCGTCATCGGCGAGACGTCCACGGAGCCCAGCGTGAACGAGGGCACGTCGTCGGCCGGGGGCTGGTAACCCGGAGTGCCCGGCTTGCCGGCCGCCGTCAGGAGCGAGCCGCCGTCCGCGCGGTGGTCGCCCATACTGACCGCGGTCCGGACCACGTTGCACAGGCCGACGCGTTGCTCGAGCTTGGCATAGAACACGTTGATCGACTTGGTGGTCCCGGTGTAGAGCGAGTAAGTACCGTGCCCGGCGCCTTCGGCGTTGGCTACCGGGAACGACCCGGTCGGCCTGCGGCTGCAGTTGTAGTAGGGGCGGACGACGGCGGGCGATGAAGCCGCCAGGCTGAAGCCGAAGGGCATGCTGCGCTTGAGCGCGGTAATCAGGGTGAACAGCTTGGACGACGACCCGGTCTGGACGCCCAGGCCGCCGTCCTGCGGAGTGTCGACGGCGTAGTCGATGCTGTCCTGCCCGCTGCCCGCGCCGTACGGCCGGTCTACCGCGATTGCCTCGACAGCGCCGGTGCCGGGCTGGATGAGTACCTCGGCTGCTGCGTTCTGCCCCGGGTTGTACGCCGAGGGTGGCGGGGGCAGCATGAAGTTCACGGCGTTCTGCGCCGCGGTCTGGTCCTGCGGGTTCAGCGTGGTGTAGATCTTCAGCCCGCCGGTCGTGTTCAGCTTGTGCCAGGCGACGCTGTACGCGGCGTTGGTCCGCAGCTCGGCGATCACGTAGTCGCAGAACCAGGCGGCGGACGCCGGCGCCGCGCTGGGGCAGCCCTCTGCCAGTGACTGCGGCCGGAGACGCGCGCCGGGCGGTGCCAGTCTCGCCCGCGCCGCGGCCGCCTTGCTGATGTAGCCGAGCTGGGCCATCCGCGCGAGCACCACGTTCCGGCGCTGCGTTGCGGCAACTGGATCGGTGACCGGGTTGAACTCGGCCGGGTTCTGCACCATGCCGGCAAGCATCGCCGACTGCGCCAGGGTCAGCGTGGCGGCGGTCCTTCCGAAGTAGCGTTCGGCAGCCACCTCGATGCCATACGCCTCGTTCGCGAAGTACGCGACGTTCAGGTAGGCGGCGAGCAACTGGTCGGGCGTCAAGTCGTGCTCGACGTTCGCGGCTATCCGTAGTTCGCGGATCTTGCGGCCGAGGTCGTCCGCGGCCGCGGCCTGCTGCTCCGCCCTGTCGGCGGCGGTCAGCAGCAAGGCGTTCTTCACGTACTGCTGCGCCAGTGTCGAGCCGCCCTGCACCTGACCCTCCGTCAGGTCGGTGACGATCGCGCGCATCGTGCCGTGAACATCTATCGCGCCGTGCTGATAGAAACGCGAGTCCTCGATAGCGACGATGGCCTCGCGCATCGACGGCGCGATCTGGCCGTAGCTGACCGGGACGCGGTAGATGTGATTCGGGTAGTAATAGGCGATCAGCCTGCCGCGCGAATCGAGGATCTCGGATCGAGACGGCACCTGTGAAACGTCGGGCACGGGCAGATTGTCAAACGTAGCTACGGCATCGCGGGTCGCGATTCCGGCCATCCCGGTAACCGTGAGTGCCATACCGCTGACCAGCAGCCCGGCCACGACCGACAGGGCTGCTATGCCGCCTATCGACCGCATTACGGTGCCGGCCGGCGGCCTGCGCCGGGTAGATGAGCGCATTGGCCGCGATATCAGCTGCGGAGCAATCTGGCTCGGCCAGGGCGCAACCGGAAGAGGAGCGAGCGCGTTAGCTCAGTGACTTCAGTTACGTTAAGGAACCTGGCAGCCAGCAAGTACAGCACGAGCCCGCCGGTCCCGCCGACGGCCACGGTCGCCAGCGCCGCCACGGTACCGGCGGGGACGATCCGGTCAATGATCACTGACACGGCGAGCGCGAATATCATGCCGGGAACTGCAGCGACATGCATCCGTACAAGGGCCTTGCCGATCCTGCGGTTGTCCAGGCCGCCCACCCGCCTGGACAGGATCCGCCACAGCCACACTGCCATCACCAGGCTCGATATGCCGAACCCCACGCCCAGGCCCGCGACGACGTTAGCGGGCGGCAGGATGAGTAGCGCTCCGAAGCCGGTCGCGATCCGTACCGCAATAGAGACCGCGCCGACCAGCGCAGGCGTCCTGCTGTCGTGCATGGCGTAGAAGGCCCGCAGCAGCAAGTTGAACAGCGTGTAGGGGAGCAGGCCCAGGCAGAACACGCCGAAGACGACGCCCAGGTAGCGAGCGGAGGCGGCGGAGGTACTGCCATGGCCGAAGAGGCCCTGCGCCAGCGCCGGGCCCAGGACGGCCATGATCATCGCCGACGGCACGATGATGACCGAGGACAGCCGCGTTGCGGCGGAGAAGTCCCTGGTGAGCAGGCGGTAGGCGCCGCTCGTTGCGTGCGCGCTCATTCTCGGCAGCATGGCCGTGATCACCGAGACGCCCACGATCGCATAAGGGAGCTGGAATAGCTGCCATGCGTTGCTGAAGGCCGCGTACCCGGCGCCTGCGCAGGTCTTGCAGACCCGGGCGCCAGCGTCATTGGACACGATGGTGGTCGTCACGAACGACAGCTGGGTCGCCGCGATGTAGAAGAACATCCAGCCGCTCATGCGGCCGATCTCGGCAACCTCTTCCCGCCTGAAGTCGAACCGCGGCCGCCAGCGGAACCCCACGCTGCGCATCGACGGCCACATCGCAACCGTCTGCAGCACGATCCCGAGAGTTGTCCCGATGCCGAGCAGTTGGATTGCTCCGGTCGAGATGTCCTGCGGGGTACGGTTCGTCCCCGCAGTGACGATCAGCGCGACGCTGGCGAAAATGACAACGATGTTGTTGACGACCGGCGTCCACATCGGCGAGGCGAAACTGCCGCGGGCGTTCAGGATCGCGCCCGCCAGCGAGCTCACTCCGTAGAAGAAAATCTGCGGCAGGAAAAAGTAGGTGAAGATCACCGTCAGGTGATAAGTGGCCTGGTTCGGCAGGCCATGGCCGTAAATGGCGGTGATCGGCACCGTTGCTGCTGTCGCGACCGCTGTGATGCCGCCGAGCGCAAACACCCCGAGGGTGAAGATCCGCTGGTCGTAGGCCTCGCCGCCGTCCCGGTTGGTCTTAGCCGCGTTGACCAGAAGAGGTACCACCACGCTGGTGAGGATGCCGCCGAGCGCCAGGTTGTAGACGGCGTTGGGGAGGTTGTTGGCGACGTTGTAGGCGTCGCCCAGGTTCTGCGTGCCGATCGCGTACAGCAAGACGGCCGTGCGCAGGAATCCGGTGAAGCGCGAGGCGATCGTCCCGAGCGCCATCACGCCACTGGAGCGAGCCAGGCTGGGGCCACGCTCTGTGCGGGCCGGGCCGCCGGCGCTGGCTGGGGTCGTGCCCGGCGTGAGCGTTGTGCCGGGCTTCACCGCGGCACTCTCGCGCTTTGGTGTCGTCATCGACTCCCGCCGGACCGGGCGTTCCCGCTGCGCTTGAGGGTTACGCCGCCTGCGGGCCGTCGCCGAGCCGACACGTGCAGTGCGGCCCGCGTCGCTCTGATGCGGGCGTTCCTGCCGTGCTCGAGTGACGCCTGGGCGAAGGCGGACAGGCGCACCTTCGCGCGCGCCGCGCGCACCCCGCGGGCAGCATCCTGGGCGCGCCGCATCGCATCACCGCGCGCCGCCTCCTCAAGGTCGTCGGCGAGCGGCGGCAGGTCCGCGACACCGTAGCGCCTGATGACGGCGGCGCCGATCAGGAAATCAGCGAGGGCGGGATTTTTCGGCAGGCACGGGCCGCGCAGATAGGTGCCCACTGCGCTACCGAGAATGATGCCTTCGGTGCCGTCGCCGTTGTTGCCGTGGCCGCTGACTACCTGGCCCAGTGGCTGCGCTGCCGCGCCGAGGTAGGTGCCGCCGCCGTGGTTCTCGAAGCCCACCAGCAGGGTGTCCCGCCACCGGACGACAAGCTCGCCGATGAACCGGTCCGCGTGCGCAGCGGAGATTGTGGAGTAGTGACCGCTGAGTACCGCGTTCTGCCGTACGGTCCAGGCATCGAACAGGCCGATGCCGCGCAGTTCCGCGCCTCGTTCCGGCTGGCAGAAGCGACCGAAGAGCTCGTAGCCGCCGCCGACGGCAAGCGCCGCGGCGCCGCGGGCGACCGACTCCCTGATGCATTCGCCTTTGACCTTGCAAAGATCGGGCGCGACGAGGTGCTGCTGTGACTCGCCGCCGTCGCCGATCATGATCAGGTCGGCTTGGTCCGGCGCCAGGCGGTCGCCGAGGCGCAGTTCGGTGACGTCGACCGCGATGTTGCGCCACTCGCACCGGCGCAGGACCGTCTCGAGGTTGCCGTGGTCGCCGTAGGTGGACATGATGTCCGGGTACAGGTAGCAGACCGTGATCCTCATGCCTGCCATGTGCCTGCTCCGGTCTGCTCACGCCACAGCTGGTGGACGTATCCGTGGTCAGTTAGCCAGCGCCGCACTTCCCACAGCACAACTGAGGTGGAGACGACCCATAGCGGCTGGCCAGCGGGTGCGCGCGCGAGCGCGGTCTGGAACGCGCGCACCGGATCCGGCTCGATCGCAAGACCGCTGTCGCCGCCCGCGCCCGCCCACCCTGCGTACTTCAGCCGGACCGCAAGGTCGGCTGCACGGTTACCGGAGATGACGGGGGCCGGGATCAGGCCGGTCAGTGACGCGAAGTCGACGTCCCAGATCCAGGACGTGTCTGGCTGCTTGCCCGGGTAGTCGTTGAGGCCGAGCAGCATCTGCTTGGGCTGGCGGTCGCCGAGTACCGCACGAAGCACTTCGGTGTAGCCGTTAGCGTTCTTCGCCAGCGCCAGGTACACGTCGTGCCCGGTGACCCGGACTTTCTCCATCCGGAAGAAGGCCGTGGTGGTCTGTTCGATCGAAGTGAGCGACCCTTCGGGCAGCTGGCACTGACTGGCCGCGGCCACCGCGGCGAGTGCGTTGTACGCGTTGTAGAGGCCGGGCAGCGGAATTTCCAGCGTTGCTTCCGCTGTCGGCGTGGCCACCAGAAGGCGCGTCGAGTATGCCCCGGTGAGGTCTGCCTTTGTGAGGCGGACCTGCGGCTGCGGCCGGGCCAACCCGCAGCCTCGGCACGCCCAGTGACCCAGGTGGGCGTAGTAGACGCGGCTGTAGGTCAGTTCACCACCGCAGCGCGGGCACCGCGGGAAATCTGAAGTCGGATCGGCTTCGGCTCGGCAGAGCCCGGGGTCCTCGACGCCGAAGTACAGCCTCGGATTGTTCGCTTCCGGTGCCACGAAGGCCACGCGGGGATCATCCGCATTGAGCACAAGCGCCGTATCTGGGGGCAGGCTCTGCATCGCCTGTTCAAGTAGCGCCTTGATGTACGCGGGCTCAAGGTAGCGGTCGAGCTGATCCCGGAAAATGTTCGTGAAGACCACGGCCCTCGGCTGACTGACCTGCCGCAAGACTTCAGGAAACGAACCCTCATCCACCTCGAACAGGCCGATGGCGAGCGAGTCCGGTGGCAGGTGTCCGGTCAGCGCCGCACGGGCGACCATGGTCGTGGCAAGGCCCGCACGCTGGTTCGCCCCTTCGGCGTTGACCACCGGGTGCAATCCAGACGCGCGCATGACCTGGGCCAGCATCCGGCAAGTCGTGCCCTTGCCGTTCGAGCCGGTTACCAGCACCGCGCCCCGCGGAATTTCGGCGAGCAGGCCGGCCAGCGCGCCCGGATCGAAAGCTAGCGTCACCATGCCAGGTACGGTCGTGCCGTCCCCCTTGCCAAGGCGGCGGGCGCCGCGTCTGGTGGCCTTCCCAGCGGACACTGCGACGGCCCGGCGCGCAGACGCGCCGAGGCCAAGCTGCGCCCTGCTGGCTGAGGACACTGTCATTAACTCCCCCGAACACGACATCGTGGCTCCTTGGCAGGACGAAGCCGCTAGCGGAGGGCTTTCCCGGCGCCCGGCAGAAAATGGCTGACTATTCGCTTTCGGGTGCGGAACTTTGCCGGACGCCGGCTCTGGCGGCCGCCCGTCAGGACGCGGCCCTAGGCGGGGCCGCGTCCTGACGGGTTAGCGGCGCGCTCCTGCGAGCTCGCGGCGGTCTAGCTGTTCCCGCTCGATCCAGCCGTCGATCACCTTGTCGCTTTCCCACGAGGTGATCAGCGCGTAGCGGGGCTGCGGGCCAGGGTGCCAGACCACGTGCGCGAGCCGCTCGGTATCGATGACGAGCTGCATGCCGGGATGCAGCCTGATCCGCGTCTCGGTGGAGGGATCGTTCTTGTCCTCGCGCAGGATGAACATGGACTGGCCGGGAGCGTTGTCGAGCTCCAGCCAGGACCGGACAACCCAGCCAGTGCCATCCGGGTTCAGCCGGTTGTTGTCATCGAGGTGCAGCTGGCGCAGTGCAGTCGATTCATCGCTGGGGTTGAGCTTGATCACGCGGACGCGGCCGTAGTTACCGCCGATCTCTTCGACGTAGCCAGCCAGGCTCGGCGCAAGCTCGCGGTTCGCCGTCCAGATTCCGTCCTTGTCCGGCTTACCGTGGTCCCAGAAGCCGCGGCAGTCCATCTCGCCGGTAGCCGATGCGAGGGGCGCGAAGTTAGTGTCGCCGCCGCTCTTCCAGTCCAAGTACTCCAGGGACTCCCATTCAGCTGGCGCAATTGTAGGACCTTGCCGGTCGCGTAGTACTACGTAACCTTTGTCGGCCATGACGCCGAGCTTGTGATACATGCATTCCCCCCGTGTTGACTTTGGATTTCCCCTCCAATCTGGGGTCCTATTTCCCGGCGCTGAGCTGGCTACCCTGTCCCGGCTGGCTGGTTACCTGGCCGTAATGGCCATTTTGCCAAGCACTGACGTATCTCTCGTTCTCAGATGTCGCAGGTCCTGGCTTCGCCGCGCCGAGCGCCACTTGGGCGTCCCGGAGGGCGCTACCGCGGGTAAATGCCGCCGTCGAGAGAGATGACCTGGTTTGTGAGATACGGGTTCCCCAGGACGGCCAGAGCAAGGTGGGCCACCTCGGCTGGCCGTCCGAGCCGGCCGACCGGCACCTGGTGCCGCAGTTCCTCCTGGTCGCCGAGCAGCATGCCGGTGTCGGTGATCAGCGCAGGCGCGATTGCGTTGACAGTGACGCCAGCCACCGCGAACCGTGCGGACAGCGAGTGCGTCAGCCCGTGCAGGCCCGCCTTGGACGCCGCGTAGTGCGGGCCGACGATACCGCCGGTAAAGGCGGCGACCGACGAGATGAACAGCACCCGGCCGAAGCCACGTCGCGCCATCGACGGCACCAGCCGCTGCGCGAGCAGGAAGGGCGCACGCAGGTTGACCGCGACAGTCTCGTCGAACTCCTCGATCTCGATGTTCTCCAGCTGCCGTCGCTCCCCGGTACCCGCATTGCTGACCAGGATGTCCACTGGACCGAACGCGTGCTCGGTGTCCTCGGCCAGGCGGGCGACCTCTGCCGCGTAAGCGAGGTCGGCGCTCAGGGCCGCGGCCCGTCCGCCGGCCGCTGTGATCTGCCCGGACAGCTGGTGAGCGGTCGCGTCGCTGGCGCCGTAGCCGATGGCCACGCTCACGCCCGCGCCGGCCAGCGCCAGCGCTATCGCCCGGCCGATCCCGCCGCTTCCGCCGGTGACCAGCGCCACGCGCCCGTTGAGTCCCTCGAGCGCTCGCCCGTCCTGCATGCCTTGACGTTAGCGGACGGCGGACGGGTGCCGGCGATCCGGAGTCCGGCGTGTCCCGTGCCCGCCGGCTGGCCTCAGGCTGCCGTCCCCCTGACCCAGTCCGGCTCCTGGTGTCCGAGCTGATAGGTCGTCACAGCACCAGCCAGTACGATCACCAGGGCTATCAGCAGCGGATAGAAGATCTCGCCAGTCAGCACAAGCGCGGCGCCGACGAGCGCGCCGGCCAGCATGGCAGCAATCGCGGCCAGGCGGCGCCCCGAGTGCGAACCGGTACCGCCTGCCGCTGCGCTATCCGCGGCGATGCCGGTGATCGTCAGCGTCAGCACCGTCGTGGTGAGGTCGGGGACCGCTATCTTGCGCGCGGCTGCGTTCTGGATGCCCATCGAGGCGCCGAGCAGGGCGATGAGCGGATAGCGGAAGCCGGTGGTCACCGGGTTGCCGCCGACAGCGGCGAGGATGACTGATGCTGCGAGGAGCACGGCCTGGCCGGCCGCGGCGGAGCTGTGCAGCCGTCCGCGGTGATCGCGGTAGCGCGCGATGAGCCGGCCTCCACCGAATGCCCCGGCCGCGAACGCCGCGAGCGCCGTCAAGGACGCTGAGATCGAGAAGCCGGGCGCGCCAGCCAGCGCGAAGCCGAGAAATACCACGTTTCCGGTCATATTCGCGACGAAGACGTGGCCGAGAGTCAGGTAACTGAAGGCGTCTACCAGCCCGGTCACCACCGTCATGCTGAGCAGGACCGGCGGCAGCGGCCCGTGCCTGCCACCCTGGTCAGGCAGCAGTACACTGCGGACGTCAGCCAGGAAACCTGTGATCACGGGTTGCTCCGGTTAGCTCGTGGCGGATCGACTGCACCAGGCGCTGCGACGCCCGCCCCGCCGACGGGGGGCTTGTTGGCGCGCGGGCTTGCAGCGACAAGGCAGAATCTAGTGACATGCGGACTCTTCAGGTAGCAGTCGTCGGCTCCGGCCCGGCCGGCCTGTACACGGCCGAGGCGCTGATCAAGCAAGCCGCGGCCCTCGACCCGCCGCGCGCCATCCGGGTGGACGTGATCGACCGGCTCCCTACCCCGTACGGGCTGGTCCGGTACGGCGTGGCGCCGGACCATAAGTCGATCAAGTCGATCGCCGAATATCTGCGCAACGTCCTCGAACACGACGGCGTCAACTTCATCGGCGGCGTTCACCTCGGTGACGACGTCACCCGTGAGGAACTGGTGGCCAGCTATGACGCAGTCGTCTACGCCACCGGCGCGATGCGCGACCGCCACCTGGGCATTCCCGGCGAGGACCTGCCGGGAAGCGTCGCTGCCACCGACTTCGTGAACTGGTACTGCGGCCACCCGGACGTCGATCCGGTCGCGTTCAGCCTGGATGCTGAATCGGTCGCGGTGATCGGCGTCGGGAACGTCGCGGTGGACGTCGCCCGGATACTGATCCGCAACCCGGCCGAACTGCGGGAGACGGACGTGTCTCAGCCGGTTCTCGACGCGCTGGTGGCCAGCAAGGTCCGCGAAGTCCACATGATCGGCCGGCGCGGCCCTGCGCAGGCCAAGTTCACCACCAAGGAGCTGCGCGAGCTGGGTGAACTTGACGGGGTTGACATCGTGCTCGGCGCCGGTGAGGCGGACCTAGATGCCTTCGACCCGACCGGCGAGAGCGCCCGGCTGGCCCAGGCGGACCGGCACGTCCGCGGCAACTACACAGTGATCTCCGACTGGGCAGGAAGGACGCCGGCCGGCGTCGGCCGCAGGCTGACCGTCCGGTTCTGGCTCCGGCCCACCGAGATCCAGGGCCGGAACGACGTTGAAGGGCTGACTCTCGAGCGCACCAGGCTGGATGAATCGGGCAGGCTCGTTGGCACGGGCGAACTCGAGACGCTGGACGTCCAGATGGTGCTGCGCTCGGTGGGGTATCAGAGCGTCCCGCTGGCCGGCGTGCCGTTCGACGAGCGCTCATCGACCGTTCCGAACGAAGCCGGGCGCGTTCTCGGGCCCGACGGTCAGCCGCTGCCTGGTGAGTACGTGGCCGGCTGGCTCAAGCGCGGCCCCACGGGGGTGATCGGCACCAACAAGTCCGACGCGGCGGAGACCGTCAGGTCGCTGCTGGCCGACCTGGCTGGCGGACCTGGTCCGGATGACGTGCAGCTGCCGAGGGCTGGCCTGCTGCGGATGCCGGCGGTCGCGGCGGATGCCGCTGCGGGCGGATCGCCGCTGCACCATGTGCTCGCCAGCCGCGGCCACCGGCACGTAAGTTACGCCGACTGGCTGATGATCGAGGCGGCGGAGAAGGAGCTAGCCGCCCGGCTTGGCCGCGGCGCCCGGGTGAAGCTGGCGAGCAGGGCCGATATCCACAAGGCATGCGGGCTGTCGTAGGGAGCCGCGCAGGATTCCTCGCGACGTAAAATCTTGCGTGCTCTAACGCGGAAGATCTCACGTGATCACGGATTAGGGTGCTCCGTTGAATCACCCGGCGCGGGTGGTCGCTCGACGGATCGTCTCGGGTACGCAACCCTTCACTACCTGGCGTAAGGAAGGCTGCGATGTCCGCCGTGAAGACCTCGCTCGCCGTCGCTAGGAGCCCGGCCGGATCCCGCGACAGCCAGCCCGACTGGCCGGCGGCGGGCAGCCTGGCCGCTCCCGCCGAGCGAGCAAGCTTTGGCAAGGCGGCCAGGGGTCTGGTGCCGCGAGAATGCCACGCTGAGCTCGAGCTTGCTTTCGACCGCCCCGATCCAGTGGATCTGCTCGAGATGCAGGCGAGGACGCGGCTGCCGGAACTGGTGCCGGTCCGCTACGGCCGGATGCTGGTCTCGCCGTTCGCCTACTTCCGCGGCACTGCGCTGCCCATGGCCAGCGACCTGGCCGCGACGCCGGTCACCGGGTTTACCGTCCAGGCGTGCGGCGACGCGCACCTGGGGAACTTCGGCGTCTTCGCTGCCCCGGATGGCCGTCAGGACTTCGACATCAACGACTTCGACGAGACGATGCCCGGTCCGTGGGAGTGGGATGTGAAGCGGCTCGCGGCAAGCATCGAGATCGCCGGGCGGGAGAACGGCTTCGGTGCCAAGCAGCGCCGGAAGGTCGTGCTGACAGCAGCCAGCAGTTACCGGGAAGCGATGCTGGCGTTCGCGCGTATGACGCCGCTGGATATCCGGTACGCCCGCCTTGATCTGACCGAGATTCGCGCGGAGCCCAAGTCCGCCGCGAACGGCAAGCTGCCCAAGGCCGTGGGCCAGGGCATGATCTCCGCTCGCACCAAGGACAGCCTGCAGGCTCTGGCCAAGCTGACTGCAGTGGTGGACGGCCGCCGCCAGATCATCGCCGACCCGCCACTGATTGTCCCTGTCGGCGATCTGGCGGCCGCCGAGGACGCGGCGGACGCGGGGGGCGGGTCCGAGCCGGCCATCTGCGACCTGCTCGCGGCCTACCGGCGCGCCCTTCGCGAGGAAAGCGCCGACCTGCTGGCCGGGTACGAGCTGGGCAGTCAGGCCAGGAAGGTCGTGGGCGTCGCCGGCGTCGGCACGCGATGCTGGATCGTGCTGATGCTGGGCAGCCCAGACTCCGATCCGCTCTTCCTTCAAGTGAAGGAAGCGGAGCCGTCGGTACTCAGCGAGTTCGCCGGCCCTAGCCAGTACGACAACCAGGCGCAGCGCGTGGTGGTCGGGCAGCGATTCATCCAGGCCGCGCCGGACGTCCTCCTGGGCTGGGCGCGTGTGGCGGCCGGGACCGATGGCCAGCGCCACGACTACTACGTGCGGCAACTGCGCGACTGGAAGCTGTCGGCGGACCTGGCCGGACTGTCGCCTCGCTGGCTGCGCCGGTTCGCGGGGTACTGCGGCTGGACGCTGGCACGGGCACATGCCCGCACTGGCGACCGCTTCGCGATGGCCGGTTACCTCGGCACCTCCGTGGTCTTCGACGAAGCAATTGCCGACTTCGCCGCCAGCTACGCGAATCAGAACGAACGCGACTATGCCGAACTCGGCCGGGCCGCGAAGTCGGGGCGGATCACGGCGAGGAAGGGCCTGTAGCAGCCGGGGCGATTATGAGGTGCCGATCTGCTGGGGCCGACGGCCCACCGGGCCGCCACCCGTCAAGATCATTCGTGGGTGCCGGACTGAGCCGCCTCGCTTAGCCTGCCCGCTAGCGAGCGCATGTGCTCGATCAGCTCGGGGGGCTCGAGCACCGTGAAGGGCAGGCCCATCATCACGGTGTGGAACGCGATGGCGTCCAGCGAATCCGAGCCAGCAGTGAGCACGCATTTGGTCGCTCCGATCGGCTCGAGCACGCCTGCGCTCGGCGGGACTTGTTCCGCCACTGCCGCGGCAGGCGCATGCACCAGGATCCGGGCCTGGTACCGGTATGGCGCGGTCGTGACAGCCCGAGCCACGAACGCGGCCGCATCTGGTGGATCCCGGGGCACGAACCGCACGCCGGTCAGTCGCGGGTCACCGATCCGGTCTGCCCTGAAGGTCCGCCATTCCGCTCGCCCAAGATCCCGCGCGACCAGGTACCAGCGGTAACCGGCCTGAACCAGCCGGTGCGGCTCGGCCCGCCGCGCGGACTCCACACCGTCGTGGCTCCGGTAGCCGAACTCAATGACCTCGTGGCTGCGGCAGGCACGCGCGATCACGACAAGAGCCCCGGCATTTACCGCCGGCCCCGGTCCGGTAAGCGCGACCGTGGCCTGGCTGATGGCGGCAGCTCGCTCCCGGAGCCGGGCCGGCAACACCTGCTCCAGCTTTGCCAGTGCACGCACGGACGCTTCGGCGACTCCGGTCACTGAGTGCGTCGCGGCGGACCGCAGGCTGAGTGCGACCGCCACTGCCTCCTCGTCGTCGAGCAGCAGCGGCGGGAGCGCGGCACCTGCGCCGAGCCGGTAGCCGCCTGCCACCCCCGGAACCGCGTGGACCGGGTAACCCAGACTGCGCAGCTTGGCGACGTCCCGCCGGAGCGTCCGAGGTGTGATCTCAAGCCGCGCGGCCAGGTCCGCGCCGGGCCATTCCGGCCGGGACTGGAGCACAGACAACAGGCGCAGCAGCCGGGCCGAGGTTTCCACCACGATCCCAGTCTGGCAGCGATCGAGGACTGAACTTGTCCGCAATGAGAACTACGTTCAGGGCACGGGCGGCTCCTAAACGCCGCTGCTAAGCCTGCAGATCCCCGAGCTTGCGACAGCAAGTCCATAGCGACGAGCCGGTTCATGTTTCCGGGTGCCCGGCGACGATTGCTACCATGGTAGCAATCGCAGTATCCTCTGAGTATGAAGGTTAGTGTCAGCCTTCCAGAGGAAGACGTGGCGTTCTTGGATGCGTATGCCCAGTCCCAGGGCATCGACTCACGCTCGGCCGTCGTGCACAAGGCAGTTCGGATGCTGCGTGCAAGCGAACTCAGCGAAGCATACGAGGGGGCGTTCACGTCCTGGGACGACGAGGGAGATGCCGCCATCTGGGATGTCGCGGTCGCTGACGGCTTGGAAAAATAGATGCACCGCGGCGACATCGTGGCCGTCAGCCTGGATCCGGCGCGCGGATCCGAAGCCAGCAAGACCCGCCCGGCCATTGTTGTGAGCAACGATGCCGCCAACGCCACCGCGATCCGGCTCGCACGAGGCGTGATAACGGTAGTCCCCATTACCTCGAACGTCGCCCGCGTTTACCCGTTTCAGGTTCTCCTCCGGGCCGATCAAACCGGGCTCAGGCAAGACTCGAAGGCACACGCTGAGCAGATCCGCTCCGTAGCGGTCGAGCGTATAGGCAGGCGCATGGGCAGGCTGCCCGCAGCGGTCATGACCGAACTCGATGAAGCACTCCGGGTCCACCTGGCCTTGTAGCGCGAACCTTGGCGCGCCTGCGCTGTGAGGATTCAGAGTTGCCAGCCATGCTGCGTGTTTCCCGGACACAGGCGGTGAATTACCGCCTAGCCGCCAACAACCTGTCCCGCCGCCTGTCGGCCGGTTCGTATATCGAGGCCGCGTACGTTGGTCTGCAGGACACCGCGCCGCGTGACGCGCTGCTTGGCCTGCACGCCCGGGTGGATGCCTGCGAAACGTCGGCCTGGGAGCATCCGGGACTGATGCAGACCTACAGTCCGCGCGCGGCTGTCTACGTGCTGCCCAGGGAGGACTTCGGGATCTTCACCGTAGGCCGCCTTCCCCGTGACCCTGCGGAACGACAGGCACTCGAGGACCAGGCCGAGCGTTTCTGCAGGGAGCTGGCGGGCCGACCAGTCCGGGGGCTGCAAGGGCATCGTGAGGTCTGCGCGACCGGCCGGCTCGAGGTCCGCTGGACCACCAACTCTTCGCATGTCTGGGAGCGTCCTCGCCCGTCGATCGATCCGGAAGCGGCTCGGATCGAGCTCTGCCGCCGCCACGTCCATGCTTTTGGTCCGACGACACCGGCAGCGTTTGCCTGGTGGGCCGGGGTCTCGTCGCGGGATGCCAGGCGCAGCTTTGAGGTGATCACAGGCGAGTTGATGCCAGTTGATTACGAAGGTCACCAGTCGTGGATCCTGGCAGCCGATGAGACTGCGGTCGTGACCGCGAAGCCAATGCGCGGCGTACGGTTTCTTGTCGCATCTGACCTGCGCATCTTCGGACAGGACCGGACCCGGCTGTTCGTCGGCCCGGGCGCGGGCCAGCACACCCCGCTGCACGATACTTTCCACCCGGGCGGACTCCTCATCAACGGCAGCATTGCTGGAGCCTGGGGCCGACGGGCCGGCCGGGTTACCGTCAAAGCTCTCGGGCCGCTTCCAGCGGCCATCCGGCGCGCCATCCGGGACGAGGCGGAGAGCATGCCGATACCTGGCACCACTGTCGCCATGTCCCTTACCGAGCACTGAAACGAGCCCGCTCGCTGTCAGCCGAGGAGCACGCAGAAATTGGCCAGCAGGTTGAGCAATCGAGGACCGTTCTCGACCGCAATAAGAGTTACGTTCACGGCATGGATATCGAGCGCGTGACCGCA
Organism: Streptosporangiaceae bacterium; assembly: GCA_035570295.1. GTDB lineage: Bacteria > Actinomycetota > Actinomycetes > Streptosporangiales > Streptosporangiaceae > JAJYUU01. Next base: position 16,173 of record DATMMA010000307.1, read on the forward strand.
ATTGACTGGAACACCGAACTGGTCGATCAGCTCGGCTGGCACTGGCAGCATCACCTCCGGCCCCGGCTGGACGGCCTCACCGACGCCGAGTATTTCTGGGAACCGGTTCCGGGCTGCTGGACCATCAGCCACCGGGGCGCGAGCACCGCCCCGATCTCGGTCGGCGCTGGCGAGTTCACCATGGACTACGCCATGCCACCGAATGACCCTGAGCCGGTGACCACCATCGCCTGGCGGCTGGCGCACATGATCGTCGGCGTGTTCGCCTCGCGTATCGCCACCCACTTCGGCGGGCCGCCGGCCGACTGGCCCACCTGGGAGTACGCGCCGACCGCGGAGCAGGCGCTCAAGCAGCTGGATCAGGTTTATGACGGCTGGATCGCCGGCGTGCGCAGCCTCGGCGCGGAAGGACTTGCCTGGCACGTCGGGCCCGAGGAAGGCGACGACGGCGAGTATGCGCAGAGCCCGATGGCCGCGCTTGTGCTGCACATCCACCGCGAGGCTATTCATCACGGCGCGGAGATCGCGCTGCTTCGCGACCTGTACCGCTGGAAGGGGGACGGAGATGGCCTTTAGGTTCCAGGTCGCGGTCGACTGCGCGGGTCCTCATGAGCTCGCCGACTGGTGGGCCGAGACGCTCGGCTGGGAGGTCGAGAAGTCCGACCCGGACTTCATCCGCCGGATGATCGCAGAGGGCTATGCCACCGAGGACGAGACGACGACCTACAGCGGACATCTGGTCTGGAAGACTGGCGCTGCGATCCGGCATCCCGACGGGCCGGAGACGGGTGAGCGCGAGCGCATCATCTTCCAGCAGGTGCCCGAACCCAAGACGGGCAAGAACCGCTGGCACCTGGACGTCTGGGTGGGCGCTGACAGCGTTCGCGAGCAGGCTGACCGCCTGATCGCGCGCGGTGCCACGTTCCTGCACGAGGGACAGCAGGGCCCGCATCAGTGGATCACCCTGGCCGATCCGGAGGGGAACGAGTTCTGCGTCAGCTAAGCCTTCCCCGCGGGCGCGGAGGCTAGCTACCATTTCGGGAGTGGACAACTCAGGACCACCACGCCAGATGACCGTAGACCATGCCAAACTGCTCCGGATGCTGGGAACGCCGGAGCTTGCCTGGCTCGTTTCCCGGATCCGGGCCCGGCTGGAACGCGGTGAACCCGTCGACGGCACCGTGACGCTGGTGGGCGCGACTGCAGCGCAGCGACGTGCGGCGGCAAGGCTGCTCGGCCGCGACCCTGGCCGGGGCACCTCGCTGAGCGTGCCGCTACCTGAGGTTGCCGAGCAGATCTGGCGCGCTGCCGCCGCCCCGAATCTGGTCGCGGCGGTCGAGGCCATCGGCGGGCCGGTGCGCAACCTCGCAGCCGAGCGCGCGGCCGACTTGCAGCGCTGGGGCGACGCGCTCACCGAAGTCCGGTCGAGCCCTCTGTCGCAGTCGTCCTGGTACCGCGAATGGCTGAGCTCCATCAGTCGTGACGGCACCATCACCAGGCTGATCCGGCAAGGACATGCGGACGTCATCGGCCAGGCAACGGCTGTGCTTGAGCGGCTGGCGGACCCCTCCGAGGAGGGCTGCGCCACGCTGCCAGCCCTTGCCTCGGCCGCGACGGGGAACGACCGGGCGCTTGCCGAGGGTCCCCTGGCCGGACTGGTGCTCCGTGCGCTCGCGGCACGCGAGGGAGTTCAGGCGCCGGCCAGCCGTGACGCCGAGCAGGCGCTCTGGACCGCCGCTGGCATCGTCGCTGACGACCTGGCCAGCCAGGTGCTGGTCTTGAACGTACGGGCGGCCGGCGATCCGGTCGGCCGGTGGCTGACCGAGGCGGCTGACGCGGGCGAGCCGTTCCGGCTGACGCTCCGCCAGCTCATCGCAGCGCCGGTGCTGCCGTGGGCGCTGGAGATCTATGTCTGCGCCAGCTCAGCCCTGGTCCGGGCCGCAGCTGATGAGCTTGGCCGGCGCTGCCCGGCGCTGGTCTGCACGGAGGGCCAGCCGTCGGTAGCCTGCACCCGGCTACTCAAGTCCGCGGTCAGCAGCGGCTCGACAGTGAACTGGCACGCCGATTTCAGCTGGCCGGGACTTCGCGGCACGGCTATCGCGGTCCGCCATTTGCAGGCCCGGCCGTGGCTGATGGCTGCCAGCGACTACGAGGCCGTGCTGAGCGGCGGCGTGCCGGACAGTGCTGTCCCGCTCAGCGGCCGGCCAGAGTCCAGCCCGTGGGATCCCCGGCTGGCCGAGGTGATGCGGCTGACCGGCCGCGGCATGGGCGAGGAACTGGTCATGCCGGGCCTGCTCGCCGCGCTGACAGCGCGCGCGGACGAGTTCACCGTGCACTAAGCCGGCAGGCTCGGCCCGCAGCCGTCATGTCGCGGGCTACGAGTTGTGCTTGGCGGCAAGCGTTCGCAGGAACGCCCTGGTCCGTGGCCCGTCATCACCGCGCGCGTACTCTCCGGCCACGAAATCGGTCACCCCGGCGTCGGCCAGCGCATTGATCTGCTCGGATACCGATTCCTCGGTGCCGACGATGGCGACATCGCCCGGTCCCGCCGCGCCTTCCTTGTCCAGCATTGCCCGGTAGGACGGCAGCTGGCCGTAGATCGCGAACGCCTTGTCCGCGCTCGCGCGAGCCTGGGCCGGGTCGTCAGTCACGCAGACGGGCAGGACGCAGACCACCCGAGGGCTCGGCCGGCCTGCATCAGCAGCAGCCTGAGTGATCGACGGGACGATGTAGTCGCGCACCGTGGCCGGCCCGGTCATCCACAAAACCGTGCCGTCGGCGAGACTGCCAGCCAGCCGCAGCATCTGGGGCGCCAGCGCGGCCAGGAGCAACGGCATCTTCCTATCGGAACGCGGCACTGACAGCCCGATGTTCGCCTTCATCGTCTCGCCTTCGAAGGCGACACTTTCCCCTGCCAGCAACGGCTGGAGAACCGCCAGGTACTCGCGCATGTGCCGGGCCGGCTGCTCGAAGCCGTAGCCGTACATGTCCTGGATGACGATCTGGTGCGACAGCCCGATGCCCAGGGTGAGCCTGCCGCCGAGTGCCAGATCTGCGGTCAGCGCCTGCTGCGCGAGAACGGCCGGGTGGCGGGGATAGGTCGGGATGACGGCGGTGCCGAGTTCGATGCCCGGCACAGCGCTGCCGGCCACTGCGAGCGAGATCAGGGCCTCGAGGCCGAAGATGTTCGACATCCAGGCCGAGTCGAAACCGTCGTCAGCAGCGGCCCGTAGCTGCTCGGTGACCTTAGTCAGGGCCTCAGGCCCGCTGGGTTCAGCTACCGACGTCCCGATCCGCATAGCAGGCTCCATCTGGTGAGTAGGCGGCGTTCCCCTGGCATGAAGGTTTTTGTGGTGGCCAGCCCCCTCCAGGCCAGCACTGTCTGATCCTTCCGGCAGACCTGGGACCGCGCAAGGACGCGTCGCGTCGCAAGAGAGGACAGATCATAAGGAAACGGTCGGTCAGCCTGGTCGCGGCAGCCAAAAAGACGCCGCTGACGTGCGATGGCGTACCTTAGTTCTTTTGGTAGCCGGCTGCTGCGGGGACAATAGGGACATGGAATCAACCGCCCCTCGTCGTGCCACGCCCGCGGATCGCACTGCGGTGGCGGAGCGCGAACGGGAGGCTGCACGGGAGCGGACCAGGAAGCACGAGCAGGCAGCAGCGCGGGCCCGGTCCAGGGCGGCGGCCCGCGAGCGGCAAGCAGCCGAGCGGGCGAGCAAGGCACTCCAGTCGGCCAGCGTCATGCCGGCCGACGGGCTGCCCGCGAACCGGTACCTCGACCGCGAGGAGAGCTGGCTGCGGTTCAGCCAGCGCGTACTCGAGCTGACCGAGGACCCCAATGTGCCGCTGCTGGAGCGCGTCAGGTTCTCGGCCATCTTCGCCAGCGGCATGGACGAATTCTTCGGCGTCCGGATTGCCGGGCGGATCAGGCGAATGGCGACCGGGCTGCCCGTCGAGTCAGCCTCCGGGCAATCCCCGGCACAGATCCTGGAAAACGCGCTGGAACTGGCCCGCGAACTATCGGTCCGCCATGCGCGCGGATTCAGCGAGGAGCTGCAGCCGCAGCTAGCCAGCGAAGGGATCGAGATCCTGCGCTGGAAGGAACTCGTTCCGGACGAGCAGACGCGACTCGAGCAGCTGTTCAAGGAGCGGATCTACCCGGTGCTCACGCCGCTGGCAGTGGACCCGTCGCACCCGTTCCCGTTCATCTCCGGGCAGTCACTGAGCCTGGCGCTGATGGTCGCGGACCCGAAGACCGGCGCCACCATGTTCGCCAGGGTGAAGGTGCCGCCGCTGCTGCCGCGCTTCCTGACCGCTGCGCCGAACAGGTTCGTGCCGCTGGAGGACGTCATCGCGGCGCATCTGGGCGAAATGTTCGTCGGCATGGAGATCCTCGAGCATCATGCCTTCCGGGTAACGAGGATCACTGACCTTGAGATCGACGAGGACGTCACCGAGGACCTGCTGAAGTCGCTGGAACGCGAGCTGATGCGGCGCAGGTTCGAGCCTGCCGTCCGGCTGGAGGTGGAGGAATCCATCTCCGATGAAGTGCTGGACCGGCTCGTGACCGAGCTCGACATGGACGACCGCGCGGTCTACCGGCTGCCGGGCCCGCTTGACCTGTCCGGCCTGACGGCGATCGCCGACCTGGACTTCAGGAACCTGAAATTTCGCACCTTCGTGCCGGCCGAGACGGCGCTGGTCAGCGACAGCAGCGTGTTCAGCCAGCTGACCGATCGCGACGTGCTCGTGCACCATCCCTACGACTCGTTCACCGGCAGCGTGCAGCGCTTCCTGGTGTCGGCCGCCACTGACCCCAGGGTGCAGGCAATCAAGCAGACGCTGTACCGGACCAGCGGGGACTCCGAGATCGTCGACGCGCTGATCGACGCTGCCGAAGCGGGCAAGCAGGTCGTGGTCGTTGTCGAGATCAAGGCGCGCGGCGACGAGCGGGCCAACATCGGCTGGGTGCGCAAGCTGGAGCAGGCGGGCTGTCACGTTGTCTACGGCATGCTCGGCCTGAAAACGCACTGCAAGCTAGCGCTTGTGGTGCGGGAGGAGGCGGACGGCTCAATCCGGCGGTTCTGCCATCTCGGGACCGGCAACTACCATCCCAAGACCGCCCGGCTGTATGAGGACTTCGGCCTGCTCACGGCGGACAGGGTCGTCGGTGAGGACGTCACTGACCTGTTCAATCACCTGACCGGGTACAGCCGGAAGACCGACTACAGTCGGCTGCTCGTCGCCCCGGCTGGCATTCGCACCGGCCTGATCGAGCGGATCGACGACCAGGCCAGGCTGCAGCGCGCCGGGCAGCCAGCCAAGATCCAGATGAAGTGCAACGCGATCATCGACGAGGCCATAATCGACGCGCTGTACCGGGCGTCGATGGCCGGCGTGCCGGTCGACTTGTGGATTCGCGGGATCTGCGCCATCAAGCCGGGTGTGCCGGGCATGTCTGAGACAATCCGGGTGCGCAGCGTCGTCGGCCGGTTCCTCGAGCACTCACGTATTTACACCTTCGGCACCGGCGCGGAAGATTCGCCGGGAGAGGTGTGGATGGGCAGCGCGGACCTGATGCACCGCAACCTCGACCGGAGGGTGGAGTCGCTCGTCCGCGTGACCGACCCCGGCCAGCGGGCGGAACTCCGGCAGCTCATTGATCTAGCGATGAACCCGCGGATCGCGTCCTGGTGGCTGTCAGCCGACGGGACCTGGACCCGGCATCACCTGGATGAGTCCGGCGCGCCGCTAACGGATATCCAGGAACTGCTGATCAGGACCAGGCGCGTCCGGGGCGCGGATGGCTGATCATGAGGCGGCCGCAGACGAGATACGAGCGGCCGGGGCAGTGCTCTGGCGGCCAGCCGGAGCCGGCGCGCAGGTAGCGCTGGTGCACCGGCCCAAGTACGACGACTGGAGCTTCCCCAAGGGCAAGCTCGAACCCGGCGAGCATGTCCTGCTGGCCGCCGTTCGTGAAGTACACGAAGAGACAGGGCTGCGCGTAACACTCGGCCGCCGGCTTCCGCCGGTCCGTTATGCGACCGGCAGCTCGGGCAAGCGCGTCG
>DATMMA010000308.1:0-2007 GCA_035570295.1 Streptosporangiaceae bacterium
GGAAGCCCGCCGTGCGGTTCCGGGGCACCGGGGTCATAGCAGATGGCACCCGCTACACGAGCACGATCGTCTTCGCCTTCAACGGCACCATCGAGTACTTCGTGAACTGTCAGTACACGGCGGCGAAGGCCGCGGAGGTGACGCGGGCCTGCGACCAGGTGGTCGGCAGCTTCCATGTAAGCAAGACCAGCGCCGCCCAGGGCAATCCGCAGCCACCCCAGGCGCAGGCGAGGACCCAGGCGGAGCAGCAGGCGCAGAGCGATCTGGCCGCGCTCCGGCGCGATGACAACTTCGCCAGCGACCTCCGCACGCTCAGTTCGGACGCGCAACCGGCCGGCCCTGATCTGGCCACCACGAAAAGCGACGCAGCTCTCGGCAACGACTGCTACAACGTGTCAACGATCAAGCTTGACGCCTCCAACGTCGGCGCTGACGCTTCCATCGTCAGCCTTGATCGGGACTCGCTGACCGCTGACATCGGTACGGCAACGCAGGACATCGCGATCATGACGAACGACCTGGCGAATCTCAGTACCAGCGGGCTGCCGGCAACACCGGGAGCCCCGGCGGCCATCGCCGCCGCCGGCCAGGCCATCAGGCAGGCAGCCGCGGAGGCCAACGGCGAAATCGATCAGGTGAACGCGGCTGTGACCCAGGCCTATTCGGTGGCTAACGGCATGGCGGTCGGCTCATGCTCCCGCGATGGGCCAGGCCATCCGCCCGCACCGATCCGCCACATAGCCAGCAAGTAATCACCAGCACGCTGCCGCCAAGAACCTGGTGGTCCGTCACCGTGCAGCCGAGGCTGCCCCCGTCCATGATCCATGATTCTCGCGCGGCGAGCTGACGCTGGGTGGCTGCCCACTGGCCGGGAGGCGTCGCGGCCAGGCCGGGCCGCCAGAAGAGCTTGTCCAGTTCGATCACCGGCAGGCCGGTGATCTCGCCGAGGCGGGCGGCGAGGGTCGACTTGTCGGCCGCGCCGGGACCCACGATGATTACCCGCTTCACGATGCCTATAGTGCCAATCCGGTGCTATCGCTGACATCAATCCGGGCCAGCTGCGCCTCCCAGGGTCGACGGCTTCTGCATGGCGAGCGCGTCTCACGCCGGTAGGCTGCGGTCGTGCACCCATCTGTCGTCAAGTGGTGCGGGGAACGCGCGCAGCCGACAGAGGCAAAATCTGCGTTGCCGGAGCGCTGAACGTCCGCTGGCCAGGCCTGGCCTGCTGGCTGCATCAAGATGCCGACGGAACGCCCTGGCTCCTGGTTGCACGCGACTTCCCCGGCAACGACGTCGTCCACGACACTCTCCGCCTGGATTTCGATGCCACCGGCATCAACGGCGGCGGGAGCCCGGCGTGTATCAACTGGGACAGCGGCGTCCGTGCCGGCCCGGCGGGGATTGATACCGCAGTCTGGCCCGGGCACGCCGGTGCCGGCGCAGCGACTGGAACAAGGTCACCGCAGTCAGCGTGAACGCGGTGACCGCGACAGGAGCAGGGAAGCTGGCAATCTGCACCGCCAGCTGCAGCAGGGCCGTGCCGACGGCGCAGATCATGACCGCGGCGGCCGCGTAATCCACCGCCCGCCGCACCATGTCGCGCCCCTTGGCGCGCACGCTGGCCATGCCGGGCACCCATGTCGCCTTCGCGTTCTCCTGTATGTAGCCGATCTCGGCGGTGATCGTCAATCCAGCCTCGTCGTTCGTGGCAGGGTGCGCCGGATCGGAACGGCCGAGTGTTGCACGGGTCGGCCGTTGGGCCGCATCCAGATTCGGAGACGGCACGCGCGCAGTCGTCCCGGCCCCGCCTGGCTGTCCTGCGGTCTTCGTCTCCTCGCTGGATTCAGCCATGCTGGGTAAGCGGACGGCTGTCCCGGCTGCCGGCAAGGAGGTTCCCGGACATGATCGTTGACTGTGCTCACTACCACGACGGCCGCAGGCGCGACGAGGGCCCGGTGCCGCTGAACGAGGCGGCGGCCCGGTGCGGGCAGGGCGGCTTCGTGTGGC
>DATMMA010000309.1:0-9865 GCA_035570295.1 Streptosporangiaceae bacterium
CCGACGAGAACGAGAAGCTGATCAAGGCCGTGTTCGCCCAGCTCGCCGAACAGCTGCCCAAGGGGGCGAACTTGCCCGGCTATTCTCCGGACGCAGGCTGAGACTGAGCTTCACGGTCACGGCCGACATGACTCAGCGCAGGACCGGCTCGCGGCGCGGCTGTACTGCGGCCGCGGGTGGTGCCGACTGCACACGCCACACCCACTTCTTGTAGGCCGCGTAGCGAAATACGGTGGCCAGTCCGATGCCGATGACCAGGAAGATGTTGTAGGAAAGCTTGCCGTGCAGGTGTAGCACGTATGTGCTGAATCCGAGGCAGGCGAGCTGGATCGCCAGCCCGAGGCCGTTCAGGACGAAGAACAGGACGCCCTCGCGGGCCACGGTGGTGCGCTGGCGGTGCCGGAATGTCCAGTAGCGGTTGCCCAGGTAGGAGACGACCGTGGACACCACTGTGGCGATCACGTTGGAGGTGAGCGGGCCCATGCCCGCCTGGAAGTGCAGCAGGTTGGTGCCGATATCGGCGATCAGGACGGCGAGGACGCCGATGATGCCGAACTTGGCCAGCTCATGAACAAGCTGCCAGGATCTGCCGCCGGCCAGGCGGACCAGTCCCACCTGCTGGAGCAGGCTGGTAGGACGCCGGTGAGCTGACGCCTGGCGGGCCTGCCTGCCGGGCCTCACCGCCCCGGTCGGCCCGGCCTGCTTCCTGTACGAGCTCACAGGGCTGAGGATAAACGCGCCAAACCGCTCAGGTGGGCAATGCCGCACGATCAGCCGTAACCGCAGGATCAGCGGTGGCTGTGCGCCGGCGGGATGACCGTCAGACAGGCGCCGCCGCCAGCGGCCCGATAGATCATCGGGTGTGGGCCAGCCTTCGGTGGATGGCTGCTCATACCAATGCCGACCAGCAGCGCTCGGCAGAAGGGGCAGATACGCGCTCTGCTTCGTTCACGGACTGAGCCTGCTATCGCCAAGCAGCCGATAGCAGGCTCAGTCCGTCAGCTGCTGGAGCTAGACGTTCTTGCACTCACCGCCATGAGTGCCATAGAAGCCCTGCCCCGCCAGGCCCGGTGCGGTGATGTCCGGCTTGGAGGCTGCACCATTCGGATATGCGGTGTCGAACCACTGGGTGAAGAACTGACCGAGATGGCTCTTGCACGCCGCGCTCTTGTTCGGCAGACCGTTTTCGAAGGCGGCCTCGAGCTCCGCCTCGGTAATGGAGCCGCCGCCGTAGGTCTGCTGGATCTTCTGTAGCACCTTGGTGAAACTATCGGTGCCGAGGATCTGCCACAGCGCGATGTAAGCCGTGGCCGGCCGCGCGTATGTCGGGCTGTTGGAGAAGAGCCCGAACGGTGTCGGGTTGGACGGGGCTGCGGACCAGAAGCTGCCGCTCCGTGCGTAGTTCGTGTTGAACTGCGCGATCAGGCTGGCCTGGAAGGCGGCCTGCCCGCCGGCGGTGCCCGGACCGCCGGCTGCGGTCTCTGCATTACGCGCCGTCAGCATGTACTGCGCGAGTTGGGCCATGCCCTCCTTGAAGAAGGTCATCGTGTAGCCGCCCTCGGTGACGTTGTCGCCCCACCACTGATGCATGTTCTCGTGGTAGAAGGTGCTCAGGCCGATCCGGCCGCCGGCGAAAGTGATCATCGTCTGCATCTCCTCCTCGAAGCTGGCCGAGGGAGTGCCGACTACGACGCCGTCGGTGTCAAACGGGAACGGTCCGTTGAACTGGCTCTCGAAGTCGGTGATGTCCTGCTGCTGATCCATCACCGTCTTGTTGTTCGCCTGCTGCGCCGGGCTGATGCCGCTGTCCTGCGCCTCCTTGTAGATGATGCCGTCGCTGCCCAGGCGGGACGAGAACGTGTAGTTGCCGACGCTGTCCTCGACCAGGTAGCTGGCGATCGGGGCAGCCGAGTGCCAGTGGTAGGTCGCCGACCCGGCGGGGAAGTTCGCGTCCGGCGCGTTCTGCGTCACCGACACGAGATCACCGTTTGCGACCGTGCTCTTGCCCGCGTTGACGGTGTCGTAGAAGTCGTACGTCGGCTTGGCCGCCGGGTAGTCGTTCAGCGGCATCCAGTCCTCGGTGCCAACCGGTTCGGTGGTCACGAAGCTGCCGCTGGTGGCGCGGAACCAGCCCTCGGTCGTGCCGTCGCCGTCGTTGTGCACTCCTGGCCGACCGGTGTAGTTCACGACGACGGTGAACGTCGAGTTGTCCTTGATCGGTGCCTGCGGGGTGATGACTAGCTTGTTCGCCGGGCACTGGCTGCCGTCCAGCGAATCCGGGCCGACGCTCGTGTTCGGCAGTTCGGGCGAGCACGCGGGCGGCAGCGGGTTATTGCCAGTGCCGCCGACGGGGTTGTTCTGCGACGCCTCGTGCGCCAGCGGATCGGGATCGTCTTGGCCGTTTGGGTCGCCGGGATAGGTGGGCTGCTCGAAGGTGAAGGTGGCTGGCGCGCCGTTCACCGTGACCGACTGTACTGTCATGTTCGGTCCGTCCGTTGTGTTGGCGGACTGCCGCTCGAAGTCCAGGCTGAAGCTCGTCAGGCACTGCGTCGCCTGGTCGGTGAGCGCCACGTTGTTGCCCGGTAGGAACGTGTTCGCGCTCGCGTCGTAAACCATGTTTACGTCAGTGTGCACACTCGTGTAGCCGCCGTTCCCTGTGTCCGGGTACATCCGCGACCCCTCCGGAGCCAGCGTGTGCGCGCCCGGCGAGCACCCGATGCCGTCAGCCGCCGCGGCCAGCCCCGCCGACGTCACGCCGACGCCTACGAGTGCCAGTGTCAGGGTTGCGGTAAGGACAGTAATCAGCAGGCGACCTCTCGCCATTCCGAATCTCCTGTCTGCTAAAGGCCGTTTGACCAAACGCCTTAGCGCCCGTTGCCATTTCAGCATCCTAACGAGCGACCTCGTCCCTGGCCCTGGGGTGCGAGCTGGCGGAGTCCAGATTGCGATGTGGCGCGGGCGGGGAGCGCGGCTCGCACCGGAGCGTTTGCCGGCGCACTGCCCGGATTGGCGGCGGCAGCGACTGCGACCCTGCTCGGCCGGCCCAAGACAGCCGCGAATGCGAGCACGCGCGTGTTACCCAGCGCTTCCGCGACCGGGTCGACGACCGCTAGCCCGAAGGCTCCGAGCCCGAACGAGCCCAATTCTGCGGACAACCAGAACACGCCGTTTCAGGCGAGCATCAGCGATGTCACCGCGATAGCGGCCGGCGGCACACACGTCATGGCGATCAAGAGCGACGGGACGGTGTGGGCCTGGGGTAACAACAACACCGGTCAGCTCGGGCGACGGCGGCGCCGCGGCCGACTTGGCCTGGGCCTTCGCCGCCATGGCCCGCGACGAGCACGCCAACCGTCACTGCCGACGCCGACAAGACCACGGCGACTGTGGCGGGCATCGCAGCCACAGGGCTCGGGATTGAACTCCCCGGCTACCTCGACGCGATCACGACCGCGGCGGCTCCGCCTCCCTCGGCCCGCGGATATGAGCCCAGGCTGACTGACCTGCTTCTGGAGCTCCGAGCGCCGCGAGACTCACCCGGCGCACGTAGAACTCCGGGTCATCCCTGCCAGAGCCCCGACGATTGTCCAGGCCAGCGCAGCTTATTCCATCTGCCGAGAATCGGGTGGCTATCTAATCCGAGCTACGCGGTACTACCTACGGATAGATGGCTTCCCGCTGTCCTTTCGTGCTGTGCATAGTCCAGAGCAGGTCGGCGAGATGTGCGGGGTCGACGGTAGGCATCTCCCAGACCGGGTCGCCCGCGGCTTTGGCCTGCTCCATCTCGGCGTGGAAGGCACTGTTCTTAATGGCTGCACCGATGTAGAGCATGCCGACGTAGACGCCTTTCTCGGCTACCTCCGCGTGCAGGGCTTGCAGGTAGTTGCGCTGGGCGGCTTGTGCAGGACTGGGGCCGCTCATGTTCGGCAGGCCCTGCACGGTGCTGCCGCCCTGCGCGGTCAGGATGGCGCCGTCCCCCTGCTCGAGCATGTGCGGCAAGAACTCCTGCACGAGTGCCAGCATCGTGTAGAAGATCAGTGGCATGAAGTTCTGGGCGTGCTGTGGGGTCAGGTTGGCTGCGGAAACGAACCCGGTGTTTGGGGTGGGTGCATAGTAAATGGCGTCGAGGTTGCCGGCCTTAGCGCGAATCCGCTCGGCCAGCTGGGGCGTGGCACCGGTGTCGGATAGGTCGGCTGTGATGACGTGCGCGGTTGCGCCCGTACTGGTCAGATCCTTCGCCAGATGGTCAAGTGGCTCCGAGCGGCGAGCCACCAGCGTGACGGCATAACCCTCTCGGGCGTAGCGATGGGCGACAGCCTGGCCGAGGCCGGGTCCGGCTCCGAACACAGCGATGGACTTGGACATAAGAATGCTCCGATGGGTAGTTTGACCACGTGGCGGGATCGCTGTTCCGCGCGAGCGCGGTGCCATGCCCGCCAGGATGCACGAATCAAGCGTTGCCCGCTAGCTGGGATCAACTAGCGAGACGGCCTGTTTTATCGAGCCGGTCGAGGGTTGCGGCGTTCATCTGCAGTTCGGTCGCGGCCAGGATCACGTCGAGCTGGGCGACCGCCGTCCGGTCACTGCCGTGCATGGCGGCGGGCCCATCTCACGTGGCGCCGCTCGGTCTCGGTTAGCAAGATCCTCTCGCCGCACTCCGTATCGGCTGGGTCGTCTCGCCGCCAGGTGGACCTCCGCGCTGCGCGAGCCGCCCGCCGCTGCCCCGCCCGTGCTCGACCCGCTCGCGTTCGCGGCATTCCTGCGGTCCGCTCATACGACCGCCACCTCCGAGCCGGGCGAAAACGGTACCGGACCCGCCGGGACAACCTGGTCGCGGCAGTTAACGCGAGCATCCCGCAGGCCACCGTCTCAGGCGCCGCCGGATTGCACCTGCTACTCGGCCTATGTAACCGGCCAGAGGTGTCCGACGAACCGGGCCAGGCTCAGTATCGGACAGTAACTGCGAGCCCAACTGCGATCCACGCTAGCCGATGCCCGCAATGGCAAGGCCTGTGCCGTATCGGCGGTCGCGGCCGGTCCGCGTGATGGCAGCGAGCCCCAGAACCATTCTCGGCAACGCAGCAAGCGTCAGCGGGGGAAATGCGAGCGCAAGAACGCTCAGGACGACCGACGCCAGGCCAAGCGCGGCCAGAGACCTTGCTCGGCGCAAAAGCGCCGTGGCCGCTTGCGCGAGGAGGCCTGGGGTTCAGACCAGTCGGGGTGGTCGCAGTGCGATGACGATTTCGGTGCCCGGGTCGTAAGGAATCTCCGGGGTGCCGCAGACGATGATGTCGGCACGTTCCCAGGTCCGCTGGGCGGCGTTGAAGGGTATTTCTTCGGCCATCCACCCGTCCTCGTCGAACGGAGTTCCATCGACGGCCTTGTTGGCCAGGTCGGCAGCGGGCGGATTGGCCACCCGGGCGACGGAGCGCCGTGCGGCTTTCCGCTCGTCGGCTTGCACCCAGATCAGCGTGTCGATCAGGTGTGCTACTTCCCGCCGTCCGGCACCGTCGCCTTCGATGATCAGCAGCGGGCAGCCGGCCGGAACCTCGAGAGATCCCTCCCGGCCGTGCTCGTCCCATTTCGGGGGCCGGTAACTGACCGCCCGGCCCTGGTGCACAGGTACCAAGATGCCGTCAATCAGCAGGTCGGTCCAGCCGAAGCGGGAATGCTCAAAGGCAATGTCGTCGGTGTGGATTACAGCAGCTCCCGGCACCATCTCGCCGATCCGGGCCGCCACCGTGGTCTTGCCGTTGTTGCTGCGCCCATCCACGGCCAGCACGGCCGGACGGCCAGAACTACCGCGGTCTGGTCCCCGCCTGGTCACTGCGTCGGCGACGGTGCTCAGCAGCTCCACACGCCACGGTGTCGCTTCCGGCTCTTCCGGCGCTAGCTGCAAGGCCATGCCGTCAGCATGCCCTTTTAGCGACTGATTATCTCAACTCGGGCCTTCTTCTCCTTCGCTCTCAGCTCACTAAAATCGCCGATCACCTCGTGCCCGCTGCGGCGCCGACGAGCCTCTCATTCTCCGGCGCGCCGCCGCCGGCGCCGAGCAGGAACCGCCGTCGGACATAGGCGTAGCTCAGGCCAGCCACAGGCACGGCGAGCGACTGCGAGCCCGTCGCGCCGCCATGTCCGAAGGCCGTGGGCGGGAGCACCGGGTACTGCGCGCTGCTGTTCTCGAAGCCCAGCCGGAAGTGACGGGGCTGGCCGGTGACAAGGTCGGTCTGGTCGCCGGAGTGCGGCGCGGTGAACGTCCTGATCGTGGCCGGTGTCAGCAGCGGCGGGCGCCCGTCCACCTCGCTCACCATCGCGGCGTACATCTTTGCCACGCCGCGGGCGCTGCCGACGCCTCCTGCAGATGCCTGACCGCGCGAGCGGACCGCGCGCGAGTTGGCGAAGTCAGCGATCGGCGTCGCCGGGCTCGCGTTGAGATTGAACGCAACCGCCATCAGGCTCGCCGGGTCCGGCTGCTGCGCGGCCAGCTCGGCCTCCTGAGCACCGCTCAGCAGCATCGGCTGCACCGGCAGGTACCGCGGTTCCTGCGACTCAGGCAGGCCGAGAAAGAAGTCCAGCCCGTACGGCGCGCGGACGCGCTGCTCGAAGATCTGCTGAATCGAGCTGCCCGTGACCGCCGCACCACCTCGCCGGTGAGGGCACCGACCACGTAAGCGTGGTAACCATAGCCCGTGCCGGGCTGCCAGAACGGCCGCTGACCCGCGAGCCGGGCGGCCAGACGCCGGTCATCAGCCAGCTCGGCCAGGCTGAATCCGCCGTTCACTCCGATCAGGCCCGCGCGGTGCGCGAGCAGGTCCCGCAACGTCAGCGCGTCCTTCCTGCCGCCACTGAACTCAGGCCAGTAGCTGGACACGCGACGGTCCAGCTTCAGCACGCCGTCCTGCACGAGCAGCGCGACGACCAGGTGCGCCGCGCCCTTGGTAATGGAGTACAGACCGGTGAGCGCGTCGGCCGCCATCCCATCGCCCGCCCACAGGTCGGCGACCAGCTCGCCACGGGCGAACACCGCGAGCTGAGCGCCGAAACCCGGCTCCGCGGCGGCCACCGCCTCGAACTCCTGTCGCAGCGGCTCGTAGCCCGCCGCGACGCGGCCGCGCACGGTGATCTGTGACATCGTCAGTCTCCTTTAGCGTGTCGTCTTGGTGCTGGTGACGGCGGCGATGACGTCGGCGGTCGGCAGTACCGCCTCGGCCCAGAACGGCCCGGTCAGGTCCGTCACCGCGTGCAGCAGTTCCTTGCTGAAGGCGGCAGTGGCATCGCGGACCAAGGTGACCGAATAGCCGAGCTCAAGCGCATACCGGCCGGTGCCCTCGATGCATCCGGGCGCGGTCATGCCAGCCAGCACGATGTGCTGCACCCCGTGCTGGCGAAGCTGAAGATCTAGGTCCGTACCGGCGAACCCGTTCATCGCCCAGTGCTCGCTTGCCACGATTTCGCCGGCACGCGGGCGCAGATCAGGATGCCAGTCGCCGCCGAACGTGCCGTCCGCGAATAGCTGAAGGCCGGCCAGGCCTCGGTGCGTGCGCGCGGCGTGCTGCCAGCGGCTGGTGTCACCGGGCCGCCACCGGCGGTGCGGCGCGATGAAAACCGGCAAGCCGACCGTGCGGAAGGTAGCTAGCAGCTCGCGAAGATGCCCGACGGTTCCGGTCGCCTCCGCAGTCTCGTGCACCTGCGGCCACACCTTGCCGCCCTCGCTCAGCACGTCGTTATACGGGTCCACCAGCACCAGCCCGGTGGCGGCGGGTTCGATAGTCGTCGCGCTCATGTCCGCTCCCTCGGCTGTCCTTTGCTCACCTGTCAGTACTGAGTTTGCTGGGACCTGCCCCGGGCCAACAGTGGCACTAATGTCACCGATAGCATGTTTCATGCCAGACTTGATGGCATGCCACCTTTCCAGCGCATCGCCGCATACGCCCCGCCAGGTGCCGTGCTCTTCAGCCTCGGCATCACCGGCTCGGTGTTCCAGCGCCGCCCCTCGACCGCGGACTTCAGTCTCGCCCTCTGCTCGGACCGGGCCGGGCCGCTGCGGACCGATATCGGTACGATCATGCGGGTCGAGCACGACCTCGCCGCGTTCGAGTCAGCGGACCTGGTGCTGGTGCTCCCAGGGGAGAACTGCCGGACCGGCCCGTCGGGGGCCGCGATCACTGCGCTGCGTGCCGCGCACAAGCGCGGTGCGATCGTGGCCGCGCACTGCGTAGGCGTGTTCCTGCTCGCGCACGCGGGACTGCTTGACGGGCAGGAGGCCACGACACACTGGCAGCATGCGGGCGAACTGGCCGCCGGTCATCCGCGGGTGAAGGTTAGCCCGCAGGCGCTGTACATCGATAATGGCAGCGTGGTCACGGGCGCCGGCGCCGCAGCGGGCGTCGATATGTACCTGCACCTGATCCGCAGGGAGCACGGCGCTGCCATGGCCAACTCGATCGCGCGGATCATGGTCGTGCCCCCGCACCGCGATGGCGGCCAGCAGCAGTTCATCACCCAGCCGGTCCCGGCGACGCCGGACGGCGACAGGCTCACTGGCGTGATCGGCTGGGCACGCGGGAACCTGCATGAGGACCTGCCGGTTGACGCGCTCGCGGCCCGCGCGCTAATGAGCCGCAGGTCTTTTGTGCGGCACTTCAAGGCGGCCACCGGCACCACCCCGCACGCCTGGCTGCTGACGCAGCGGATGAACCGGGCCGAGGAACTGCTGGAGGCCACCGACCTGCCGATCGAGCAAATCGCCGAGCAAGTCGGCTACCGCAACCCCGCGGTATTCCGTGACCAGTTCGTGCACCGCCGCGGCGTCCCGCCGCGCGATTACCGGCGTACCTTCAGCCGCAGCACCCGCGCCGTGTGATCGCCTGTGAGCGGCTGCATCCCCTAATGCGCGAGGCGACACCCGGCGCACAGCTTCAGCTCACGCCGGTCACGGGCACTTCTCGACCATCAGCCGACCGCGCGGCATGCTCGTCCCGCTCGCCGCACGGAGCTGCGTCTTTGTTACGTCCGGCAACGCAGCCGGCTACCCCGCAACGCTCCCGTCGTGGCGTCGCGGTTCTCGACCCGACGCGCCCGCTAAGGCTCGCCGCAGCCCGGACTCCGGGGGCGGAGTGGCCCTGGCAGATCGCCGGGCCCTTCCTGGCCCTTCGCCACGGGTGACCATAACATGGCGCCCTGCGCAGCCAGATCCCGCCAGCTCCCGCAGCTGCGGTGAGGCCAGAATCGGCAGGCCGGCCGCGTCGAAGCGGCTGTGCCGGGATTGCTCGGCGGGCTCAGGGGCTGACGGGCTGCTTATGTACCGACGCGTGGTAGATCTGCTCGATCGACGACTCGAGCTGGGCATTGAATTGCTCGTCGGTCTGGTTTTCCGTCAGCCCTTCGAGAAGCGCGCGCGAGAAGCTGGCGATGAGGGTGGGATCGCGGGCGAGCCGAGCGCAGGCCTCATCACGGCTGTAGCCGCCCGACAAGGCGACGACCCGGAGGACGCGCGGGTCAGACGCCAGGTCACCGTACAGGCCAGGCCTGGTCGGGATGGTGATCTTCAGCATCACGGTCGCGGTCTGCGGCAGCGCCTCGACGTGCTTGGCGATGGCGTCGCGCAGCAGCGTCTCTGCCTGCTCCTTACGCGGGCTGGAGATGCTGACCTCGGGCTCGATGATCGGCACCAGCCCTGCGGCCACGATCCGGCTGGCGTAGTCGAACTGCTGGTCTGTGATCGCGGAGATCCCGACCTCGTCCGCGTCGTTGATCACCGACCGCATCTTGGTGCCGAAAATCTGGTGCCGCCGCGCGCGCTCGAGCAGATCATCGAGGGTGTCGATGGGCTTCATGAGCTGCACGCCGTCCTGCTCGGGAGCCA
>DATMMA010000310.1:0-14666 GCA_035570295.1 Streptosporangiaceae bacterium
GTGTTTCAGCGCCGCACCGGATCGTTCGTCATCGCCGGGGGTCGCGCAGTGAGGTCGGCGAGTGGAATGGCCGGAGTGGGCCGTCATCGCCGATGTTCGGCGAGCACCGGGCGACCCCGGCAAGGAGGTCGGCGACCTGACCGCGCGGATTATCGCGGGAGCCCATACCCGCGTGCGGCTGAGCGCCTCGAGGACACCTTCGGCCTGCATGCGGAGCCCGGCTGCTGCCAGCGCATCGCGCGCGTGGAAGAAGCGTTCCACGACGCTCGGTCTGGCTGATGCCGCCGCTTGGTCCGGACCAGCTCCACGAAGGTCGCGAGAAAGTCACTCCAGCCGCGACCACCCGCCCGCCGGGCCCGGTACAGGGTGAGGGCAGCCGGTCGCTGGCCCTCGGTCAGGCGAGACCAGCCGCATAGGAGGGCTCGACCAGGAACAGGTCGACGATCCGGGTAACGACAAAGTACTCCTTATCGACCCAGTAAACGTGCGCTCGGCCGTCCAGCGCTGCCAGTAACCACTCCAATGCCTCACCCGCATGCTGACCGCGGAGAAGAGGCCCGGACTTGAACTCGTTAAGCGACCACCGGAATCCGGACCGAAGCGTTTGGATGAGTTCCACCGCCTCCTCAACGCACAGGTCGACACTCGCGTGCGTGAACACCGGGGTAGCCGCATCCAGCAAGTTGGTGCCGGAGAACCCGGATTAGTTACAGGCGATCTCCACGACGGCGTCGCCAACGCCATCCATCGGCCGCAGCCCGCCTTGAGGGGGCAACCTGCGATCCCTCACCACGCAAACATGCTCTCCGGCCCAAGCCAACCTCGGCCGCCAAACCGCCTTCACCGGCGAGCTAGGTCGGCAGCGACAGCTCTTCCTCCCATTCGCCTGGCCGTAGCAGCTGACGCTGGCCAGTCGGCACGAAACCGAGCCGGCGGTAGAACGCCCGCGCGCGGTCGTTCGCATCAGCCACCCAGAGCGTGATGGATACGGCACCCGCGTCCTTGGCCAGCTCGCAGACCGCGCCCACCAACTGGTCGGCGATTCCCTGCCCGCGGTGCCCCGGCGCGACCCACATCCCGACCAGGTGCCATCCTGTCGGCGGCTCCTCGGGGAAGCCGGTCGCCAGCCCGACGATCATGCCGTCCTGCCAGGCGCCGAAGGTCCGGCCGGATCCTGCCCGCTCCTGCCAGGTCTCGTCGCTGAACGCTTCCTCCCTGGCCAGGGTCGAGGCGAACGCGTACGGCGCCTCGGCTAGTGCGGCCAGCCGGGCCGCACGCATTGCCTGCCAGTCCCGGAGTGTCAGTTGCCGCAGCGTCACCGAGGTCATGGTCACCGAGACTCGCGCGCTGGCAGCCATGACGCAACTGAATAACGACGGTGCAATGGATGCGCTGGCACAGAAACACGGACGGGCACGGGCGGATCAGCCCACCGACGAGTAGGCGACGACGCCGCGCCGCAGCAGGTCCGCCGCTGCTCGCGCGGTCGAGCCTAGCTCTCCCCCGGCGTCGGCGACGGCGAGCTGGCCCAGCAGGTCGATGAGCTGCTTCATGGCTCGGACAAAGTCGCCGGCCGTCAGGTCGGCATCGATGAGCTTCTCCAGGCTGGTGCCGCGCGCCCAGGCATGCGCGGTCCAGGCGAATCCGAGGTCCGGTTGCCGCAGGAACGACAGGTGCTGGCCGTCTTCGACGGCGGTCAGCTCCTCCCACAGGCTGGTCATGTCAGCAAGCACCTCGCGCGGGCGGCCGTGCGGCAGCCGCGCCGGCCCGGCGTCATCCGCCCGGCGCGACTCGAACGTCAGCGCGGATACGCAGGCAGCCAGGTCAGCGGGCCCGAGACCGGCCCAGGTACCGCGGCGCAGGCACTCCGCGGCGAGCAGGTCCAGCTCCGCGTACAGCGCAGCCAGCCGTCGGCCAGCCGCGGTGACCTCATCGCCCTCGATGTAATCCAGCCGCTCCAGCACCGCGCAAACCCGGCCGAACGTGCGCGCCAGCACGTGCGAACGACCCGACACGCGTTGCTCGAGTGCCTCGGCCTCTCGTTCCAGCCGGGCTCGTCTGGCCAGGTCGCGCAGGTGCAACTGCATGTCCGGGCAGCCATGGCAGGCGTGCTTGCGCAGCCGGCCGCGCAGCGCCTCGATGGCGGCCGCCGACAGCTCGTTCTGACGAACGGCCCGCTGCGGCTCCGGCAGTTCCCGGCCAGCCAGCTTGTTCCGCACGGTAGACGCCAGGTCCCGGCGGGCGGCCGGCGACCGCGGGCTGAACCCAGGCGGGATCCTGATCCGCTCGATGGCACTGACCGGCGTCGTGAAGTCAGCCACCGACAGCCGCTTCACCTGCCGGTTCGCCGTCAGCACCAGCGGCAG
Organism: Streptosporangiaceae bacterium; assembly: GCA_035570295.1. Lineage (GTDB taxonomy): Bacteria > Actinomycetota > Actinomycetes > Streptosporangiales > Streptosporangiaceae > JAJYUU01. The sequence goes on from DATMMA010000310.1 coordinate 2,367, forward strand.
TGGCCGCCCGTTGCCACTGCCGCCGCTCTGCAGTACTACGGCCACGCCGGACTGGCGTCCGCCCGGTACGTCGATGATGTCGCCTGGCCTGAGCTTCTCCAGTGATGCCATCGCAGCCGCCTGCCTGGCCGCCGACTGCTGCCTCGACTCTTCCCGTTCGAGCTCGCTGAGCTCGCGCCGGATCTGGTCATAACTCACGATGTCGCCGCGCTCGCAATTCACCGCCAGGGCGGCGATCTGCTCGCGCAGCTTTGTCGCCTGCCGTGCCAGCCCGACCACTCCGCGGTCGGCCTGGAACTGCGCGAACGAGGACTCCAGCAGCCGTGCCGCACGCGCCCGGCCGACCTGGGAGACCAGGTTGACGGCCATGTTGTAGGTCGGCCGGAAGCTGGATATCAGTGGGTAGGTCCGGGTGCCGGCGAGGCCCGCGACGGCGAGCGGGTCAACGCTCGGCTTCCACAGCACGACGGCGTGCCCTTCCACGTCGATGCCCCGGCGTCCGGCCCGCCCGGTGAGCTGGGTGTACTCGCCCGCGGTCAGGTCAGCGTGATGCTCGCCGTTCCACTTGTCCAGCTTCTCGACCACGACCGTCCTGGCCGGCATATTGATGCCGAGCGCGAGCGTCTCGGTCGCGAACACCGCGCGGATCAGTCCGGCCGCGAATAGCTCCTCCACGACCTCCTTGAACGTCGGCAGCAGCCCGGCGTGATGCGCCGCGATCCCGTGCCGGAGCCCGGTGAGCCAGTCCGCGTAGCCGAGCACGGCCCGGTCGGCCTCGGCCAGGCCCTCCGTCCTGGCCGCGACCACCTTGGCGATCTCAGCCGACTCCTCCGGGGTCGTCAGCCGCAGCCCGGCGGCCAGGCACTGCTGTACAGCCGCGTCGCAGCCCGCACGGCTGAAGATGAACGTGATCGCCGGCAGCAGCCCTTCGGCATCCAGCCGCTCGATCACCTCCGGCCTGCTCGGCGCCCGATACCTGACCGGACGGTAGCCCGCCCGGCCGGCCAGGGCCCGGCTGGTACCTGACCGGCTGGTACCGGACCCACGACCGGGCCGGCGGTTCCCGTTCTGGGCGGCACCAAGATCGCGCTGCGCCAGGCGACGCAGCTCAGGATTAACTGCGCCGTTCCTGGTAAATAGGTCATATAGTCGACGGCCAGCTAGCATGTGCTGCCACAGCGGCACCGGCCTGGTCTCGTCCACGATCACCGTCGTGCCGCCGCGCACCTGCTCCAGCCAGTCGCCGAACTCCTCGGCATTGCTCACGGTGGCCGACAAGGCCACCACCTGCACCGACTCGGGCAGCTGGATGATCACTTCCTCCCACACCGCGCCGCGCAGCCGGTCAGCCAGGTAATGCACCTCATCGAGCACGACGTAGCCGAGGCCGCCCAGCGTGAGCGAGCCGGCGTACAGCATGTTCCGCAGCACCTCGGTGGTCATGACCACAACGGGCGCCTCGCCGTTGATGCTGTTGTCGCCGGTCAGCAGGCCGACGTTGGCGGCGGAGTACCGGCTGACCAGGTCACCGTACTTCTGATTCGACAGCGCCTTGATGGGCGTGGTGTAGAAGCACTTGCGGCCGCTGGCCATCGCCAGGTGGACGGCGAACTCCCCCACCACCGTCTTCCCCGACCCGGTCGGCGCGGCGACCAGCACGCCGTGGCCGCCCTCGAGCGCGTCACAGGCAGCTACCTGGAAATCGTCAAAATCAAAGTCATAAAGCTGCCGGAACGCAGCCAGTCCCGGCCGGTCAATTGCCTCACCACGCTGACTAGCCGGGGAGCTCATGGCCCAAGACTAGGCGGATATGGCTTGGCTGGTGCACGCTGGCCGGTCGCCTGAGCTGTCACGGCCAGCTGATCGCGCGCCGTCGGCGGCGCTGGTTATGCCACTTTTGTGACGCAGCCACTCCACTTATCACGGTTGACATACGCCTATACAGGAATAAACGGGCAGCAGGAAGTACCGCGGCCGTGAAATGTGCTGCCGCCGGACTAGCTCGGCCCGGCGCGCCGCCTGCCGAGAGCTAGCGGGGCGCGCGGGTCTCTTCGCCGAGTGGCTTGTCCAAGCCGTACTGGGCCACTTCCTCGTCGGTCAGGCCGGGGAACTCGAGGTTGCCATTCCGGGCCCGGCGGCGGTCATTGGCCCACGCGAATACCTCGGACGCCTCGACCAGGACCACGCATGGCACGGCTAGCGCCAGCATGCTGAGCGGGTCCGGGCTGGGGGTGAAGATGGCCGCGAACGCGAACACCAGGAAGATGATCATCCGGCGCCACTTGCGGAATCGGGCGTGCGTCAGTACACCGGCCAGGTTCAGCAGCACGAACACCAGCGGCAGCTCGAACGCGATGCCGAAGATCGCCAGCATGGCGCCGGCATAGCTGAGGTAGGTGTTGATGGTGATCAGCGCGGTTGTGTCGGCCGGCACCAGGTGCAGCAGGAACTCGAGCCCTCTGGTCATCGCGAAGTAGGCGATCGTCGCGCCGATGGCGAACAACGGCAGCGCCGCGCCGACGAAGTAATACGCCCACCGGCGCTCGCGCCGGAACAGGCCCGGCGCGATGAACGCCCAGATCTGATAGAGCCAGATCGGCGAGGAGATGATGACGCCGACGGCAATGGAGATCTGCAGCCGCAGGACCAGCGGGTCGAACACTCCGGTGACGTACAGCTGACAGTGCGGGCTGAGTGCCCCGGCCGACTTGGCCAGGGCGCTGGCCACCGGCGAGGAGATCTGGGCCTTGCAGTACGGGCGCTTGATGAAGTCCCAGACCGGGTTGTAAATGAGCCAGCCGGCGATCGAGCCCGCCGTCACGGCTAGTGCGATCTTGATGACCCGGTTGCGAAGCTCCCGGATGTGCTCCATCAGCGGCATCCGGGCGTCTGGGTTGGTGCGCCTCGTCAGCCCCAGGTCCGGGCTCGACCCGTCGTCTGCCACTGCCATGTCAGCGGGCAGTTAGAACGGCTGAGTCGGCTGTGCCTCGGAGACCGGTCCGCCGTTGGAGCCGACGTTCTGGCGCTGCAGGTCGGCTACCTGGCGCTGCAGGTCAGCCACCTGCTGAGCGGTCTGGTCGGGCGCGGAAATCGGCGCGGGGGCCTGGAAAGGAGTCGCGGATATGGGCTGCGCCACGGAGTTCTGGCTCGCCGGGTTCGCCGCGCTGTCCTGGTCGTCCGGGTGCAGGCCCTGGACCGACCTCTTGAAGATGTGCATCGACTCGCCGAGCGACTTGGCCGCTCCGGGTAGCCGCCTGGCGCCGAACAGCAGCACGAGCACGACCACCAGGATGATGATGTGCCACGGAGCAAGTGCATCGCCCATGTCAGTCCCCATTCCGCGGAGCCCGTGCTCCTCGAATTGATACCCGGAGTCTACACGCGAGATCTATGCAAGCGGCTAGACGTATCCGCCAGGCAGCAGGCCGGTATCCGGTTCGTTAACACCAGATTTCAGTCTGCCCGGTCGTGCGCGGTGACGTCAGTCACGCATAGTGATCAAGCGCTGCCATGGCGTCGGTGATCACCTGGCTAGCGAGCTCAGGCGGCGCGACCACGCGGCCGTCCTCGCCCAGCCGCAGGGCCAGCCTGCGAACCCACTGGGTGTCGGGCGTACGCAGCCGGATCCGCAGCCGGCCCTCGGCGAGCTCCTCTACCAGCTCGCACGGGTAGTACTCAGCCACCCAGCGCCCCGCCGGGGACAGCTCGAACTCCACCAGCACGTCCTGCGGCGACGGCCGGAACAGCCCGTGGTCCACATCAACGTGCTCGGCGCTCGCAGGCACATCGCAGGCCACGTCGAGGATCTCAATGCCCAGAATCCGGTCCAGGCGGAACAGCCGCACATCGTCCGCCCGGCGGCACCAGCCTTCGAGGTAACTGCGGCCCTCCACCGCCAGTAGCCGCATCGGGTCCACGTCCCGCTCGGTCGCCTCGTCCCGGCCGGGAACGTAATAGGAAATATGGAGCCGTTTGCCACGATTGAGCGCATCGGTGACCACGGCGGCTGCCGACTGGACCGAGCCGTCGGAGTGGACTGCGACCTGTGCGCTCGGTCCGGCAGCACTGCCGGCTGCCGACTCGAGCTTCGCGATCGTCCGGCTCAGCGCCGAGCCGTCACTAATGCTCGGCAGCTTGAGGTCAGCCAGCATCCGCAGCGCGATCAGCAGCGCGCAGGCCTCGTCCACGCCAAGCCGCAGCGGCCTGCCGATCGCCTCAGCCTCGCTGACGACGATCTCACCGCCCTCATAAGAAAGGTCGATGGGGCAGTACGGATCCGGCGACCGGAGCTCGACGCACCACAGCAGGTTGAGGTCGTCCACCAGTTCGCGCTCGGTAACGCCGAACGCGGCCGCAGTCTCCGCCATCCCGACCGCATTGCGGCTCATCACGTACGGCACCAGGGCAAGCAGCCGCTGCAGGCGCTCGGTCGCCGTCCCGACTGTGCCTCTGACCGGGCTGCCGCTGACCGGCCCGCTCCTGTCCGGCCCCCTGCGGTCAGGAACGGGCGCGCGCGCAGCTGCGTCCGCGGTCACGCCAGCACCCCCTTCAGCTGCCTGATCACGGCGTCGCGCAGGTCGCTGGGCTCCAGCACGACGACATCGGCACCAAAAGACGCTACGTGCTCGCTCCACCACCCGGTGTCGGCGAAGTTGAGCTCGGCCTCGTCCCAGCCGGACTCCTGGTCCGGCTGAATGCTGATCGCGTGCCTGCGCAGGCCGTAGCCGGCGCCAGCGCGGATCCGCAGCCTGCAGGTGCGGGCCACGGGCTGCTCCTGGTCCCAGTCCCGGACGGCTGCCCGCACGTCGGTGCCGGGCGGAACCACAACCGAGCCGGCCGGCCCGGTGAACGCCACCTGGCCGTCGATCCGGCTGAGCCGGAACACCCGCTCGGCGTCGCGATCGAGATCCCGGCCCGCGACATACCAGCGGCCGCGGCGATTGACCACCCCCCATGGCTCCAGCCTGCGCAGCTGCGCGGTACTGCGACCCGCGGCCCGGTAGCTGAACGAGACCGGCCGCCGGTCCCTGACGGCCTCCCAGAGCGGCCCGAAGGCTGCTTCGGGCGTGCGGACGCGCGGCTCAATACCGGGCTGGCTGAGATCTTCGGCCTCGATCCCTGCCGCTCGCAGCTTGAGCAGGGCGCCTTCAGCTGCTCCGGCCAGCTCGGCCCGGCGCCAGACCCTGGCGGCCAGGCCCAGCACGGCCACCTCGTCCGCTTCCAGCGTGATCTCGGGCAACTCGTAGGCCTGCCGCGAGATCCGGTAGCCATATTCTTCGTCGCCCGGCGCGTTCGTCCCGGTTTCCAGGGGAATGCCGAGCTCGCGTAGCTCGTCCTTGTCTCGTTCGAACATCCGCTTGAACGCGTCGAAGGACTCTGGGTATCCGGGTACGGCCTCCCGGATCTGGGTGGCAGTCAGGTACCTGCGCGCGGACAGCAGGCAGACCACCAGGCTCAGCAGCCGCTCCGTCTTCCGCCTCGACATCCCTATCCCTTCTCGCCACCGACGCTACCCTGCCGGAGTGATCAGGTGGCGTAGTGGCGAAGTTTCCGCGCTCGGCCGGTCGTGGCCCGGCGCTCAGGAGCTCAGCGTGACGGTCGCGGGCCAGGCTGTGCCGGCTCTCGCCTACCCGCGGCTCACCGGCCAGCCAGAGCTAGGTGACCGGGTCCTGCTCAATACCAGCGCTCTGGACCTTGGCCTAGGTACTGGCGGATACGCGCTGGTCGTGGCCATCCCGGACCGGCTGCCGCCCGACCTGGCCGGGCCGGGGCACCTGATCAAGGCCAGGTACACCCCGCTGCAGGCCTGCGTGCCTGGCGCCGACGAGCAGGGCTCGGCCTTTCACGACGTGCTCCGCGAAGCAGACGACCTGGCCGGCCTGCCGGTCGTCGTCGCCGACCTGCACTCGGCGCTGCCTGCAATCCTGGCCGGTTACCGGGCGGGGCGCGCCGGGCCCTCGCCACGGATCGCTTACGTCATGCTGGACTCCGGTGCGCTGCCTGCCTGGTTCTCCCGCTCGGCCGCGGCGCTCGCCAAGGCTGGCTGGCTGGCTGGCACGGTATCCGTTGGCCAGGCTTTCGGCGGCGACCTGGAAGCGGTCAGCCTGCACAGCGGCCTGCTTGCGGCCCGGCACGTGCTAGGCGCCGAGCTCGCGGTAGTGACCCAGGGCCCGGGTAACCTCGGCACCGGCACCCGCTGGGGTTTCTCCGGCGTGGCGGCTGGCGAGGCGGTGAACGCGGCCGCCGTGCTGAACGGCAGACCGGTGGGCTCGCTCCGGATCAGCGACGCCGACCCGCGCGAGCGGCACCGCGGCATCTCCCACCACAGCATGACCTGCTACGGCCGGGTCGCACTGGCAGCTGCCGACGTCGTGGTACCCGACCTCGGCGGCGAGTTCGGAGGTCGGGTACTGGCTGAAGCGGAGCCCCTGGCTGCCAGGCATAACCTGGTCCGCGTCAGCGTCGCCGGCCTGCACGACGTGCTGCGGGACTGTCCGGTCAGGCTGTCCACTATGGGCCGCGGCCTGGAAGCGGACCTGGCCTACTTTCTCGCCGCGGCGGCGGCAGGCCGGCACGCAGCTTCGCTCAGCGCCCGGCCGGGCCAGGCCGGGGAACCGGGCCAGGCGAGCGAGCCGGCCGTCGATCAGGACCTCAGCTACGACTTGGTGCGCTCGTGCGTGCGGGTTGTCCTGCAGGACGCGGGCGGCCGGGTCCTGCTCTTCCGCGCGCAGCTGGAGTCGCGCAGCAGCCAGCACTGGTGGGAACTGCCAGGCGGCGGCATTGAGCCGGGCGAGACCTATCAGCAGACCGCGGTGCGGGAGCTAGCCGAGGAGACTGGCCTGCTGGTCAGCCCGGCCCAGGTAGGCCCGCCGCGCTGGCGGCGGACGTCTACCTGGACAGCGCGCGGAGTCAGGCGGCTGCAGCACGAGGTGGTCGTGCCGGTGCAGCTGGACGCAGACCGGCCGGCAATCATCGATGGCGGCCGCACGCCGGACGAGCTCGAGGAGTACGTCGAAGCCCGGTGGTGGGACGTACCGGACCTGCTGGCCAGTTCCGAGCGCTTCTACCCCGGCCGGCTGCCGGCGCTACTGCCCGCCTTCCTGGCAGGCGCCGAGCTCACCGAGCCGTTCGAGCGCTGGAACTAGGCGGCTGGCTGGGCGGCGAGCACGTCGATGACGAACACCAGGGTGTCGTTGCTCTTGATACCGGCGCTCGGCTGGCCCTGCTTGCCGTAGCCAAGGCTCGGCGGAATAGCGAGCATCACCCTGCTGCCCACCGGGACGCCCGCCAGCGCTTCGTTCCAGCCCTTGATGACGCCGCCACCGAGCTTGAAGCTGAACGGGATTCCGTTCGGCTGGGTCGACGTCGGCCAGGTGCTGCTGAAGACCTTGCCAGTCCGCCAGATCGAGCCGACGTACTCGGCGACCACCGTGTCGCCGTTGGTCAGCTTGGGGCCGGAGCCCTTGATCAGCGTGGTGACCGACAACTTGGCTGGCGGCGAATTCTTCGGCATCGCGATGACCGGCGCCTGGCCCGGCTTCGCGGTGACGGTCGGCAGCTGGCCGCCGCCGTTGGATACCTGCGTGCCGCTGGCCGCCTGCCCCGCCGAGAACTGCTGGATCAGGTCGATCACCCACACCAGCGTGTCCGTGCCGGTGACCTGCAGCTGCGACTGGCCGTTTTTCCCGTAGCCGAATTTGGGCGGTAGCACCGCGACGATGCGGCTGCCGAGGTGCGCGGTCTTCAGCGCCGTGGTCAGGCCGGGGAGTCCCATCTGCGACGGGATCATCTGCGGTCCGGAAGCGAAGGTGCTGTCGAGCAAGGTGTGCTTGGTCCCGGACCATTTGTAGACCGCGATGTTGGCCAGCTCGTTATCGCCGGGCGTCAGCACTGCGCCGGTGCCCTTGATCGGCGTCTGGATCACCAGGTTGGCGCTGGCCTTCTTGGCCGGGATCGAAACCGAGGGCTGCTTGTCAAACGAGCCGGTCACCTTGACGGCGGCGTTCGAGTTGGCGGCGGCGGGCGATCCCGGTGACGACGACCCGCACCCCGCCAGTGCAATAGCGGCGGCGACCGGGACCAGCAGTGCTGCGGCAATGCGGCGCATATGATTCCTCAGCGTTGGGTTTGTGAAGACGAGTCAGCCTACCGCCCTCAGCCGCCTGCCTTGCGTCAGCATCGATGACCAGCCGGTTACGAACACTTGACAAAATGCTTGCCATTCAGGGCCAGCCGCCGCGCCGGTCAAAGGGCCAGGCGCTGCTACATGCCGGCGATGAGCTTCTCGACCCGCTCATCGGCCGAGCGGAACGGGTCCTTGCACAGCACGGTCCGCTGCGCCTGGTCATTGAGCTTCAGGTGCACCCAGTCGACGGTGAAGTCACGCCGTCGCTCCTGCGCCCGCCGGATGAACTCGCCCCGCAACCGGGCCCGGGTGGTCTGCGGCGGAATGGACTTGGCGGCGAAGATGTCCAGGTCCCGGCATGCCCGCTCGACCGCGCCGCGCTTCTGCAGCAGGTAATACAGGCCACGGCCGCGATGCACGTCGTGGTAGGCCAGGTCAAGCTGCGCGACCCGGGGGGAGGCGAGCGGCAGGTCATGCTTGGCCCGGTAGCGCTCGATCAGCTGCAGCTTGGTAACCCAGTCGATTTCCCTGGCCACCAGGCCCAGATCGCCGGTCTCGACCGCGCGCAGCGTTCGCTCCCAGAGTTCGATCACCCGGCTGGTGACCGGGTCAGCGCCTTTGCGTGCGATGAAATCCTGTGCCTTGGCCAGGTATTCCTGCTGGATGTCTAGCGCGCTGACCTCGCGGCCGTTTGCCAGCCGCACCCGCCGCCGCCCGGTCATGTCGTGGCTGACGTCCCTGATCGCCCTGATCGGGTTCTCCAGCGTCAGGTCACGCATAACGATGCCGGCCTCCACCATTCGCAGCACCAGGTCGGTAGCACCGACCTTGAGCAGCATCGTGGTCTCGCTCATGTTCGAGTCGCCGACGATCACGTGCAACCGCCTGAAGCGCTCGGCATCGGCATGCGGCTCGTCTCTGGTGTTGATGATGGGCCTGGACCTCGTCGTCGCCGAGGACACGCCCTCCCAGATGTGCTCGGCTCGCTGGCTAACGCAGTACACCGCGCCTCTCGGGGTCTGCAGCACCTTGCCCGCACCGCAGATGATCTGCCTCGTCACCAGGAACGGAATCAGCACGTCCGCCAGCCGGCCGAACTCGCCGTGCCGCCCGACCAGGTAGTTCTCATGGCACCCGTAGGAGTTGCCAGCCGAATCGGTGTTGTTCTTGAACAGGTAGATGTCGCCCGCGATGCCTTCCTCGCGCAGCCTTGTGTCCGCATCGACGAGCAGGCCCTCCAGGATGCGCTCGCCCGCCTTGTCGTGCGTGACCAGGTCGGTCAGGTTGTCGCACTCCGGCGTCGCGTACTCGGGGTGGCTGCCGACGTCAAGGTAGAGCCGGGCCCCGTTCCGCAGGAACACGTTGCTGCTGCGGCCCCACGAGACCACCCGGCGAAACAGGTACCTGGCCACCTCGTCCGGGGACAGCCGACGCTGGCCACGGAACGTGCAGGTGACGCCGTACTCGTTCTCCAGCCCGAATATTCGCCGGTCCATCAATCTCCCGCTACCAGTCGACCGCGATGTACTTAGTCTCGGTGTACTCAAGCAGCCCGTCGTGCGCGCCTTCGCGGCCGAGGCCGGACTGCTTCACGCCGCCGAACGGCGCCGCCGGGTCGGACACCACGCCCCGGTTGATCCCGACCATTCCCGCATCGAGCCTCTCCGCCACGCGCAGCGCCCGGCGGAGGTCACCGGAGTACACGTAGGAGACGAGCCCGTACTCGGTGTTGTTGGCCAGCGCGATCGCCTCGGCTTCGTCGGTGAATCGCACGATCGGGGCGACCGGCCCGAAGATCTCCTCGCCGAGGATGCCAGCTCCAGCCGGCACGTTGTCGAGCACGGTCGGCGCGTAGTAGTAGCCGACCCGGTCCGGTGCGTGACCGCCGGTCAGCACTGTCGCCCCATCACCCGTCGCGGAGTCGACCAGGCCTGCGACCTTGTCCCTGGTGTCGGCGTTCACCAGCGGCCCGAGGTCCACGCCGTCGTCGAGGCCCGGACCAACGGTCAGCGCCGCGAGCTTGCCCGCGAGCCTGGCCGAGAACTCCGCAGCGACCTTCTCGTGCACGTAGAACCGGTTGGCGGCGGTGCACGCCTCGCCCCCGTTGCGCATCTTGGCCAGCACCGCGCCGCTCACCGCGGCGTCGATATCCGCGTCCTCGAGCACCAGGAAGGGAGCGTTGCCGCCGAGTTCCATCGAGCAGTTCATGACGTAGTCGGCGGCTTGCTTGAGCAGCATCCGGCCCACCTCGGTCGACCCAGTGAACGACAGCTTGCGCACTCGCGGGTCGGCCAGCACCGCTTCGGTCATCGGGCCGGGCTTCGCGGTCGGCAGAACGTTCACCACACCTTCGGGAACGCCCGCTTCGGCGAGCAGCTCAGCCACGGCCAGCGCCGTCAGCGGGGTCTCCTTGGCGGGCTTAAGCAGCACAGTGCAGCCCGCTGCGAGCGCAGGCCCGATCTTGCGGGTGGCCATCGCGGCCGGGAAGTTCCACGGCGTGATCAGGTAACTGACCCCGACCGGCTGGCGAGCCACCATGATCCGGTTGGCGCCGGACGGCGCCACCGAGAGCGATCCGTCGATCCGGACGGCCTCCTCCGCGTACCAGCGGAAGAACTCAGCCGCGTAGATGATCTCGCCGCGCGCGTCGCGCAGCGCCTTGCCGTTCTCCACGACCATCAACCTGGCCAGCTGCTCAGACCGGGCGATCATCAGCTCATAGGCACGGCGCAGGCACTCAGCGCGCTCCCGCGGCGGCCGGGCAGCCCAACCCGGCAGCGCGGCGGCCGCGGCAGCAACCGCGTCCAGCGCGTCCTCAGGACTGGCGTCGGCAACCTCGGTGACCGGTTCCTCGGTTGCCGGGTTGATGACAGGCAGCGTCCCTGCCCGCCCTGCAGACCACTGCCCGCCAATCAGCAGCCCCGTGGGGGCATCAATACCGGTAATAGTGGCCAGATCGGCTGTCACGCTGTCCTCCTGCCAGGTTCATTAGGCCGCAATAGTGCGTTCCCTGCCCTGACGCTACCAACACCGGGAAGCCTGTCATGATGCCCGATCCGGGTACTGTGCCTAGCTGCCCGAGCCGTTGCTGCCGTTGCCCGGCTCGCCGGCCCCGTCCGGCGGGCCACTGCCGGGCCCCGCACTGCCTGACTCTCGCCCGTTTTGCTCCGCTCCGGCTGGCTCCGTGCCGGTTGTTTCTCCGGTGGTCGTCGCTGCCTTAGGCATGGATTCCGCGAGCAACGCGTCCAGCCGGGCGCCAGTAAGACGGCGGAATGCCCGGTGTGTCCGGCTCCGCTCCAAAAGCGCGACTTCCAGCTGGCTGGCCGTCACCGGCTCGGCGTTGGCGCCGTCGCCCTGTCCGCCAAGCGCGGCAATCGCCAGGGTCATCGCCGCGGTCAGCGACATGCCCGCCGCGTACCGCTCCTTGAGGACGGCCGCGACCTTGTCGGCCTGCCCGCCCATCACGACGAAGCCGTGCTCGTCGGCGACCGAGCCCTCGAAGGTGATCCGGTAGATCTCGTCAGCATCGGCAGTGATGCCGACCTCCGCGACGACGATCTCCACCTCGTACGGCTTGTTGCTGTCGGTGAACAGCGAGCCGAGCAGCTGCCCGTACCAGTTCGCCAGACCGCGGGCGTTGACATCCTGCCGGTCGTACTGGAAGCCGGTCATGTCCGCGTACCGCACGCCCGCCTTGCGCAGGCTCTCAAACTCGTTGTAGCGTCCGACCGCCGCGAACGCGATCCGGTCGTACATCTCACTGAACTTGCGCAGCGCCCGGGACGGGTTCGGCGCGACGAACAAGATGCCGGCTTCGCAATCGATCACGACGCCGCTGCGGATCTGCGCGATGCGCTTGCGCGCGTAATCCGCCTTGTCCTTCATCACCTGCTCAGGTGACACGTAGAACGGCATCGACACCGCGGGCGCTTCCTTACTCGAGTGGGTTATCAGGGGGTCATCGGATCAGCAGAGACCTGCCAGGCATCAGGACGCGGCCGACCTTAGCGGCGCGGGCGGGCCGTCGGGTTCCTGCATCCGCTCGGCGACGACGGCCTCCGCGTACCCGGCCGCTTCGTCGTCGGTCATTCGCCGGTAGCCGTCCGCGCTCACGGTCGCGACCATCGGGTAAATGCGCCGGGACACGTCCGGGCCGCCAGTGGCGGAATCGTCGT
>DATMMA010000311.1:0-16316 GCA_035570295.1 Streptosporangiaceae bacterium
CCCGCGAACTGGCTGTCGACGAGGTCTTCCTCGACCTTGAGGACGCGGTCGCGGCTGCGGAAAAGGAGCGGAGCCGCGCGGCGGTCGTGCAGGCGCTCCGCGACGGTGGCTGGGGCAGCAAGATAAGGGCCGTCCGGGTGAACGACGTCCGGACCGGCTGGGCCTACCGCGACGTTGTCGACATCGTCGAGCAGGCGGGCGAGTGGCTCGACGCGATCGTGCTGCCCAAGGTGACAGGCCCGCTGGATGTGGGCTGGCTGGACCTGCTTCTCAGCCAGATCGAGCAGGCCACCGGACTGGCAGCGGGCCGGATCGCGATCGAGGCGCAGATCGAGGACGCGGCGGGCCTGGTAGCAGTCGACGCGATAGCGGCAGCTTCGCCGCGGCTTGAGGCGCTGGTGTTCGGCCCGGCTGACTTCATGGCCAGCCTGGGCATGCGCTCGCTGACTGTCGGCGCGCAGCCTGCTGGGTATGCCGCAGGCGATGCGTTCCACTACGCGCACTTGCGGATCCTGGTAGCCGCCAGAGCGCACGGGCTGCAGGCGATCGACGGGCCGTTCGCGGCAATCAGGGACACCGCCGGGCTAGCCGCCAGTGCGGCCAGCGCGGCGGCGATTGGCTTTGACGGCAAGTGGGTGCTGCATCCGGGTCAGGTTGACGTGGTGAATGCTGAGTTCTCTCCGTCGCAGGCCGGCTACGACCGGGCTGAGCTGCTGATCGAGGCGTATGAGTACTACACGACGGTGCTGCGGCGCGGGGCCGCGATGCTCGACGGCGAGATGATCGATGAAGCCTCAAGGAAGCTCGCCCTGGTCGTTGCGGTCCGCGGGCGGGCTGCGGGACTGGCCAGGACCCGCCGGTTCGAGCCGCCGGAGTAGCCCCAGACTGAGCGATACTGGCTGATCACGCCTGACGCGGGGAGATCCGGGCCTGCCCTGCCGTCGACGTGATCGCCGGGATCAACGTGCACCCGCTCACGGTGGCGACCTAGTGGCCAAAGCTGACAAGCTATGTCGCAGCGGACGCGGCAGGAGGCGAGCTGATGCTGGATTCGAACCGGTGGGTGGTGGCCGGGCTCGACAGTGGCGGGACCACGATCAACGCAACTGTGCTTGACTCGGGTGGCCGCTTTCTCGTGTCGGAGATGGCCGAGTCGCCAAGCTGCGTCCGCGAGGGACCGGACAAGGCCGTCGAGGCACTCGCCCGGTCACTGGCCGACGTGCTGGATCAGACCGGGATCACGCGCGACGCGGTTCGGGCCGTCGGGCTCGACACACCTGGGCCAGTAACGGCCGAGGGCGTGATCTGTTCCATGGGTGCGACCAACTTCGCCGCGGCAGAATGGCGCGGCTTCGACGTCCGGCACGCGCTTGAGGTCCGCCTCGGGCTCCCGGTGGTGTTCAACAACGACGCGAACGCGGCCGCGTTGTACGCCCATCACGAGCACTTCGGGCCCGAACTGGCTGAACTTCGCTCGTCAGTGTCGGTGATCGTGGGTACTGGCCTTGGCGGCGGGGTGGTCGAGGCGGGCCAGGTCATCCGCGGTGCCGCCGGGATGGCTGGCGAGCTCGGGCACATCTGGCTGCCGATGGACGGGCTGCTGGCGCCTGGCCAGCCCATGCCGACCTGTAATTGCGGGCTGCCGGGCGACGCTGAGAGCGTCGCGTCGCTGACCGCCATCGAGAAGAGCCTGCTGCCCTACTGGCTGACTCAGTTTCCAGGTCATGAACTGGCCGCCGAGCCAGTTAGCGTCGCCGCCAAGCGCGTGCGCGAGTTCGGCGAGAAGGGCGATCCGCTTGCGCTTGAGATCTTCGAACAGCAGGCGATGGCAATCGGCAGGCTGTTCACGATCGCGGCAAACTTCACTGACCCGCACGTCTACCTGCTCGGCGGCGGCGTGGTGGAGGCGTCGCCGAAGTTCCGTGACTGGTTCCTGGCCCGAGTGCGCGCGCATACGCTGCTGCGCGAGGAGCAAGCGCAGGCGTCGGCGATCGCTCTAGTGCCTGATCGGGACATGGCCGGGGCGCGGGGCTCGGCGATCGCCGCCCGGGCCGCGGTCTTGTCAGCCATCGGGGTGGCCTGATCCGGGATTGCCGTCAGGTCCAGGATCGCAGTGCGGCCAGAAGCCCCGGGGTGAGTTCGCGGCGTGCTTCCATCGCGTCGGCGTCGGCCTCGCTCACCCAGCGCGCAGCTGCCGCATCGTCGCCCGCCTGGGCGACCGCCGTGGCGGTGCCCGGTGGCAGCGCCGCTAGGTAGTCCCTGACCTCGATGACGGCTCCGTCGCTGCCCGGCAGCTCGGCGGCACCCAGCAGTCGGCCGCAGGTTACGGTGAGTCCGGTCTCCTCCCGCACTTCCCTGACTACGGCCTGCTCGTCAGTCTCACCGGGCTCGATCCTGCCGCCCGGAATCGACCATAGACCCTTGCCCGGCTCGTGGCCTCGCAAGATCATCAGCAGTCGCCCGGCCCCATCCTTGATTACGGCTCCCACGCACTGCAGCCGGGCTGACGAGCCGGGTTCGGGCGCATGATCGCAGGACTTTGCCACCCGTCCATTATGTCCGGCCAGGGGAGATTACCTGGTGCTAGATATTTGACGCAGGCGATCCGGGGGATAACGCTGTGTGAGATGAGACCCGCACTCACTTGCCCGCGCTGCGACAGTGCAGTGCGCGAACCGAGCATTTGGTCCAGCGCATACCACTGTGAGCAACATGGCGAGGTGCATCCGCTGCGTTCGTCGCTCAGCCCGTCCCCGGAGGGCCTGGAGGGTGCTCTGCGAGATGCGCACGTTCCGGTCTGGGTGCCGTGGCCGCTGCCTGCAGGCTGGCTGGTTACCGGATTCGCGGTCGCCGGTGACGAGCGCACTGGTACCCGCGGCTGCTCAGTAGCTCTGTCCGGGCCTAATCCGGTCGGCGGCGCCGCTGAGATGATGCTCATCTCGGAGGAACCGGGCATCGGGCTCGGGGCCAGGTTCGCCGGCCTCGGCGGCCGGGACCCGGGCATCCAGTTCACGACTGGCCCGCCTGCCGCAGAGGTGGAGTTCGCGAATCACGAGTTCCCGCTCTGGAACGTGCAGACCCCTGGCAGGGCCGCATTTGCCGGCGAGGTAAGCGGTACCTGGCTCTGGGTCGTACTGTGGCCGGACACCGCGGGAATGCTGATGGTGGAGCCGATGAAGCTTCGCGACCTGCGCGACCCCGGCCAGGAACTAGACCTTCCGTTCGGCGCGCGCTCGCCGCAGCTTCCCGGCTAGTGTCGCTAGGGTGCGCGCCGACCTGCACACTCATAGCAGCGTTTCTGACGGCACCGAGCCGCCAGCGGTCGTCATCCGCCGCGCCGCCGAGGCCGGCCTCGATGTGATCGCGCTTACCGACCACGACACGATAGGCGGTCAGCGCGAGGCATCCGGCGCACTGCCACCCGGTCTGACGCTGCTGCCGGGCACTGAGATCTCATGCCGGGTGGAGGGCCACAGTGTCCACATGCTGGCGTACTTGTTTGACCCGGAGAACGACGAACTGGCCGGAGAGCTGGCGGAGATCCGGGAGAGCAGGCTGCACCGGGCTCGCGCCATGGTCGACAAGCTGGCCGCGCATGGCGTGCCAGTGACCTGGGAGCAGGTTAGCGAGATCGCCGGCGGTGGCGTGGTGGGCAGGCCGCACATCGCGCGCGCGATGATCGAGATCGGTGTCGTGTCGACCGTGGATGAGGCATTCACAGACCAATGGATCGGCCCCGGCGGCCCCGCTCACGTCGCGCGGTACGCACTAGACCCGGTAAACGCTATCGGGCTGGTTCGTGCGGCCGGCGGGGTCACCGTGCTGGCGCACCCGCGTGGCGCGGAGCGCGGCTGGCAGATTCCCGATGAGGTCATCACTGACCTGGCCGCAGCGGGCCTGACCGGCATCGAGATCAACCATCCCCAGCAAGACCACCGGGAACGTCAGTTGCTGGGCGAACTCGCGCAGTCCCTGGGACTCGCGCCCTCGGGTGGCAGTGACGACCACGGTGCGCTGACCGGCTTCCGGATCGGCACCGAGGTCGCACCGGAGGGCGGATACGAGGCGCTAGTCGGCCAGGCCACCGGCGCCAGGCCCGTAACCGGGACGTGAGCCGGCCGCCTGGTACGCGGACTATCGTTCTGCGGGACTAGCTAAGGCCCGTCCAGGCCGCGGGGCGGCCGTAACGATGGAAGGCAGCGGTATTGATGAGCAGTCAGGACGCTCGGATCGACGCAGTGAAGGGCACCGCCAACACCTGGATCGTCGGGGACGACGAGGAGGTCATCGTGATCGACCCGGGCGATGATGCGGCCGCTGTGCTTGCTGCTGTAGGTGAGCGGGAGATCGTCGCGGTTATCTGCACGCACGGCCATGCCGGGCATGCCGCAGCCGCGCGGGCGGTCGCCGAACGCGACGAGGCTCCCGTCGCGCTGCACCCGGCCGACCGCCAGGCCTGGCGCGAGTCGCACGACGAGGATCCTGAGATCGAGATGGAAGACGGCGGCAGGTTCGAGGTCGCGGACATCACGCTCGAGGTGCTGCACGCCCCGGGGCACAGCCGGGGATCGGTTCTGCTGTATTCCGAGGAGCTCGAAGCGGCATTCGCCGGGGATGTTGTGAGCGAGGACGGCCCGGTCCCTCACGAGGACGGCTTCCCGAACTGGGGCCGGCAGCTCGATGCGATCGGCGCTCAGGTGCTGACCCTGCCGTCGGAGACGCGGCTGCTGCCCGGTCATGGCGGCGAGTTCACCGTTGCGGACGCCGAAAAGCGATTCAACGGCTGGGTGTCGGCCGGCCAGGACCAGATTGTCAGTACCGTCCGGGAAGATACCGAGTAGCAGCCAGCCTCGCTGCTCGCGCGCCTGGTCTGCCGGATACGTCCTGGTCTGCCCGGCGCCGAGCTGGCACTGTGGGTTCGGCTGGCGCTGTTGGGTTCGGCTGGCGCTGTTGGGTTCGGCTGGCACTGTTGGGTTCGGCTGGCACAGCGCTTGCGGCCTGCACGGCGGTTGCGGCCTGCACAGCGCGCCTGGCTGGCATTGCTCCGCGGACTGGCGAGGATGGACAGGTGGAACAGCTCGGCTTCGAGGGGATGCCGCGACGGCTTTATGCCTGCACGCCCACCAGGCTGAACACGTGGCTGGACTGCCCGCGCCGGTACAAGATGAGCTACCTGGACCGCCCGGCGCCGCCAAAGGGGCCGCCATGGGCCCACAACAGCCTCGGGGCAAGCGTCCACAATGCCCTGGCCGGATGGTGGCGGCTGCCGCAGCGGGAGAGGACGGTGGTCGCCGCGGGCGATCTGCTGGACCGCGGCTGGCTGTCCGACGGCTTCGCCGATGCCGCGCAGTCGGACGCGCACCGGCAGCGGAGCCGGGAGCTAGTCGAGGCTTACGTGGCGGAGCTCGACCCCAAGGCTGAGCCTGCTGGCGTCGAGCGAACAGTGGCCACGCGGACGGACCTGATCGCGGTATCGGGCCGGATCGACCGGCTGGACGACCGGAGGCAGCCCAGCCAGGGCCCAGGCGACCTGGTTGTGGTCGATTACAAGACAGGCCGTCACCGCCTGACTGTTGATGACGCCCGTACCTCACTGGCGCTCGCTCTGTACGCGCTGGCGGCGAGCCGCGTGCTGAGGCGCCCGTGCACCAGGGTGGAGCTGCACCACTTGCCCACGGCCAGCGTGCTGGCCTGGGAGCACACGCCGGAGTCATTGGCCAGGCAACTCGGCCGTGCGGAGGACATCGCGGCCGAGTGCGGAGCGGCGGACGAGCGGTACAAGGCCGCAGCAATCGGCGGCCCGCCGGCAGACGAGGTGTTTGCGCCGCGGCCGGGGCCTGGCTGCGGCTGGTGTGACTTCCGCGCCCATTGCCGGGAGGGCAGCCTCGCGTCACCCGGGCGTCGGCCTTGGGATGGCCTCGGGCTGGCTGCTGGTGACGACGATGCGGCCGGCGTGGCGGCTGCTGGGGTCGCCTGAGAACCGGCGATATCAGCTGAGGCCGCTTAGTGGCCGTCCCCGGTCAGCGTCAGGGCCGATCCAGCGGGTCAGGATGGGCTGGCGGCCTTCCCTGCGGCTGCCTGATGCCGGTCGCGGCCGCACGCGTGCACAGTCGGCTGGCGGCGTTCGGCCGCGTTCCAGAACTGAGTCAGCGAGCTGGCCGTCGTGACCGGCGCGTCGATCGCAGGCGAGTGTGCCGCGCCCGGGATGCAGGTGCGCTCGGCGCCGAGCTGCCGGGCCATCAGGTCCTGGACGGCCGGTGGCCACGCGTCGTCGTTCTCGCCGTACACCACCATGGCGGGCAGCCCGCGCTTGACCATCTCGGCCAGCTCACTGGTCCGGTCCGGGCAGCTGATCAGGTATCTGGCGAGCACGATGAGGCTAATCGGGCAGGTCCTCAGCGCTCGTTCCCGCAGGAATGCAACGATGTGCTCGTCGGCGCCCTCCGCCCTGGCCTGTGGTTCGTGCTGATCGTGCCAGGCAATCCGCACCAGCGCGCGAAGCTGCTCCACGTCGTCAGGCGCCTCGCCGTCAGTCGGGTCCAGCAGAGCGAGCACTTCGTGCAGGGCTGCAGCCCGCTCGCCGCCGATCGCGCCGGGCCCAGAGCCGAGCAGAGTCAGCGACAGGAATCCGGCCGCCCGTTGCAGCACTGCATCGCGCACTATCAGGCCGCCCATGGAGTGGCCGACCAGGTGCACCCCGCCGCCGCCTTCGCGCGGCATCGCATCGGCGAGAGCCAGCACGTCTGCAGCCATCGCCTCGGCTGCGTATCCGGCCCGGCCTGGCGCGTGCGGGCTCTGGTACTGCCCGCGGAGGTCGACCGCCACGACCGTTCGCCCGGCCGCGGCAAGTGGCTCCAGGATCGGCAGGAAGTTTTCCTTGCTGCCGGTGTAGCCGTGGACGAGCAGAGCCGGCCTACGGTGCGGGACCCCGCGCGCGGGCTGTGCCTCAAGGATTGCGAACATGCCGCGAGCGGTAGCCAGCGTTCCTGACCGCACGCCCTCCGGCAACTGCAGGGACCTGATGGTGCTCACGGGGTGGCAGCCTACCGAGAACTGACCGAAATATAACAGGCAAATAACGCAGGGTTCTCTGAAAAGATTATCTCCCGGACGACCCGGACTACCCTGCTAGCAGGTCACATCCGGGTGACTGTCAGTTATCACCGACGGGAAGACCGCTGGTCATGGCCATTATTGGAGAGGCAGCCAGTCCGGTGAGCGGTCGTTACTCAGCCGAGCCGACGGCCGTCTGACCCACGGATGACTGGGCTGTCGATGTCGGCTCTGCAGACGCCGGGCCGGACTTGCTGCCCGCCGGCCGCCGCCGACGTCGCCTGCGGGCCTGGCTGCCGGCCAGTTCGGACGCCCCGGCTGATTCGCCATCGGGGCCCGGCTTATCGACGCTCAGGCTGCTCACGCCGACGGCATCGAGGGGCGCGCCGCTGTCACCCGGCCCGCTATCGGACGCATCGACCGGCCGGCCACTACGGGTGCGGCGTCGGCTGCGCGGCTTGCGCTGGCCCCCCTCACGCGGCCCGGCTGTCCCCGCGCGCCCGTCCTGTCCTGCCACACCGCTGCTACGCGGCTGGCCGCTTGCACCGCGGGAACGGGTCTTGCCGGTCTCGCCGATGTCCTCGAGCAACTCGGCGTCGAGGCCCAGCCTGGCCCGCTGGCCGCGGGGCAGAACGCCGGTCGCGCCCGCCGGGATGCGCAGCATGGTGTACAGATGCTCAGAGGTCGAGTATGTCTCGAGCGGGTCGGGGAAGTCCAAGTGCAGCGCGTCATTGATGGTCTTCCACCGGTGCAGGTCGTTCCAGTCCACGAACGTGACGGCCACGCCCTCGCGCCCGGCCCGTCCCGTCCGGCCGATTCGGTGCAGGTAGGCCTTCTCGTCTTCGGGGCACTCGTAGTTGACCACGTGCGTCACGTCTTCGACATCCAGGCCACGTGCGGCGACCTCCGTCGCGACCAGCACATCGACCTTGCCGGACCGGAACGCCCGCAAGGCTCGCTCCCGCTGGCTCTGGCCAAGGTCGCCGTGGATCGCGGCAGCCGCGAAGCCCTTGGCGGTCAGCGTAGCGGCGACTTGGTCGGCAGACCGCTTAGTGCGACTGAACACGATGGTCAGGCCACGCCCTTCGGCCTGCAGCACCCGTGCGAGTACCTCGATCTTGTCCATCTGGTGCGCACGGAGTACATGCTGCTCAGTGCTCGGCACGTGGGCCGGCTCGTCGTGCTGTTCGGCCCTGATGTGCATAGGCCGGCTCAGGTGTCGCCGGGCTAGCGTCACGATCTCGCCCGGCATTGTGGCAGAGAACAACATGGTCTGCCTGGTCGGGGGGGTGAGCTGGAGGATGCGCTCGACATCGGGAAGGAAGCCGAGGTCCAGCATCTTGTCGGCTTCGTCGAGAACCAGCTGGCGGACCCTGCCAAGCTTCAGATGACCCTGCCGCGCAAGGTCTAGCAGCCGGCCGGGGGTGCCAACGGCGACGTCGACGTTGGCCAGCGCGTCGATCTGGGGTTCGTAAGCACGGCCGCCATAAAGAGTCACGATGCTGGCGCCGATCCGCGCTCCCGCAACTCGCAGGTCATCGCCAACCTGTATGGCCAGCTCGCGCGTCGGGAGGACGACGAGCGCACGCGGGGCAGCGGGCTCGCGTGCGGCCTCGCCGAGCCGCTCCAGGATGGGGATGCCGAATGCGAAGGTCTTGCCCGTGCCGGTCCGTGCCTGACCGATGACGTCATGGCCATCGAGCGCGATCGGCAAGGTAAGGGCCTGGATGGGGAACGCAGTAGTGATTCCCTCAGCTTCCAGAGCAGCGCAGATGGGCTCAGCGATGCCGAAGTCACGGAACGTCTTCGCGGTTCCGGCCAGGTCCGCGTCCAACTGCTCGGCGCCTGGGTTGTCGTCCATTCTCGTAGTACAGGTACTCAGGGCTAACGCCTCCAGTAGTGGCCCTCGGTAGCCTGGCATGCGTGACCAGGCGCTACTTGCCTCGGGCGGGCATCTGACCTCGCCACCGGGCGGCCGCGCCAACTCATAGCTTCAGCCGCAAGCTCGCGGAGAGGGAGCGGCGCGTTCACCGGCTGGGCACAAGCGCCCTAGCGGTCAATGCGCCTGACAGTTTCTACAACGCGGTCGGGGGAATCCGCATTCCTGATGCGGACCTGGTTGCAGTGTAGCAACACTGAGCTCGTGAACTTGTGCGACGCTCGGCGGGCGGGCCCGCTAGTTGTTGTTAGGCTGCGCTAGTGAGCGACCGAAGCACGGGCGACCCAGGCACCGGCGACCAAGGCACCGGCGGCCCAAGCGCGGGGGCGACGACTGCCGACGGCGTAGTCGACTTGCTGGGATTGCTCGCTTATGCCTCGCTGACGGCATTCTTCCGCCTCGCCGACGACGCCGCCCTGGCCGACTCGCTCTCCAGCAAGACGGCGCTCGCTGAGGTGGCAGTGGCGGAGTTCGGGCATTTCCAGCTGCTGCGCAGCCGCCTCGAGGAGATGTCGGCCGATCCCAAGGATGCTATGCAGCCGTTCGTGGAAGCCGTGGACGACTTCCACGCCAGGACCGCTCCGTCGGATTGGCTGGAGAGCCTGGTCAAGGCGTATGTCGGTGATGGCATCGCGGCGGACTTCTATCGCACCATCGCTCAGGTCCTTGACTCCGGCACGAGGGATCTCGTGCTGGTAGTGCTCGGCGACACCGGGCACGCTGAGTTCGTGATTGCCAGGGTCCGGGAGGCGATCGTGGCTGATCCGAGGGTGGCCGGCAGGCTCGCGCTATGGGCCCGGCGGCTGATCGGCGAAGCGCTCGGCCAGGCGCAGCGCGTCGCGGCGGAGCGAGAGCCGCTGGCCCGGATGCTGGCTGGTGAGGCTAACAGCCAGCTCGGCGACATTGGCCGGATGTTCGCCCGGCTGACCGATGCGCACGCGGCGCGGATGGCTGCCCTGGGCCTTGCCGATTAGCTTCTAATACTGCGTCGGCCCCACCGGGATGAGCACGCGGGTGAGCGGCTACAGGTTGCTGAATCCGACCCGGCGTGCCTGCGTTTCACCAAACTCCAGATAGGCGATCTTGTCGGCTGGCACCAGCACCCTGCCGCCTTTGGCGGTCGCCACTGCCAGCACGCCGCTGTCGGCAATGGCGGCCTTCAACGCGGCCTCGATGTCGTCTGCGTCCGACTCAGTTTCGACAATGAGCTCGCGTGGCGCGGACTGTATCCCGATCTTGACCTCCACCGCTCTCCCTTCCGCACTCCGAGGCTAGCCCGCCGCCGAATTCGGCCGGGCAACGCTGGGATGTCAGCTCGTCATAGGCCAGTCGCTGATACCCCGCCAGGCCAGCCGCGCGATCAATTGCTCTGCCGCGTCCTTCGGGATCTCTTGATCCGTGCTGAGCCAGTACCGGGCGCTCACTTGAGCCATGCCTACCAGGGCCATGCCAAGCAGGTGCGCTTCGCCATCGCTCACGCCAGCGTCCGCGCGGATGAACTGGCTGACCATGTTGGCGCAGTCGTGCATGGTCCGCTCCAGCTTCTCCCTGACGGCCGGCTCATTGCTCAGGTCAGACTCGAATACCAGCCGGAACGCCTCACCAGTACCCGACACGAAGTCGTAGAACGCCTTGAACGTGGCCGGAACGCGCTGGCTGTTGTCCGTCGTCGACGACAGGGCATCGCTCATGATGCGGACTAGTTGTTCGGCACTTTCGTCCAGAAGGGCGAGGTAGAGCTCCAGCTTGCCAGGGAAGTGCTGGTACAGAACGGGCTTGCTGACCCCGGCGCGCTCCGCGATCTCGTCCATCGCCGCCGCGTGGTATCCCTGAGCGACAAAGACGTCACGGGCTGCGCCCAGCAACTGCAGCCTGCGCGCAGGGCGTGGCAGTCGCGTACTGCCCGCCTTGGCCTGTTGCGTTACGGTCAATGGTGGCTCCGGATAACTGCTGCCTGTGGTTGCGGTCATGCGCACGTCCCTTAGTACGCATCCTACGACCGAGTAAGCCGTCAGCCCGGTCAGCGATATTCGTCGTCGTCAACGGAAACCGTCTTGGCCTGCTCAGCGCTGTCCGCCTCGTTGGCCTCCAGCGGCGGCTCCGGCCGGTCACCGAGCTCGTCCGAGCCATTATCCGCTGGCAGCGCGTCCGTGTCTTGCTCTGCCGCATCGGCGTCAGGTGCCTCGAGGCTCATATCGCTCATTACCGCGCCTCCGGTAGAAATTGGGCAGTCGAACATATTGCCGAATAGTGTAATGCGGACAACACTGGTTGTATCAGTACCCGGCAGGGGACTGACATTCGCGCTCGGTCAACGTCAGAATTAGTAGCCGATCCAGCGCGGGGTAGGGAGATGCCATGCGGAGCATGTGGAAGGGGGCCGTCTCCTTCGGTCTGGTCATGATCCCGGTGAAGCTCTATGCGGCGACCGAGACGAAGGACATCGCCTTCAGGCAAGTCCACCGGGAGGACGGCGGCCGGATCAGGTTCCGCCGGTTCTGCACGATCGACGAGCAGGAAGTGCCCTACGAGGACATCGCCAAGGGATACGAGCTGCCCGGCGGCGAAATGGTCATCCTCACCGAGGAGGACATGGCCGAACTGCCGCTGCCGACGACCAAGAACATCGAGGTAGTGCAATTTTGCCCGATCGAACAGCTCGACCCGATCCTGCTCAACCGAAGCTACTACGTGGAGCCAGAGGCGACCGGCGCGCGCGCTTACTGCCTGCTCCGCGACGCGCTTGAGCAGTCCGGCAAGGTCGCCATAGCCCAGGTCGCGCTACGGCAGCGTGAGTCGCTGGCGGTCGTCCGGGCGAGAGACGGGGTTCTGGTGCTAGAGACGCTGCTGTGGCCCGACGAGATCCGGGATCCCGCGTTCGGGTTTCTGAGCGATGACGTCGAGGTCCGGCCGCAGGAACTGCGCATGGCAAGTTCGCTGATCGAGTCGATGACGGTGGACTTCGATCCGGACGAGTTTCACGACAGCTACCGGGAAGCTCTGCAGGAACTTGTCGCAGCCAAGACCGAGGGCCGGGAGATTGTCCAGCCCGAGGTCGAGGCTCCGGCCGGCGACACGACGAGCCTGGCTGACGCACTGCGCGCCAGCCTCGCGGCGGCCAAGGGTGGCAAGCTGGGAGCAGTGCCGGACGCCGCCGACGAGGCGGAGGAGGTGCCTGCGCCCCGTCGGCCCGCTGCGGTTAAGGGAGCTGCGGCCAAGGCCAGCGCCGGCGCGGCCAGGCCGAGCGGAACGAAGTCCGGAGCCGCCAAGACTGCTGCGGCGAAGGCGGCCGCGGGCGGGAAGGCGAGTGCCGACGGGAAGAGCGCTGCCGGTAAAACCAGCGCATCCGGCAAATCGGGGACGAAGACTCCGAGTGCAGCCAAGGCGGGATCGAGCCGAGCCAGCGAGGGCTCCGCCGACGAGGCCAAGGCTGCCCAGCGGCGGTCACGGCGCGCCAGCTGACTGGCCTCGCCGTCGGAAGATTCACCAGAGCGTAACGAGCATTTCGGGCAGCTGACTCGAGATTTCGCCTTCCAGCGCTTGACTGCGGCCTTATGAACCCAGATGCAGGGTTCTTCGCTGACGCTGCCGGTGCCAGGAGTGGACTGGTCGCAGCCGCGGCCTCGACGGTAGGGCTGTCGGCGTGGCTTGTCACGGGCCTGCTGCGCAGCCGGTGCCGGCCGAAAGGGCGCGGCCGCTCGGAGCCGAATTCGGCTACCGGCGGGTACCATATTCGCTTATGACTAACCCGATCGGGCCTGGTGAGACGGTCGCTAGCGGGATGACCCCAGTGCGGGGAATGCCCGGAGCGGCCGCGCCAATCCAGCCATGGCCAGGTGAACTGGCCCACCTCAGCTTCGGCGACGTTTTCGTGCGCAGCACGCCAGCGTCGCCCGGCGCCGAGCCAGCCGTGCTCGTGCACGGCCTCGGCGGCTCAGCGCTGAACTGGACTGACTTGATGAGCCTCCTCAGCCAGGGTGCGGCCGCCGGACCGCCGATGGCCTGCGACGCACTCGATCTGCCGGGGTTCGGGTACTCACCGCCGCCCGCCGACGGCGACTATTCGGTCGCAGCCCGGGCCGCGGCGGTCATCTCACTGATCGAAGAGCGGGCCAACGCGCCAGTGCACCTGATCGGCAACTCGCTGGGCGGAGCGATCAGTACCCGGGTCGCGGCACGCCGTCCTGACCTGGTCCGGACGCTAACGCTGATCTCACCCGCGCTGCCCGATCTGCGACCACGGCTGTTGCCGGCTCGATTGGCTGTCGTGGCCATGCCGGGGGTTGGCCCCTGGTTGCTCGGAAAGATGCGGACGATGACGCCGGAGAAGCGGACCGATACCTCGATCGGTGAGCTGTACGCGGACCCGAGTCGGCTGCTTCCTGAGCGCCGGGCTGAGGCGATCGCCGAAGTAACCCGCCGCGACCGCCTCAGCTATTCAGTCGATGCGCTGCTCGGCTCGACCAGGGCGCTGGTAGCCGAGTACACCCGGCCCGGACCGGCTTCGCTCTGGCAAGACGCAGCCAAGGTGACGGCGCCGACGCTGCTCATCCACGGCAGTCATGACCGCCTGGTGAACCCGGCAATGGCCGGCCGGGCGGCGCGCACGTTCCGCAACTGCCGCGCCGTCGTGCTGCCGAGGATCGGGCACGTCGCGATGATGGAGCGCCCTGAGATCGTCGCGGCGGAGATGCGCGCCTTCCTGCGCTACGCGCTCGAACAGCAGCCGTTCGGCGAGACCGCGCCTGCGCGCGGCTCGCGGCGCCAGGGGCCTTCATCGGCTGGCGGTCGCGGCGCGCTCAGCCCGGCCAGCCCCTGAGCCGCCAGCTGTGATGCTGATTGCCGCCGAGCACCTTCTGACGGCCGAGACCAGGGCCGACCCCAGGGCCGACCACGTTCCCGGCCCGGGGTTTGTCGAGATAACTGGCGGCGTGATCAGCGCCGTCGGTACCGGGATGCGTCCCGCCGATGTCACGCTCGCGGACGGATACCTGCTGCCGGGTTTCATCGACCTGCAGGTCAACGGCTATTACGGCGTCGAGTTCCAGGTCGCCGACCCGGCATCGTGGGCGCGGGTGACGGCCCGGCTGCCGGAGACGGGGACGACTGCCTGCCTGCCGACGATGATTACCGCGCCAGTCAGCAGCCTCGCCGAGGCGCTGCGGACCGCGGCCACGTTCATGCCGGACCTGCCCGCCACCGGCGCACGGGTGCTTGGCGTGCACGCAGAAGGGCCGTTCATCGCGCCAGCGAGGCGCGGCGCGCACAATGAGAAATGGATCACTGACCCCACCCCGAGCGCGGTCGCGGAGCTTAGCGAGGCCGGCCGTGGGGCGCTCCGGCTGGTCACGATCGCGCCGGAACTGGCAGGTGCGCTCCCGGCCATCGAGCAACTCTCGGCCGCCGGCGTTCTGGTCAGCGTGGGCCACAGCGACGCGACCGCTGCGCAGGTTGCGGCGGCGGCCGAGCGGGGTGCCCGAATGGTGACGCACCTGTTCAACGCGCAACGGCCGCTCGGACACCGGGAGCCGGGCGTCGTTGGCCAGGCCCTTACGGACGAACGGCTGACGAGCGGCCTGATCGTTGATCTGCACCATGTGGCGCAGGCGGTGTGCGGACTGGCCTTCCGGGCGGCACCGGGCCGGATCGCGCTGGTCACCGATGCGGTGGCGGCAGCCGGCATGCCCCCCGGTGAGTACCTGCTGGGCGGTGAAATGATCACGCTGCCGCCCGGTGACGGCGCGCCGCCGGTTCGTGGTGATGGCACCATAGCCGGGTCAGCACTCCGGATGGACCGCGCTGTTGCTAACGCGGTGCGGTGCGGCCTCTCGCTGCCCGCGGCGGTTGCCGCCGCGACCCGGATCCCGGCAGACTTGATCGGCCGGCCCGACCTCGGTCGGCTGCGGTCCGGTGCGGCGGCAGATCTGGTCTGGCTCAGCCCGGAGCTGCGGACCCGGGCGACCTGGATAGCCGGGCGCCTGGTTTATACCGATGGTGCCGCTGGCACGCTGGCTGCTGTGCCCGCGTGAGGGAGACATGAGAAGGGACCCCGATCCCATGCAAGCTCACAGTGCGGGCGGCTCGTCGCTGATGCGTCAGGAAATCTGCCAGCAGCCTGAGGCGCTCAGGGCAACGATTGACGCGCTACTGCCTCGCCGCGACGAGGTGGCCGCACTGGCTGAACAGACCCGTGCCGTGCTGTTCATCGCACGCGGGACCTCCGACAACGCCGCCGTGTACGGGAGCTACCTGATCCAGGCGCATGCGGGCCGGCTGACCTCGCTGGCTGCGCCGTCGATTGCGACGACTTATAAGGCGCGAATTGATCTATCCGGGGTTCTTGCCGTCGCGCTGTCTCAGTCCGGGCGGACCGAAGAGATCGTCGAGACGCTGATCTGGGCGAAGGACTGCGGCGCCCGGACGATGGCGATCACCAACGGTGGTTCCGGGTCGCCGCTGGCGGAGGCCGCAGAGGTCGCGTTCGTGACGCAAGCCGGGGTTGAGCAGGCGGTGCCCGCGACCAAGACGTTCACCTGTCAGCTCGCCGCGCTGGCCGTGCTCGGTCTCGGCCTCGGCGCGATGCTGGATGCCGGGCAGTTGCGGGCAGTGCCGGATGCGGTGTCGGAGTTGCTGGCCAGCCCGGCTGACCTGGAACCCATCGTGGCCAAGCTCGCCAAGGTACCGGGCGTGGTGGTGTCCGGGCGCGGCATGGCCTATGCGGCTGCCCTCGAGCTCGCGATCAAGCTGAAGGAAGCGTGTTACTTGCACGCCATGGGCCTGTCGTATGCGGATCTGCTGCACGGCCCGATCGCCGTGGTCGACGCGGAGACGCCTGCCATCGTGGTCGCGGCCGACTCGGGCCCGACCCTGGCCGGCAGCGTGGACCTAGCCCGGCGGGTGACCGGAGCGGGAGCTGACGCGTTCGGCATCGGTGGCGGCGACGCGCTGGCGTCGGCGTGCACGGCCGCGGTCGCCGGGCCGGCGCTGCCGGAGTGGCTGGCGCCTATCGGGCTCATCGTTCCCGGCCAGCTGCTGACGGAGGCGCTGGCGCGGCGGCTCGGCATCAACCCGGACCAGCCGAGGGGTTTGTCGAAGGTCACTCAAACGGACTAATCGCCTGTACGGGACAAATGATCGCCGCGAACTGCTGCTGACTTGCCGCTACCGCGTCTTTTACCCAGAACGTTAGTCGCAGAAGCCTCAAATCATGCGATAGCGGGACGCCGGAATGCACGTACTGGGTGAAAAGGCGTGGTGAGCGGTACGGGCGGTGACGATTTGCTGCGGGATCGTGTACTGCTCGGCGTCGGCCAGCGATCAACTG
>DATMMA010000312.1:0-8459 GCA_035570295.1 Streptosporangiaceae bacterium
CATCCGGCCGGTCACCCTGGCCGTGGTCGTGATCGCACGCGGATGGCTGGTACCCAGGCTCATCCAGCGGTAATTGGCCTGAGTGACAGTGATGTGGGCGGGCGCAGGCAAGTACGGCGGCCGCAGGCTGGCCAGCTCCGGACCGAGGACACGGGCGTCCAGCAGCCTGGGCTCAATCGACCGGCCGCCGGGCCGTCCGCCAGGCGCCTCCGGGTAGTAATCCGAGTAGTTCGGCACCCAGTCGAAGCCCAGCATGGTGTTTGCCAGGACGAGGTCGAGCATCGCCGGACCGTGCTCGAGAAACGCCCCTCGCAGACCGGCCGGCACTGACTCGGAGGCCACGTGCGCCAGGTAAGCGCTTGCCAATTCGGCTGTGTCGTGTATGCCAGCCTTGCGCAGCACCGAGTTCCGGGGCACCCAGACACCGCCGCCGGAGCGGGCCGTGGAGCCGCCGAAGAATTCCGTCTTTTCGATGACGAGGACACTGAGGCCATTGGCTGCGGCAGTAAGTGCCGCCGTCATGCCGGCCGCTCCGCTTCCCGCGACCACGAAGTCGAACACCGGCTCTTCGGCTGTCATGCGATCATAGTAGAACACGTTCCAGTTCTGGCCGGCTGACCGGACAGCGGCGACACTTCATGGATCCGTTACCCGCATACCCGGACATAACGGCCGCGAAATGTGCACTCTTCCATGAAGAGTCCTTGCTGACTCCATGAAGTGTCAGCAGCGGCGGCAATCCTGAGGTCGTGACAGCGGAGACTTCGCGGCCGGACTGGCGGTTAGCCGGTATCAGGACCACGGCCGAGCTCAAGGCAGCCGGGAAGAGCGCGGCCGAGATCGGGAAGCTGACCCGAAAGGGGACACTCGTCAGGGTGCGGTATGGCGTCTATGCGCCCGCCGAAATGGCCAGACAGGTGCTGAGCCAGCGTGACGGTGATCAGCTGCTCAAGGCAGCGGCCGAGCTGCTGGCAGTGGGACCAGGCGCCGCGGCCAGTCACGAGACTGCTGCCGTGATCCACGACATCGACTTGCTCAGCCGGCCGGATCGGCTCATGACAATGACCAGACCGCCAGGCCACAACCGCTCCGGGCGACCAGGCGTGTTCGTCCACTCGGCGGATCTGCCAGCCCAGCATGTGACAGTGATCTACGGCATGCCTGTCACCACCGTTGCAAGAACCGTCGTTGACCTGGCTCGGACTCTGGAGTTCCGGGCGGGCGTGGCGACTGCGGACTCAGCCCTGCACCGCAAACTCGTCACTACAGCAGAACTCCAGGCCGTCCTCGCCGAGTGCCCGCGATGGCACTGGACCCGGCGCGCCACCGAGGTCGTGTCTTTTGCCGACGGGCTCAGCGAGTCCGTGCTTGAGTCCTTGGCGCGCGTGGTGTTCCGGGATTGCGGGCTCCCGCCACCGGAGTTGCAGGTCTGGGTTGGCGGGGCCGAAGTCGTCGGCCGGGTCGATTTTCTGTGGCGGCAGTTCCGGACCGTGGCCGAAGTTGACGGCCGGATGAAGTACGGCGATCCGTCCAGGGCCGTCAAGCAGCTCGACCGCGACAGGCAACTGCGCGACGCCGGATACGAGGTCGTGCACTTCGGCTGGCAGGACATCACCGAGAACCACGGCTACGTGAACACCACGATCAGGAGAGCGTTCGAGCGGGGAACGCGTGCTGCTCGTCCCCCGGCGTGACGCCACAAGCGGTGACGTTCACTGACTGGTGCGTCGCAATGCTTGCTCGGCGCTCCTTGATCGCGGAGTCAGCGCGAGCTAGCGTCAGCACGCCCCCGCAGATTGAGGTGAGCGAGTGAAGGTTCCCTTGCGCTACGGCGTAGTGCTCTTCACCAGCGATCGCGGCATCACCCCTGCCAGCGCGGCTCAGGCGGCCGAGGCTGCCGGCTTCGATTGCTTCTACGTGCCCGAGCACACCCACATCCCGGCCCGGCGGGATGCGCTACATCCGCGAACCGGAACGCGTGAGCTACCCGACGACCGGTACCTGCGGACGCTCGACCCGTGGGTATCCCTGTCCATGGCAGCCGCCGTCACCTCAGTCATCAGGCTGGGCACCGCCGTCGCGCTGCCGGCCGAGCACGACCCGATCACGCTCGCCAAGACGATTGCTTCGCTCGACTACCTGTCCGGCGGACGCGTCGAGCTCGGCATCGGCTTCGGCTGGAACACCGACGAACTGGCCGATCACGGCGTTCCGACGGGACGGCGGCGAACCGTGCTGCGGGAGTACCTGGCGGCCATGAAAGCGCTGTGGTCGCAGGACGAGGCCAGCTACGACGGCGAGTTCATCAGTTTCGGCGCCTCCTGGGCGTGGCCCAAGCCGGCTCAGCAGACGATCCCGGTAATGGTGGGCGCGGGCGGGACCGAGCGGACATTCAGCTGGATCGCGGGATCGGCGGACGGCTGGATAACCACGCCGGGAGAGCAGGACCTGGATGTGAAGGCAGCGTTGCTGCGCAAGACATGGCGGGAGAGCGGGCGGGACGGCTCACCACGGATCACGGTGCTGGCCGGCAAGCCAGAACCCGAGCTGTTCAGCCACTGGCATGAGATCGGCGTCACCGACGTCGCGTTCGGAATGCCGGACCGGGCGGAGGACGAAGTTATCGGCTACCTCGGCCGCCTGTCCGGCAAGCTCGGCCTGTCCTGATTGCCACCTCAGATCTACTCGTAGCTGACGCTGACCTCGGGAGTCAGCGCGACCGATTGACAGGCGAGGATGTAGCCATCGGCGAGGTCGGCATCGTCCAGCACCTCGTTATTAGCCATCTCCACCTTCCCGCCGGTCAGCTGGCAAGCGCACGCTCCGCAGATGCCGTCCCGGCAGGAGAACGGCGGATCTAGCTCGGCATCGATCAGCACGTCGAGCATCCGGGTGCCGGCCGGCCACGGCAGACTCCTCGTTTCGCCGTCGAGGGTCACTTCAAGTGTCGCCGCCACCCCGGCGGCCACGGGCGGGGCCGCGTCGAACGGGTTGTGCTGCAAAGACAGGAACCGCTCTACCCGGACGGCGCGCGGCGGCACACCGACCGTGCTTGCCGCCTCCCGTACGGCCGCGAGGAACGGATCTGGACCGCTCGCGTATATGTGGCAACCACGGAAGGGCCGGATCAGCGGCACGAGCTGCGGTCCGGACGGCAAGCCCTGCAGCACATCGAGCCAGTGCACGACCAGCAACCGCGAACCCGCGTTAGCTGCCAGTTCTTTCAGCGCCGGGCCGAAGATCACCGACCGCTCATCCCGGTTGGCGTACACCAGGACGACCCGGCCGCTACCCGCGGCAAGCACGGACTTGAGTATCGACATCACCGGCGTAATGCCGCTTCCGGCTGCCAGCAGCAGGTAGTCATCGTCCAGCGAGGACGGCACGAACATGCCGGCCGGCGGCAGCACATCGAGCACCGTTCCTGGCCTCACATTCGCGGCGATCCAGCGCGAGGCATAACCACCCGGCGTCTGCTTCACAGTGACGGTGAGCGGATCGCCAGTAAGCGGAGAACTGCACAGCGAGTAGCACCGCGCCACAGAGCCATCCCGGTCGCTGGGAATCCGCAGAGTGAGGAACTGGCCCGGCTCATACGCGAACGTAGCGGCGAGCTCAGGCGGCACCTCGAAAACCAGCGAGCAGGCCTCCTCGGTCTCCGGCATCACGGCCTGCACCCGCAGCTGATGGAAGATCCGGTCGGCGCCTGCGGTCACTGCCGGTCCGGTGCGATCGCTTCGTCGCTGTCGCGTTCGGCCATGTCGCTCTCAGCCCGTTGCTCTCACCACGGGGATGACACCGGTAGCCGGCCGTCGAGCGCCGCGACCTCGATACTGCGGCGCATCGCATCACAGCGCTCGATCAGCGGCGTCGGCTCCCCGGCCAGAGTCCGCCGGGCGAACTCGGTGCACTGGCGCACTGCCGCGGCGTCCCACTGCACGCTGGTGTGCTGACTGCTGAACTTGGCGGCAAGCACGGCGGCACCGCATTCACGGCATTGCACCTGGCAGTAGCGGGACCGCCGGTCGTCCGGACGCGCCGCTCCGCCCGGGAGTGCCTGCCAGTCGCCTGCCAGCCGGACATCATCGGTCATGCGGAGCCGGCTCCCGGCACGCCTGGCGTTCCAGCGGCCGCCGGCGCTGCGGCCATACCCGCGGCTCCCGCGACCCCCGTTTCGACGCCGCTGGCGACTGGCTGCCGGGCGGCCAGGTTCGCCGCGACTTCGGCCTCCCATGCCTGCACTGCGCGCGAGGTGTCCACCTCGAACTCGTGCCGGGCGACCATGTCCGCCGGTATCGCGGCCAAGTCCAGGTAGAACTGCTCATACCAGCGGCGCAGCTGGTACACCGGGCCATCGTCGGCGCACAGCAGCGGGTTGTCGATCCGGCTCTTGTGCGTCCAGATGTCTACGTCCTGCTGGAACCCGAGCCCGACGAACCGAGCGAACTTGGCCGCCACCTTGTCCGCCTGCTCCGGCGACAGGCCGGGCAGCTTCTTCACGATTACGCCCCACTGCAGCACGAACCGCTCCGGCGTCACCGGGTAATGGCAGTTGATCAGGACGGCGTCCATCGGCACGCCGTGGTAGTCGTAGTTCAGGTAATCGATCATGTAAGAGGGCCCGTAGTAGGCAGCCTCGGAAACCAGCCCGATCTCCGTCGCCGGCCCGCTGGCCTGGCGCGGGTCCGGCTCATAATCCGGCCGCGACCTGGTCTTGAGGTACTGGGTGGCGATGTGGCCCTCGAATACGTTCCGGAAGTACGTCGGGAACGCGAAATGGATGTAGAAGAAGTGCGCCATGTCCACGACGTTGTCGACGACCTCGCGGCAGTTCGCGTCGACGGTAAGCGAGTCCCAGGTCCAGTTCGACCAGTCGGAGGAGTACGCGCCGTCAATCCGCGGGATCGTCACCTCAGCCGGCGGCGGGTTCCCTTCCGGGTCGTTCCAGACGAACAGTTGCTGGTTCTGCACGAGCGTCAGCCAGGACCGGGTGCGTGCCGTCGGTGGCACCCGGCGCGAATACGGGATCTTGACGCACTTGCCATCACCGCCCCAGCGCCAGTCATGAAACGGGCACGCGATCGCATCGCCCTTGATCGTTCCCCGGCTCAGGTCTCCGCCCATGTGCCGGCAGTACCCGTCCAGGACGTTCAGCTCGCCGGACTCGCCGGCGAATACGACGAGCTTGGTGCCGAACGCTTCGACCGCATGCGGGTTGCCGTCGCGGAACGGCGCGGCCAGGCCGAGACAGTGCCAGCCACGGGCAAATCTGCTCGGCGGGGCACCGGCGTCGATGCTCCGCACTCCGTTCCGGTCGTTCATATGTCCTCCAGCCCAGCTGACCCGCACGCCTGACCGGCGGCTCGACCGCCTCCGCTACCTCTAGACTAGAACATGTTCTAGTCTAGGGACATTGTCGGGCGGGGTCGGAAGCATCTGGGAGCCGGATTGACTGACAACCTTGGAAGCGAGGTCATCGAGGCCGTCCGCGAGCTCCGTCCGGTACTCCGCGACCGTGCGCAGGAGACGGAGGACGGCCGGGTAGTCCCCGCGGAGTCCGTCAAGTCTCTGGAGGAAACGGGCTTTTTCCGGCTTCTGCAGCCCAAGAGCTTCGGCGGCATGGAGGCCGATCCGCTGACCTTTTACACCGCGGTCCGCCTTATCGCGAGCGCCTGCGGGTCCACTGGCTGGGTATCTTCAGTGCTCGGCGTGCACCCGTGGCATGTTGGCTTGTTCACCGCGCAAGCGCAGCAGGATGTGTGGGGCACCGACGGGGCCACCCGGATCTCATCGTCCTATGCCCCGACCGGGAAGGCGGTCGCGGTCGACGGCGGGCACCAGGTCAGCGGCCGGTGGAGCTTCTCGTCAGGCTGCGATCACGCCAGCTGGGTCCTGCTGGGCCAGATCGTCACTGACGCCGACAACCGGCCAACCGACTTCCGCACGTTCCTGCTCCCTGCTTCCGATTACACGATCGAGGACGTGTGGGACACGGTCGGGCTTCGCGGCACTGGCAGCAACGACATCGTCGTCGGCAAGGCTTTCGTGCCGGCGTACCGGTCGCTCAGCTTCATCGACGTGTCGAAGCTCGTCGTGCCGGGCCAGGAACTCAACCACGCGCCGCTGTACAAGCTGCCGTACGGCTCGGTATTCCCGTACTCGATCACCGCCCCGATCATCGGAATGGCGACCGGCGCGTACCAGGCGCACGTCGAGTACACCAGGGAGCGCGTCCGGGCCGCCTACATCGGTCAGAAGGCGGCGCAGGATCCGTTCGCGCAAGTGCGGGTGGCTGAGGCGGCCGCGGAGATCGACGACGCGTGGGGCGCGCTGGAGCGGAACATGACCGAGTTGATGGGCCACGCCCGGGCGGGACGGCCGATTCCCACCGACCTGCGGTTGCGCGTCCGGCGTGACCAGGTCCGTGGCACCGGGCTCTCGATCCGGGCGGTGGACCAGTTGTTCGAGAACTCCGGCGGCCGGGCGCTGAAGACCGGCACGCCGATCCAGCGGTTCTGGCGGGACGCGCACGCGGGCCGGGTGCACGCGATCAACGATCCGGAGCGGGCGTTGTCGATGTACGGTGGCGGCGAATTCGGCCTGCCGGTCCCAGCTGACGCGATGCTCTGAGCGACACTTCATGCAACCGTGCACCCTAGACCACCGCAAACCGGGCGCCGTAACTGTCCGCTTGCATGAAGTGTGGCGCACGGGCGCGCGCAACGGAGGAACTCCATGAGCGATCCTGACGGCGACTCGATTGGGCACGTCGCCGAGATTGGCGGGCTGCCAGTCCGCTATTACGACTCGGGCAGCGCGCCAGCGGGGGCCGGCGGGACCGGCCGGGGCGACGCGGATTCTGTCGTGTTCCTGCACGGCGGCGGGCCGGGCGCCTCGTCCTGGAGTAACTTCGGCCGCAATCTCCCGGTGTTCGCCAAGCGCTTCCGGGTCGTGATGATGGACCTGCCCGGCTACGGCGGGACGGCCGCTCGTCCCGCGACCGGCCATTTCTTCACGGTGGCCGCAGCGGCGCTGGCTAGCCTGATGGACGAACTCGCAATCGCCAAGACCCACGCTGTCGGCAACTCACTTGGCGGCGGCACCGCGCTGCGGTTCGCGCTTGACTACCCCGACCGGGTCGGACGGCTGGTGCTGATGGGACCGGGCGGGCTCACCCTCAACGTGCTGGCCCCGGACCCGACCGAAGGCGTCCGGCGGCTGATGGAGTTCGCCGCACCACCGGGCCCGAGCCGGGAGAAGATGGCGGCGTTCCTCAAAATCATGGTCCACGACCAGCGGCTGGTCACCGCCGAACTGATCGATGAGCGGTTCGCTGTCGCTAGCCGGCCGGATGCGCTGGCCGGGATGGCCGCGATGGGCAGCTCGTTCTTTGGCGAGCACGCCGAGGACGGCATGCTCTGGCGCGAAGCGCACCGGGTCAAGCACGAGGTGCTGCTGATCTGGGGACGCGAGGACCGGGTCAACCCGCTGGACGGCGCGCTCATCGCGCTGAAGCAACTGCGGCGCGCTCAGCTGCATGTCTTCGGCGGCTGCGGTCACTGGGCCCAGCTGGAGAAGTTCGACGAGTTCAACGAACTCTCGCTGCGGTTCCTGGCCGGCGGTGCGGCATGACCGGCGGTGCGGCATGACCGGTCTCATCAGCTCCCTGGGCTACCTGCGGATCGCGGCGACCGACCCGGACGCGTGGCGCGAGTTCGGCACTCGGGTACTCGGCATGACCGAGGGCCGGGGACCCCATCCGGACGCGGTGTACCTCCGGATGGATGACTTCCCGGCCCGCCTCGTGATCCTGCCGGACGAGCAGGACCGGCTGCTAGCGGTCGGCTGGGAAGTCGCGGACGAGCGCACCCTGGCTGCGGTGGCGGAGACCCTGGCTACGGCCGGCGTGCCGGTCAAGCACGGCGACGACGCTGACCTGGCCGACCGGCGCGTCGGGCAGTTGCTGCACACCGAGGATCCGTCCGGCAACGCGCTGGAGATCTTCTGCGGTGCCGCGCTAGACAACCGGCCGGCTATCAGCCCGTACGGAAACGTTTTCGTCACCGGCGACCAGGGTCTCGGGCATGTCGTGCTGCCAGCCGCGGCTGGCGAGCAGACGCTGGCGTTCTATACCGAACTGCTTGGCTTCCGGCTCAGAGACTCGATGCGGATGCCGGGCGAGTTCTTCGGCAAGCCTGGTCAGCAGGTCTGGATGCGCTT
This sequence comes from Streptosporangiaceae bacterium, assembly GCA_035570295.1. Lineage (GTDB taxonomy): Bacteria > Actinomycetota > Actinomycetes > Streptosporangiales > Streptosporangiaceae > JAJYUU01. Next base: position 8,221 of record DATMMA010000312.1, read on the forward strand.
CCTGGGTTGCTGCCCGCGCCATCACTCCCTGGCGCTCGCCCCCATGACCCCTGCCGCAGGCATCGTGCACTTGATGATCGAGGTCGCAACGCTGGACGACGTGGGCCGCACGCTGGACCGGTGCATCCGCCGCAAGGCGACCATCAGCTCGACCCTGGGCCGGCATGCAAACGACCTGATGGTCTCCTTCTACGTGCAGACGCCCGGCGGCTTCGACATCGAGTACGGGACGGGCGGCC
>DATMMA010000313.1:0-5122 GCA_035570295.1 Streptosporangiaceae bacterium
AGCGACGTCAGCAGCTCGCCGTGGGCCGGTGACAGCAGCACCCGTTCACCGGGGAAGAACTCGTACTCGGCGAACCCGTCCGGGCAGGTCTCGGCCTCCCATGGATTGAGCACGCCGTCGACGTCGACGAGCAAGATCGGGCGGGGGTCGTTGCTGATCCTCAGGTTCACTGTGGTACCGCCCTCACTTCGCGGTCCTGCTCTCCAGCGGCGGGCTGCCCGGTGGCGGGCTGCGCAGTGGCGGGCTGCGCAGTGGCGGCGGAACCCCGGATGCGCAGCCCGTCGAACGCCACCGCGGATACCGCGTCCGCCAGCTCCACGGCTGTGGTTGGCGGGCTCGGGCGCCGGCCCGGCCGGTACCACTCGACGAGCGAGTTGACGAGGCCGAACAGCAGCCGGGCGGTGATGGCCGGGTCGACGTCCGGCCGGATATCGCCGTCGCGCTCGGCCTCGGCGACAAGTTCGGCCACGATCTGGTCGAACTCACGGCGCCGGGCAAGTGCCCGCCGCTCGGTGGCGGTATTACCGCGCGCCCGTAGCAGCAGAGTGACGTACGGCAGCCGGTCGGCTAGCACTTGCACGCTTCCTCGGACCAGTCGCTCGAGCCGCTCGATGGCCGGCCCGCCGCCGGCAGTGACTTGCTCAGCCACCGAGAACAAGCCGTCGAGCGCCCGGTCCAGTGCAATCGCCAGCAGGTCTTCTTTGCTGTCCACGTGGTAGTAGATCGACGACTTGGCGATGCCCAGCCGACGCGACAGGTCCTCCATGCTGGTCCCGTCGTACCCCCGCTCGTTGAACACTGTGACAGCCACCGCGAGCAGCGACTCCAGGTCGTAGCCTGGACGCCCGCGACGCGGCGCGGCGGGCGAGGCCGAACGAACGCCCCGGGCCGGACTATGGGCCATTGGGACAACGTAACGCACCGAACGACCGGTCGGAAACTCATGTCACTCCGGTGCCGCGTTCCTCGTAAAGGGTTCAGGTCAGGGCATTGCCTGTGCACTCTCGGCGCTGTGACCGCTGGCCCGCAGGATGGCCGCACGAGCAAGCAAGCGTTTGGTCGGCCGCCACGTAAGATACGGAACGGGCAGAGCCGGCACTTCGCTGCGGTCGCGGCTTACCCTAGCGCCGGAGGGTCTGGAGATGACAGAAGTCCAGGATCGACGTGAGCTGATCCTCTCCACCGCCGCGGAGATGTTCGCCCGCAAGGGACTGCGTGCGACCACCGTGCGCGGCATCGCGGACGCAGTCGGCGTCTTGTCTGGCAGTCTGTACCACCATTTCCCGTCCAAGGACGCCATCGTGGACGAGGTGCTGACCAGGTACCTGGACGCGATCATGGCGCGGTACGCGGTAGTGCTGGAGAGCGGCAAGGGCCCGGCCGACTGCCTGCATGACCTCGTCGTCACCTCACTTGAGGTGGCCGAGGAGCAGCCGCATGCGACGGCCATCTACCAGAACGAGGCGCAGTACCTGCGCGAGATGCCTGGCTTCAGCAATATCCAGTCGGCGGCCGCCGAGATCCAGAAAGCCTGGCTGCAGGTGATCGCCGCAGGCGTGGCCGACGGCAGCTTTCGCGACGACATCCCGCCGCGGGTGTTCTACCGGCTGATCCGTGACGCGGTCTGGCTGTCCGTCCGGTGGCACCGGCCGGACGGGCAGTACTCCACTGGCCAGCTTGCGGAGGACGTGACGTCGCTGTTCTTGCACGGCTTCGCGGGCTAGCTAAGCAGGCGCTCGGCTAGCAGCAGGGCGGCAATGGCGATCATCGCGGCTCCCGCGAACCGGGTCACTGCTCTGGCGGCGGCAGGACGTGTCCGCAGTACCCGCCGTGCCGTGGTGCCCACGCCGGTGTAGATGACGGCGCAGTTGGCAATGTGCACCAGGCCTAGCAACGCGATCTGGGCTGCGAGAGGCCAGGCTGCGCCGCGGGTGGTGAACTGCGGCAGGAGAGCCAGGAAAAGCAGCAGGGCCTTCGGGTTCAGGCCGCTGATACCCGCTCCCTTCGCCGCCCGGCGTACCCAGGGCTGGCTGCCCTGGTCGACCGCGGCCACCGGTGCCGAGGGGGCAGTTAGCGTGGTTATCCCGAGCCAGAGCAAGTACACCGCGCCGAGAGTCGTCAGTACGGCCAGCACCAGAGGCGAGCGGGCAATCAAGGCGGCCACGCCGGCCGCGACCACAACCGTCAGGGCGCCATAGCCAGTCAGCAGTCCTGCCACGGCTGGCAGGACCGACTCGTCGCGCAGCCCGGCTGCGATCGCGTATGCCCAGTCGGCTCCGGGGACCAGTGCCAGCAGGAAGGACACCGCCCAGAAGGCGGAGACAGTGCCGATAGCCATGGCTGCTCCATACCTCAGCCCGGCCGGGTCCGTTACCCGGCTCGCGAGAGGGAAGCCTAGGCTGTTTTGTACGAAATGATCTTCTAACTTTTCCCGGCTACAAACGATCAGTGGAAGAATCTTCCCTGTGGATGACGTCGATCGGAAAATGCTTGCGGAGCTCCAGCGTGACGGGCGCCTGACCCTTACTGAACTGGCGGAGAGAGTCCGCCTCAGCGTCTCGCCCTGCCACCGCCGCCTCCGCGCCCTGGAACGCTCCGGAGCGATCACCGGCTACCACGCCCAGCTCGACGCCAGCGTCCTCGGCCTGACCTTCGAGGCGCTGGTCTTCGTCACCATGCGTTACGAGGACCGGGAGACCGTCGCCGCCTTCGAGCAGCAAGTTGCCGGCATTCCGCAGGTGCTACAGGCTCAGCGCCTGTTCGGCGACCCGGACTACATGCTGCGCGTCGTCGCCCGCGACCTGCCTGCCTACCGGGAGCTCTACGACGAGCGACTCGCAGTCCTTCCGGGTGTCCTCCGCCTGAACTCCACCCTCGTCATGAAGAGCCTCGTCGAAGCCCGCCCTCTGCCGCTTTGAGCACGGCACGCGGACCGTTTCTGGCCTTCTGAGCAAGCGCTAGATACGGTCAGTAGCATGTCCGAGGCCTACATTGTGGACGCTGTCCGTACCCCGGTCGGTAAGCGCGGTGGCGGGCTCGCTGCGGTCCATCCAGCAGATCTGGGCGCTTGTGTGCTGACCGCGCTGGTGGAGCGCACGGGGGTGGACCCGGCGGCGGTGGAGGACGTGGTTTTCGGCTGCGTCGACACGGTCGGGCCCCAGGCAGGCGACATTGCCAGGACCGCCTGGCTTGCCGCCGGGCTGCCTGACCACGTTCCTGGCACGACCGTCGACCGGCAGTGCGGCTCCTCGCAGCAGGCGGTGCACTTCGCCGCGCAGGCCGTCAAGTCCGGCGCGGCAGATGTCGTGGTGGCCGGCGGCGTGCAGAACATGAGCGCGGTCCCGATCTCCTATGCGATGACGGCCGGGCAGGCACTCGGTTTCCCCGACCCGTTCCGCGGCTCGGACGGCTGGCTGCGCCGTTACGGCGACCAGGAGATATCGCAGTTCCGCTCGGCGGAGATGATCGCCGAGAAGTGGGACATCAGCCGGGAGGACATGGAGCACTTCGCGGTGACGTCACACCAGCGGGCGCTGCGGGCGGCTGCCGAGGGGCGGTTCGCTGCCGAGATCGTGCCGGTCTGCGGTCTGACCGCGGACGAGCCGCCGCGCGAGCCTGACTGGGCGAAGATCTGGTCGCTGGCTGCTCTGACGCCGGGCGGCAGGCTCACCGCTGCGGTTTCCAGTTCCATCGCCGATGCGGCCGCGGCGCTGCTTATCGTGAACGAGTCCGGGCTGCGGACGCACGGGCTGACGCCGCGTGCCCGGATCCATCACATGTCCGCCCGCGGCGCCGATCCGGTGTGGATGCTGACGGCACCGATACCGGCGACGGCGCACGCGCTGGCCAGGGCCGGGATGTCGCTGGCCGGCATCGACCTGGTCGAAATCAACGAGGCGTTCGCGTCGGTCGTGCTCGCCTGGGCTGCCGAGACCGGTGCTGACCTGGACAAAGTGAATGTCAACGGCGGTGCGATCGCGCTCGGCCACCCGCTTGGTGCCACCGGAGCCCGGCTGATGACGACGCTGCTGCACGAACTCGATCGCACCGGGGGCCGGTACGGCCTGCAAGTCATGTGCGAGGGTGGCGGGCAGGCCAACGTCACGATCATCGAGCGCCTGGGCTGACATGGATCGCGCGGAACACACCAGGCCGGCCGACTTCACCGGCGCGGCGGTCATCGTTACCGGAGGCACGCGCGGCATCGGGCGAGTCATAGCCGAGACCTTCCTTGCCTGCGGAGCTGACGTCCTGATCTGCGGGCGGAACGAGCCCGATCAGCTGCCCGCCGCCAGCGGGCGCCGGTCAGTGTTCACAGCAGCCGACGTCCGGGATCCGTCGCAGGCCAAGGCCGTCGTCGACGCCGCGGTCGACGCGTTCGGGCGGCTAGACGTGCTGGTCAACAACGCCGGCGGGTCGCCGAATGCGGACTCGGCCACGGTCTCGCCGCGATTTGTGGAGCGGGTTGTGGCGCTCAACCTCCTCGCCCCGTTCTATGTGTCACAACCCGCCAACGCCGTCATGCAACAGCAGCCGGACGGAGGCGCGATCGTCAACATCGGCAGCGTTTCGGCGCACCAAGCCGCGCCGCTGACCGCCGCATACTCCGCGGCCAAGGCCGGCCTGGTGCAGCTGACCCGGTCGCTCGCGCTGGAGTGGGCACCCAAAGTGCGGGTCAACCACATCACTGCCGGGTTGATCCGGACCGAGAGCGCAGCGGAGCATTACGGCGAGGACGCCGGTGCCGCGGGAATTGCGCGGGTGATTCCCATGGGCCGGATGGCGGTGCCCGCCGATGTCGCGTCGGCTTGCCTGTTTCTGGCCTCCCCGCTGGCCTCCTATGTCACCGGCGCGGACCTCGCCGTGCACGGTGGCGGCGAGATCCCCGCCAGGTTCATCGCGGCGCAGGCCACCTACCCGGCGTCGCCGTAACCGGGCGATCTGCGGGCAGAAGGCCGGCCGCCTGGCCGATCTCCGCGCGCAGGGCGCTCGCCCGGCCTAGCAGCAATTGCGTCGACTTGGCTCGCTTGAAGTACAGGTGTGCCTCGTGCTCCCAGGTAAACCCGATCCCGCCGTGTAGCTGGATCATCTCGCCAGCTACCTGGAAGAACGTGCGCGAGCA
>DATMMA010000314.1:0-10926 GCA_035570295.1 Streptosporangiaceae bacterium
TGACGGTGTTCCAGCGCACGCCGAACTTTTCCATGCCGGCCGGGAACCGCCCGCTCCAGCCGGACGAGGTCGCCGAGATGAAGGCGAACTACCGCGCGTGGCGAGAGTTGCAGCGCACCTCCCGCGCTGGCATCCCGGCGCCCGAGGCGACCGAATTCGCACTCGCGGCTTCCGCCGACGAACGCGCCGTCCGGTACCAGGCAGCGTGGGAGAAGGGCGACCTGGTCTCGCTCGGCGGCTGTTACCTCGACATCCTGCTCGACCCCGCCGCGAACGAGACGGCCGCGGAGTTCGTCCGTGCCAAGATCCGGGATGTCGTGCACGATCCGGAGGTTGCCGAGACGCTGTCGCCGCGCAGCTTCCCGTTCGGGACGAAGCGGCCGTGCCTCGACTCTGGCTACTACGCGACGTTCAACCGGCCGAACGTGCATCTAGTGGACCTGCGCAAGACCCCGCTGGTCGAGTTCACAGAGGCCGGGCTGCGGACGTCCGCGGCGGAATTTGAATTCGACGCCATCGTCTTCGCCACCGGCTTCGACGCTATGACCGGCGCGCTGACCGCAATCGACGTCAGGGGCGGGAACGGGGTATCACTCGCCGCGCAGTGGACCGCCGGGCCGCGGACATACCTGGGAGTCGCGATGGCCGGTTTCCCCAACCTGTTCACGATCACGGGGCCGGGCAGTCCGTCGGTGCTGAGCAACATGGTGGTATCGATCGAGCAGCACGTCGAGTGGATCAGCGACTGCATCCGGTACCTGCGCGAGCACGGGTACGCCGCGATCGAGGCAACGGAGGCGGCCCAGGCAGAGTGGGTGCAGCACGTTGCCGAGGTGGGCTCGCTCACCCTGTTCCCGAGGGCCAACTCCTGGTACATGGGCGCTAACGTGCCCGGCAAGCCGCGGGTATTCCTGCCCTATGTCGGGGGCGTCGGCGTCTACCGGCAAAAGTGTGACCAGGTCGCGGCGAGCAACTACGAGGGCTTCACCCTGCGAGCGGCGGGCGAACTGGCCGTCGGCTGAACCTCTCCCCCGCCTTGGAACCAGGCATCGCCCGATGCCGACGCCTGCCGCACAGGGCGTGAGCTGCCGCGCGATGTCTGTGAGCCGTGTTGGGTCCGTCACATCCCTGCTGACGGGCCGCCCGGTCTTGAGTACTTTCCGTAGCCGGATAATTACCGTAACCACAACGTGTGGCCTGGGCGGATGCGGTGCGCCCGGTGCCGCCGCCAGGATCACTGTGGATGTCACGTTAAGGTAACGGCCATCTCTGGCGCTTGCGACCTTCGGCGCACCGCCATACACTCCTCGCAGTTGCTTCAAGTAAGCGCTTTCTTCTAGCCCTGACAGCCCCGGTATCCCCTCGCCGGGGCATTTAAAGGCACGTCCGGTAAGCGCTTACTTGGGCTGCCGCACTAGCGCGACTTGCGGAGGATAGGTGAGCTCAGAGGTCGGCCCTGGGAGCCAGCCCCCCACGATTTATGACGTGGCGAGGGCAGCCGGGGTATCCATTGCCTCGGTCTCGCGCGTCCTCAACGCCCAGGGCAACCCGCGCGCCGACACCAAGGATCGGGTGCTGCAGGCGGTGGCCGAGCTCGGCTTCGTGCCTGACGGCGCGGCCAGGGCGCTCAGCGCACGGCTCAAGGAAGTCGTCGGCGTAGTCGTCCGGCGCCCGCAATGGCATGAGACCAGCATGTTTACCGACGAGGACGAGAACCTCCAGTTCCCCGACATGATCAACCGGGGCATGGAGATCGTCGCGCAGCGGCACGGCTTTGACCTGCTGGTCAGGACGGTCGACCTGGAGGAACCGGACGCGGGCAGCCGGATCTTCGCGCTCGCCCGGAAGAGCGACGGCATCATCCTGCACGATCGCGTGCTCGATCCGGATCAGCTTGACCGGCTTGCCCGGCAGCTCCCAGTCGTCACGCTGGCCGGGCAGGCCACCCGGTCAACAGCCAATGTCCACGGTGACAACGAAGGCGGCATGCGGGCGGTAGCGAGGCACCTGATCGCTGACCATGGCTATCGCACGCTGGCCTACCTCGCCGGACACGAGGGCAGCCCGGACAGCCTCGCCCGCGGTAGCGCACTCGCGGACGAAGCCAGCGCCGCAGGCGTAACCCTCCTGGAAGGTGAGGAGTGGCGGGGCAGGTACCAGGCGGCAGGCGGGGCAGCTGCGATCGAGCGCCTGATCGCGGCCGGCGTCACGCTCCCGCGCGCCATCGTCTGCGCGAACGACCAGTCCGCGATCGGCGTGCTGCACGCACTGGCCCACCACGGCATCGCAGTTCCGGATGACGTCGCCGTTACCGGGTTCGACGACATTCCGGTGGCCCGGCACCTGCGCCCGCAGCTCACCAGCGTCCGGCAGTCGATCCAGGACCTCGGCGCCACCGCGTTCGAGACGCTCTACTCGATGATCGGCGGAGCCCGCTCCGCGGTCCGCGGCCAGGACATCGCCCTACCGACCCAGCTCGTCCGGCGCCAGAGTTGCGGTTGCGACCCGCAGTCCGCGGCCCCCCGTAAGGCAGAGGAGGCCGGATAGATGCTAGTGATAGCCCGGCGGCTCTTTTTCTATCTGGTGACCGCGGCCGTCGCGATCAGCCTGGACTTCCTGATTCCCCGGCTGATTCCCGGCAACCCGGTCGATGCGATCCTCGCCAAGATGCAGGGCGTGACCATCACGCCGGCCATCATCCACGCCCTGGACCTGCAGTTCGGCGTCAACACCAGCGCGAGCCTGTGGGGTCAGTACACCCACTTCTGGGACAACGTCCTGCACGGCAACTTCGGCGTCTCCTCCGCTAACGCGTTCGAGCCGGTCAGCACCGTCATCCGGCAGGCGCTGCCGTACACGCTCGGCTTGGTCGGCGTCGCGACGCTGATCAGCTTCCTTCTCGGCACCGCCATCGGCGCGATCGTCGCCTGGAAGCGCGGCAGCTGGCTCGACAACGTGCTGCCGGTGGTCACGTTCTTCCAGGCAGCGCCGTACTTCTTCCTCGCATTCCTGGCGATCGACGTATTCGCTGTCATGCTCGGCTGGTTCCCGCCTTCGCGGGCGGCCAACGCGACCGATTTCCCGGCGTTTACCTGGACCTACCTGAGCGACGTGCTCGATCACGCGGTACTGCCCGCGCTGACGATCGTGGTCGCCTCGGCTGCTGGCTGGATTGTCGGCATGCGCAACGTGATGCTCACCACGATGGATGAGGACTACGTGCTGATTGCCGCCGCGAAGGGCCTGCGGAAGGGCCGGGTGATCTGGTACGCGGCTCGTAACGCGATCCTGCCCAGTGTCTCCGGCTTCGCGCTGGCGATCGGATTCATCATGTCCGGCGCGCTGCTCACCGAGATCGTGTTCAGCTATCCGGGGCTCGGCTCACTGCTGCTGCAGGCGGTGTCGAATAACGACTACGAGCTGATGCAGGGTCTCTTCCTGATCATCACCTTCACGGTGCTGGCGGCCAACCTCATCGCCGACTTCGTCTACGTCTTCCTCGACCCCCGCACCCGGCAGGAGGCCTGAGCCATGGCTGCAAGCATCAGCACCGAGCAGGTCACTGGTGGCGGACCCGTGCCAGGCAGCGCACTGCCTAGCCCTGCGCCGAGCCGGCAACGAACTCTGCGGCTGCCCCGCTCACCGAAGATCATCGCGGGCCTGGCCATGCTGGCGTTCTTCGTGCTGTTGTCGATCATCGGGCCGCTGGTCGCGCCGTACAGCCCGGACCAGATCTTCGCCAACTCGCCGGTGCCGCTGCCGCCCTCGGGCGCGCACTGGCTCGGCACCACGAACCTGCAGCAGGACGTGTTCTCACAGGTACTGGTCGGCGGCGGCGACATGCTGCTGGTGTCGTTGATCGCCGGGGTCATCGCCACCGCGCTGTCGGTGGTGATCGGCGTGACAGCTGGCTACCTGGGCGGGCTAGCGGACGACTTGCTGTCCATGCTCGCCAACATCTTCCTGGTGATGCCCGCGCTGCCGCTGCTTGTCATCCTGTTTGGCTTCCTGGGCAAGACAGGCAGCAACGACCTCTTCCTGATCGGCTTCATCATTTCGATAACAGGCTGGGCTTGGGGCGCCCGCGTGCTGCGCGCTCAGACGCTTTCGCTGCGCAACCGGGACTACGTCGACTCGGCCCGGATCATCGGGGAAAGACGGTCCCGGATCATCTTCGCGGAGATCCTGCCGAACCTGACTCCGATCGTTGCGAGCTCGTTCTTGTTCACCGTGCTGTATGCGGTCGGGACCTACACCGCGATGGCGTTCCTCGGTCTCGTCAACCCCAACTGGAGCTGGGGCGGCATTCTGTACTACGCCCAGGGCGCCAACGCGGAACTGACCGGGTACTGGTGGTGGTACATCCCGCCCGGCATCGCTGTCGCCCTGCTGGGTACCTCGCTTGTCCTGCTGAACTTTGGCATCGACGAGTTCATCAATCCGCGGTTGCGGGCGGCCGGGCTCAGCCGCCGCAAGGGCGGCCGACGCGGGACTCGCACTCGGCGCAGCCAGCAGTTCGCGCTTACCCCGGTGATCCGAGTCTCGCAAACCCCGGCAGTGCTGGCCCGGGGGACGACCCCCGGAACCCCCGCGGTGCTAGCCCGGGGGACGGCCCCCGGAACCCCCGGTGAGGGAGGGCAGGCATGACCGGCGAGCGACTACTGGAGATCCGCGGCCTGTGCGTGGATTACGGAGCGGGCCCCGGTGCCGTCCACGCAGTGACCGGGGCCGACCTGGTGCTGCACCGCGGCGAGGTGCTCGGTCTGGCCGGGGAGAGCGGCAGCGGCAAGTCCACCCTGGTCATGGCCGCTACCCGGCTGCTGCGGGCGCCGGGCGTCATCACCGACGGCGAGGTGCGTTTCTACCCCGCGGACGGGCCGGCGGTGGACCTGCTCACGGCTGACTACGGGACCTTGCGGGTGCTGCGCTGGTCCCAGGTATCCCTCGTCCTGCAGAGCGCGATGAACGCGCTCAACCCGGTGATGACCATCCGGACGCAGCTCACCGACGCGCTCGCCGCGCACTCGGCCCGAATGTCGCGGCGCGACCGGGAAGCCCGTGCCGTCGAGCTGCTGGAAATGGTCGGCATCAGCAGCGACCGGCTGACCAGCTATCCGCATGAACTCTCGGGCGGCATGCGGCAGCGCGTCATGATCGCCATGGCGCTGGCACTGCGGCCGCAGGTGGTCATCATGGACGAGCCGACGACCGCGCTGGACGTGGTCACCCAGCGGGAGATCCTCGAAGAGCTGAAGGACCTGCGGGACAAGTTCGGGTTCGCGATCGTGTTCATCACGCACGATCTGTCGCTGCTCATCGAGATCGCGGACTCCATAGCGGTGATGTACGCGGGCCGCCTGGTCGAACGGGCGCCGGCGGGCGCGCTGTTCCACGCGCCGCGGCATCCGTACACGCTGGGCCTGCTCAGCTCGTTCCCGCCCCTGCACGGTCCGCGTGTGCCGATGACCGGGATCCCCGGCTCGCCCCCTGATCTGCGGATGCTGCCGTCTGGTTGCGTGTTCCATCCGCGCTGCAAGTTTGCCTTCGACCGGTGCGCAGAACAGGCCCCGCCACTGGAGATTGTTGGCGCCCGCCCCGGACGCCTCGCCGCGTGCTGGCTGCAGACGGGCGACACACCCGTTCCGGCGGAACTAGCGGCCAGTGAGTCAGACCTGACCGAGTCAGTGGCCAGCGCCAACGGGAGCCGGCCGACCCCGGAGCAGGCCGGCCCGCGCCAGCCGGCCGACGTGTCCGAACAGGCACCGGGTTCCGAAGAGCCGGTCGAGCAAGGGAGTACGGCATGACCGCGCCGGTGGTGGCAGCGCCCGACACGACCACGGCCGTGCTGGAGGCGCGCGACGTTACCAAGCACTTCCCCGTGCATGGCCACGTGCCAGGCGCCGGCCGGCGCCTGGTCCGGGGCCGCAGACCCGCGGCGGTGGTGCACGCGGTCGACGACGTGTCGCTCGCGCTGAGCGCCGGAACGGTCGCGGCGGTGGTCGGCGAGAGCGGGTCAGGCAAGTCCACGCTGGCCCGGCTCCTGGCCGGACTGATCGCGCCGACGTCTGGCGAGTTGCTGCTGCATGGCCGCGCGGTTCCGCGCACCCAGCGGCGGCATCTGGACTACGCCAAGACCGTGCAGATGGTGCTACAGGACCCGTTCGCGTCGCTGAACCCGATCCACGACGTGCAGTACCACGTCAGCCGTCCATTCAAAGTGCATGGCCTGGCGCGATCCGGTGCTGACCTCGACGAGAAGATTGCGGCGGTGCTTGACCGAGTATCGCTGAGCCCGGCTGAGGCGTTCGTGCGCAAGTACCCGCATGAGCTATCGGGCGGGCAGCGCCAGCGGGTGGCGATCGCCAGGGCACTAGCTGTGCAGCCCAGGGTCCTGCTTGCCGACGAACCTGTGTCGATGCTCGACGTATCGATCCGCCTCGGCGTCCTCAACCTGCTTGCCGACCTGCGAGATCGTGACCAGCTGGCCATCTTGTACATCACCCACGACATCGCGTCCGCCAGGTATCTGGCCGACAGGATCGTCGTCATGTACGCGGGTCAGGTGGTGGAGTCCGGCCCGGCTGTCCAGGTCACCGACTCGCCCGCGCATCCCTATACGCAGCTGCTGCTCAGCGCGGCGCCGGACCCGCAGCGGGACACGCCGGTCACGTTGCGCGGCGCCGGTGCGCCGCCGAGCGCGGTGGCGCCGCCATCAGGCTGCCGGTTCCGGCTGCGGTGCCCCCACGCCATGGCGATCTGTGCCGAGCAAACGCCGCCGGCCTTCCTTGCCGGTGACGGGCACCTCAGCGCGTGCTGGTTGCTCACCGGAGGCCACGAGTCCTCCGCCGCGCTTGGCCAGGGCGTTACGCCCGACGCCACCACGATTGCTACCGCCGGGGCAACTCCCCATCTTCCCGCGGTGCCGGGACGGCAGTCTGCCGGATCCGGCGCCGGTGAGGACACGCCTGGCACGGGAGGAAAGAGGTGATGAGCACCGACAAGGCCTAGGCGAGTACCAGAGCTGCGACATCACCGACGCACGGCCAGCAGGGCCACGGGGCTCTCGGGGACATCCCCCGGCGACACCCGACGACCCGGCCGACCGGCGCCGCGACGAGAAACAGACCCCGACACGGTCACATCACGACAGGCCGGCGCGCAGCCGACCGGGCACTCTTTGGAGTCTAGAGGCAATGAAACGCAAAATCGCAGGCAGCGTGGCTGCAGCTGCGATCCTCGGGTTGGGGATCGCAGCCTGTGGCTCGTCGTCGCCTAGCTCGTCTAACTCGGGCAAGCCGCTGACCATCGTCACGACGGCACTCTCGCCGATGACTGACAACTTCAACCCGTTCCTGCCCACGTCTACCGGGTACGTGACGCACGCGGTGAATCTTTATGACGAGCCGCTGATGGTGTACAACACCCAGAACACCGCGGAGCAGCCGACGCCCGAACTGGCCACCAGCGCCGTGTGGACGAACGGCGGTAAGACGCTCACTATCACCAGCAGGTCTGGCGTGAAGTGGAGTGACGGCAAGCAGTTCAGCGCAAGCGACGTCGCGTTCACGTTCAACCTGATCAAGAGCAACTCGGCGCTGAACGCTAACTGGACTATCCCGGCTCCGGCGAGCGTGACGGCGACGAATGCCACCACGACGGTGCTGACCTTCTCGCAGCCGGAACTGGCCAGCGCGTATTACATCTTGCAGACGCCTATCGTTCCCGAGCACATCTGGAAGAACGTGTCCGACCCGGCCACCTACCCCGACACCAACCCCGTCGGCACCGGCCCGTTCGTGCTCGACCACTTCAGCTCGACGGGCTACACCATGAAGGCCAACCCGAACTATTACGCCAAGGCCAGCCTGCACGTGCCGGAACTCAGTTTCCCCGCGTACGCGGCCAACGCCAACCTGCTGCCGCCCTGCTCAGACGGAACGATCGACTGGTGCGGGATCTCGGTCATCGGTGTCCCGCAGAGCTACCTGGGCAAGAGCACGGACAACAAGACCTGGACCGCAACGGCGCCCTACTTCAGTGACAACAACGTCGTCGGCCTGTGGTTCAACGTCAACAAGGCACCGCTGAACGACGCGGCCGTGCGCCAGGCGATCAGCTACGCGATCAACCGCCAGCAGCTGTCGACGGACGGTGAGTCCAACAACGAGCCAGCCGAGACCAGCACAGCCGGCATGATCCTGCCTGCTCAGAGCAGCTTCCTGCCATCGTCGCTCGCCAACAACATCCCGAAGACCGGTGACCCGTCCAAGGCCAGCTCCATCCTGACCACCGATGGGTACAAGAAGGTCGGCGCCAAGTGGGAGAAGAGCGGTAAGCAGATCACGTTCAGCATCCAGGTGCCGGTCCAGTACAGCGACTACTACGCCGACGCTCAGCTACTCGTGAAGCAGCTCAACGCGGCAGGCTTCAACGCCTCAGTCGATGGCGTTCCCGGGAGCAACGGCGGCACCGTCTGGGCCGAGAACCTCGGGAACGGCAATTTCGATACCGCCATCCACTGGGGCGCCCAGGGGCTCACCCCGTACTTCACCTACAACAACTGGATGAACTACACGCTGTCGGCAGCACCCGGCAAGACCGCTGGCGCTGACTACGGCCGGTTCAACAACCCGGCGGCGCAGACCGCGCTCAGCGCCTACCAGTCCGCGACCACCCCGGCCGCGCTCAAGGCGGCGATCGACACGCTGGCGAACATCGAGGCCACCCAGGTCCCGGTGGCGCCGCTGCTGCAGGGAGCGTCGTGGGCGGAGTTCTCCACCCGCGACTACACGGGCTGGCCCAGCAAGGCCAACCCCTACACGGACCCGGGTCCGAACATCCCGGAGATGCTCGCCGTGATCCAGCACCTCAAGCCAGTGTCCTGAGGGCTGCGCGGACCGTGACGACATCAGCTCACGGGCGCTGCCTGCCCGGCCGGGTTTCCGGCCGGGCAGGCAGTCGGCGCCCGGAAACAACGTTCAGCAACGGACCGGATGCCTCATGACTGGCCACCCACTGACGACCGGCAAGTTCGGCGACGCCGAGGCTCTCCGCCTCGTACCCCCCACGGATGGCGCGAGCGAGCGCAGTCTCGTCGCGAGGCTGTCGCTAGCCGAGAAAGTTCAGCTCCTGACAGGTGCTGACAGCTGGCGGACCCACGAGTCCCCGGCCATCGGCTTGCGCTCCATGGTCACATCGGACGGGCCCTCGGGCGTACGCGGCACCACTAAGGACGAGCGCAGCCCGTCGGCCTGCCTGCCCTGCCCGTCCGCGCTCGGTGCTACCTGGGACCCTCAGCTCGTGTACCGGCTGGCGGCCGCGCTCGGTGCCGAGGCCAGGAGCAAGGGCGTAGACGTGCTGCTGGCACCGACGGTGAACCTGATGCGCTCGCCACTCGGCGGCCGCGGATTCGAGTTCTTCGCCGAAGATCCGGTGCTCACAGCCGCGCTCGGCGTCAGTTACGTGCGCGGCGTCCAGTCGGCCGGCGTTGCGGCCACTGTCAAGCATTTCGTGGCGAATGACACCGAGACTGAGCGACGGACCTATGACGCCCGGATCAACGAGAGCGTGCTGCACGAGCTCTATCTGATGCCATTCGAGGCGTGCGTGCGCGATGGCGAAGCCTGGCTGATCATGGCCGCCTACAACACGGTGAACGGTGCCCGGATGACCGAGAGCGCGCACCTGCTACGCGACGTTCTCAAGAACGACTGGGGCTTCGACGGAGTCGTCGTCTCCGACTGGGACGCCGCCCTGAGCACCCAGGCGACCGCACTGGCGACTCTGGACCTGGCAATGCCGGGGCCGGACGGGCCGTGGGGCGACAAGCTGATGCGTGCAGTCGCCGACGGATCCGTCAGCGAGGACGTGATTGACGACAAGGTGGTCAGGCTGCTCCGGCTAGCCCGGCGTGTCGGTGCGCTCAGTGACAGCCGCAGCCGGCCAGCGGGAACCGCAGTGGCCGGCGGCCGCCCGGTCAACGGGACAGCCGGCAGCAACCACACGGGCCCCGCGTTTGTCGACGAAGGCCTGCTGCGCGAGGCCGCGGCAGCATCCTTCGTCTTGCTGCGAAACCATAGCGAGGTCCTGCCCGTCGACGTCGGCCCCCTCGACATCGGCACTGTGAGCAGCATGGCCATCATCGGTCCCAATGCGCTTTATCCGGTCATCCAGGGCGGCGGCAGCGCCGGCGTAATGCCGGTTTCCGTAGCGACTCCGGCGCAGGCCCTCCGCGCCGCCCTTCCGGAGCATGTCGAGGTTCGGTCGGCCGTTGGCTGCAATACCTGGCACACGGTGCCGGAGCCGCCGGCCGGTTCCCTGCGTGACCCGGTCACCGGCGAGCCTGGTGTCCGGCTGGAGTTCATTGACGGCGACGGTTCGGTGATCAGCGCCGAGCACCGAACCTCAGTGGACTTGGCGTGGTGGGACGGCGTCCCGCCCGGCATCGGCTGGGGAGAGCAAGGGCGGATCGCCCTGACAGCCGCATTCCGGGCCGAGACTTCGGGTAATCACCTGTTCGGCGCCGCCGGAGTTGGCGGCCTGCTACTCATCGCCGACGGAGTCACCGTCATCGACGGCGAAACTGAGGTCCCGGATGATCCGGTCGAGGCCATGACCAGGCCGGGCGAGCTGCGGGCCGCTCTCTGGCTGGACGCCAACACCGAAACGCGGCTGCGCCTGGAGTTCAGGCCGGCCGCGGACGGGGCGGGCCCGCTCGCCGTCCGCCTCGGCATCGTCCCGGCGGCTGACGACGACGACCTGCTGGCCGAAGCCGTGGCGGTTGCTAGCGCAGCCGACGTCGCGGTTGTCGTCGTCGGTTCGGCGGAACTGACCGAGAGCGAAGGTTTCGACCGGTCGACGCTCGCCCTGCCGGGCCGTCAGGATGAGCTCATCACCAGGGTAACGGCAGTCAACAGCAACACCATT
>DATMMA010000315.1:0-13436 GCA_035570295.1 Streptosporangiaceae bacterium
GCGGATGCTCGCCCCGGCGCTCGCCTCCTGGGCCACCAGCTACCTGACCTCGATCGAGGGCGCCAACGCCGTGATCAACGGGAAGACCAAGAAGCTGGAGGGGGTGGCGGCACCGGACGACCACACGCTTGTAGTGCACCTGACCGCGCCCGACTTCACGATCCTGAACGCGTTCGCGCTGCCGTTCACCGCGCCGGTGCCGAAGGAAGAGGTCGAGCGGCTCGGGGATACCGCTTTCGGCCAGCGGCCCGTCGGGTTCGGCCCGTTCCGTGTCGCTGCGTATGACGGCGCCGCGCAGACTGCCAGCTTCGAGCGCTTCGACGACTACATGTACCCGGGGCTGCCCTACCTGGACGGACTGAGCTACCGCTGGGGCGTAGACCCGAGCGTGCAGCTGCTTCAGCTGCAGAGCGGCAGCGTCGACCTGATCGGGTCGGGCATCCCGTCCTCGCAGGCCGCGCACGTGCTCGCCACGCCGTCGTTGCATGCGCTCACTCAGCAGCGGCCCTCTCCCGGCAACCTCTGGCTGACGATCTACCTGGACCAGCCTCCATTCAGCAACCAGAAGGTGCGCCAGGCACTGAACTGGGCAGTCAACCGGGCCGAGATCGGCCGGGTCACCTACGGTACCTACGTCCCATGGGGAGCGCCGTTCCCCGCACAGATCGGGGACTTCACCCCGACCTTCAAGCCGTACGGCTACGACCCGGCGAAGGCCAAGCAGCTGCTCGCCGAGGCTGGCTACCCGCATGGCTTCTCCGCGACGCTCACCATCAGCTCTGGCGATCCGTTCCCTGAGATCGCCCAGATCGTGCAGTCGCAGCTCGCAGGCATCGGCGTGAAGCTGTCGCTGAATCAGGTTTCCAGCAACGCGCTCAGCAGCCTGGAAGCAGCGGCCGCCAAGGGCGGCAGCCACCTGCAGCTTGATGCCGACGACTGGTACGAGGTGCAGCCGACTCCCGCCGACGAGGTCGACGCGCTGTACACGACCGGGGCGTCGTCGAATTACAACTCCTATTCCAACGCTGAGGTTGACCGCCTCGCGGCGCAGGCACGCGAGACATTCGACGAGACCGCGCGTAACAAGCTGTACGCGCAGATCCAGCAGATCATTGGCGAGGACGCGCCGTTCGTCTTCCTGGAATCCGCGCAGTGGCTGGCCGGCGTCGGGAAACGGCTGCACAACTACCAGTACCGCGGCGAGACCTACACCTACTACGACCGGCTGTGGGTGTAGCCATGACCAGCACGACGGCCTCCCCGGTGCCGGCCCCGGCGCCCAGCCGGTCAGGCACCGGGCGAGCCAAGGCGAGGGACCCGTCACTGCGGAAGGCCCGCTGGCCGGGCACCCTGATAGCGGGCACCGCGTTGCTGCTGGCTTTCACCGGGATAGCCATCGCGGCGCCGGCGTTCGGCAACCCGCTGCACCAGAACCTGCTCGGCGGTCTCACCCCGAGCGGGCTGCCGCTGGGCCTCAGCTGGGCACACCCCCTCGGAACTGACGCGCTTGGCCGCAACGAACTCGCCCGGCTGGCGTTCGGCATCAGGACATCGATGATCGTGGCCGTCGTCTCCAACGTCACCAGCATCGCCGTCGGCGCCGCCGTCGGCCTGGCGGCGGGATTCTTCCGCGGCCCGGTCGAGGCGGTGCTGATGCGTGTGACCGACGTCGGCCTGGCCCTGCCCTACACCCTGGCCGCGCTGGTCATCGCCGGGCTGATGACGGCTGGCCTGACCCGGGTCATCGTGATCATCACCGCGCTGTTCTGGGCATACCCCGCGCGGCTTGTGTACGGAGAGGTGCTGCGACTGCGCCATCGCGGCTTCGTCGAATCCGCGGAGGCGATGGGCGTGAGCGGGACGTCCATCGCAACCCGGCACCTGGCGCCCCACATGTTCCCGCTGCTCGTCACCTACTCGCCGCTGAACGCCGCATCCGCCGTGGTCTTCGAGGCAACGCTGTCCTACCTCGGGGCCGGCATCAACCCGCCGACGGCCTCGCTCGGGAACATGATTTCTGATGGCCAGTCCGCGCTCAGCTACTCGCCGCACCTGCTCCTGGTCCCCGCAGTGGCGATCTTGCTGATCACGATGTCATTCCTGCTCATCGGCGAGGGCCTGAAGGCCCGCAACCCCGACCTCAAGAGGGTGTCATGGCTCGGACGCTGATCCGTCGCGTCGCGTTCGGCGTGATCGCGGTACTCGGCGTGGCCGCGCTGGCGTTCCTGCTCGAGTTCGTGGTGCCTGGTGACCCGGCACGCGCGATTGCCCCGCGGGCGCAGAGCGCCGCAGTGCTCGAGAACATCAGGATCCAGCTGCACCTGAACCGGCCGCTGGTGGTCCAGTTCGCCGACTACTTCAGCGAGCTGTTCCGCGGCAACCTCGGTACCTCCTACGTGCAGCGACAGAGCGTGACCGGCCTCATCATGCCGCGCCTGGCGACCACCGGATGGCTGGCGCTGGCCGGGGTGGTCGCCGAGGTGATCATCGGCGGCGCCCTCGGCATCCTGAGCACGCTTTACGCGCGGGTGCGCGCGGTTGTCGCGGCAGTGAACCTTACCCTGCTCTCGCTGCCGCAGTTCGTCGTCGGCTTGCTACTGCTGCTGATCTTCGGGTTCCGGCTGCACCTGGCTCCGGTAACCGGCGGCGCGGGACCCGCCGAGATCGTCCTGCCCGCGCTGACCCTCGGCCTGGTCGGCGCGCCCTGGTATGCCCAGATCGTGGCTGATCAGATGGCCGACTCGCTGGCCTCTGCGTACGTGCGCTCCGCCGTCGCGAAAGGGCTCTCCGACCGCTACATCCTCTGGCGGCACGTCCTGCGCAACGTGCTCTCGCCGGCCATCACGATGATCGGCATGGACCTCGGCGCGTACCTGTCCGGCGTGGTCACCGTGGAGGTCGTGTTCGGCTGGCCGGGCATCGGACTGCTCGCGGTCGACTCGCTGCAGAACCTGGACCGCCCTGTTGTCATGGGTACCGTGATCGTGGGCGCGGTCGCCGTGGTTGCGTTCAACCTGATCGCGGATGTGCTGCGGATGTACGTCGACCCGCGGACCCGCGAGGAACCGGCGTGAGCGCGGACCCGGCCATGACAGCCAGCCCGTCCGGCCATGGCCGCCAGGCGGCCGCGCTCGAGGCGGACAGCCTCCGCGTCTGCTACGCGGGCCTGCCCGCTGTCGACGGTGTCAGCCTGCGAGTCGAACCCGGCCAGGTCGCCGCCCTTATCGGGGAGACAAGCAGCGGTAAGAGCTCGCTGGCACTGGGCGTCGCCCGGTTGCTGCCTAGCTCTGCTGTCGTTACCGGGCGAGTCGGGATCGCCGGCACCGACCTGGCAGAACTGCCCGCACGTGAGGCACGGCGACGCCGGGCGAGCCTCGTCGGCTACATCGCGCAGGACGCGATGGCCGCGCTGAACCCGGTGATTCCGGCAGGCCGCCAGATCGCTGAGCTGTTCCGGGTGCACCGCGGTCTGCGCCGCGCCGACGCTGACGCGCAGGCCGTGCACGAGCTAGCCCGGGTCCGGATCGACCGGCCGGATCGGGTCGCCCGCGCCTACCCGCATCAGCTCTCCGGGGGGATGCGCCAGCGGGTGATGATCGCGATGGCCATGGCCCTGTCGCCGCCGCTGCTGATCGCCGATGAACCGACCACGGCGCTGGATGTGAGCACGCAGGCCGAGATCCTCGGTCTTGTGGGCCAGCTTCAGGCGGAGACCGGTTCCGGCATCCTGTGGATCACCCACGACATGGGGGTGGTCGCCGAACTCGCGGACGTCGTCGCGGTGATGTATGCGGGCCGGATCGTCGAGCAGGGACCGGCTCGCGACGTGTTCGACCACCCGATGCATCCCTACACGCACGGCCTCCTGCGCACCCGGACGGACCTGCGGACCGGTCGTCCCGGTGCGCCGCTGTACCAGATCGAGGGGTCGCCGCCCGCCCTGTCGGCCGGACGGGTCGGCTGTGCGTTCGCCCCGCGGTGCCCGCGGCGCACCGAGATTTGCGGCGAGAGCGCGCCCGAGCTCAGGACACACGATCAAAACCTTCAGGCCGGGAACGCGCTCTCCGGCGCCGGCCCAGCTCGCGAGTTCGCAGCAGCCGCCAGCCCGCAAAAGAGCGCTTCGGCGGCCGGTCCGGCAGCTGATGCGCGGCGGTCCGGGCCGACCGGAGCGGATCTGACAGCGACAGGGTGGCTGGCGGCCTGCCATCATCCGGAGGTCTCGTCATGACAGCGCCAGCGCCAGACATCGAGCCTGCTGTGCAGGCCGGCCGGCGCGATGCCGCCCCGGTCCTCGGTTTCGAGTCCGTGAGCAAGTACTACCGCGGGCTGGCCGCGCTTGACCAGGTCACCCTTTCGCTTAGCCGCGGCCGCGCCCTCGGCCTGGTCGGAGAGTCCGGCTCGGGGAAGAGCACCTGCGTGCGGCTTGCGCTCGGGCTAGAGCGTCCGACGTCCGGTCGGCTGACCTTCGGCGGCGCCGATTATCCTCGCGGCCGGCGTCGGCTGCGGACGCTGCGCAGCCAGGTCGGCTTCGTTCTGCAGGATCCGTATGACTCCCTGGACCCCCGGATGCGGCTGCGCGAGATCGTGTCCGAGCCGCTGCGCGCTCACCGGCTCCGCGACCGCGACACTGACCGGCGGGTAGCCGAGATGCTGCGAGCGGTCGGCCTGGGTGACGCCCCGCTCGACAGCTATCCGGCACGGTATTCCGGTGGCGGGCGGCAGCGGATCGCGATTGCCAGGGCGCTGATGACCGACCCCGCGGTGCTGATCTGCGATGAGCCGACATCGAGCCTGGACGTGTCGGTCCAGGCACAGATCGTCAACCTGCTGCTCGACGCCAAGCGCAGCCGTGACCTGTCGCTGCTGTTCGTCAGCCATGATCTGGACCTGATCGGGCGGGTTGCGGACACGCTGGTGGTGATGTACCGGGGCCGGGTGATGGAGTCCGGGCCTGCCGAACTGGTGCGCGGCAGGCCGCGGCACCCGTACACCAAGTCGCTGCACGACGCCGTGCCGGCGGATCACCCGGCGCGGCGAAAGCTGATCACCCCGGCGAGCCTGCGGGCCTCGTCCGGCCATCCTGCGGCGGGCAGCATCGCTGCGGCCGGACCAGTCATGCCGACGGTGCCAGCTGAATCGGCGGTGCCCGCCGAGTCGACGGGGCCAGATGGGCCAGCCGGACAAGGCGGACCAGACTGCTGTGTCTTCGCCAGCCGGTGCCCTGCTGCCCAGGCTCGCTGCTACGCTGAGCGGCCGCCAACCGTGACAGAAGCCGACGGCAGGTCACACGCCTGCTTTTTCCCGCTCGCCGGGTAAGCCTGCAAGGAGAGCTAGTGGTGAGATCGCGCCGGGATGTCGTGGTGGTAGGCGGCGGCCACAACGGCCTGGTAGCCGCCGCGTACCTGGCCAGGGACGGCCTGGACGTCCTCGTCTGCGAGCGGCGCGACATCATCGGTGGCGCAGCGGTGAGCGAGCGTCCCTTCGGGCCCGACTACCTGGTGACATCGCTGTCATACGTCGTGTCGCTGCTCCCGGCAGACATCGTGGCCGACCTGCGGCTGGCCAGTCACGGGTACCACGTGTACCCGCAGGGCCCGTATTTTGCCCCGCGTGCCGACGGCAGGTACCTGAGGCTCCCGGACAACCCGGCCGAGCGGGCGACGGAGATCGGCAAGTTCTCCGCTGCCGACGCCGCCGCCTATCCGGCCTACGAGTCGCACTTGCAGAAGATCGGGCAGGTACTCGGGCCGATGCTGGACGAGATCCCGCCGCGGCTCGGCTCCCGGCGACCAGCAGACCTCGCCCGGCAGGGACTGCTGCTGCGGCACCTGCGGAAGCTGGACGCGCGCGGGGCGGTCGACGTCACCCGGCTGCTCACCGGCAGCGTCGCTGACCTGCTGGACCGGTATTTCGAGTCGGACGCGCTGCGCGGCCTCCTCTCGGTGTCCGGCGTGATCGGGACCTGGGCAGGTCCGCGGTCGCCCGGCACCGCGTACGTGGTCCTGCATCACCACATCGGGGACACCGACGGGCACGCGGGCGCGTGGGGATTCCCGCGCGGCGGGATGGGCGGAGTCACTCAGGCACTGGCCGCTGCGGCGCGCTCGTTCGGTGCCGAGATCCGCGTCGGCGCCCCGGTGGCGAAGATCCGGACCGGGCCTGGCGGCAGTGCAGCAGGCCGCAGGGTCACGGGAGTGACGCTGGCGTCGGGTGAGGAGATCGATGCGGGAACGGTTATCACGACCGTGCACCCGAAAATCGCGTTTCTCGAACTCGTCGAGGCCGCGGACCTGCCAGCGCCGTTCCTCGCCGACATTCACGGCTGGCAGACTCGCAGCGGTACGGTGAAGATCAACCTGGCGCTCGACCGGCTGCCCGTGTTCGCCAGCCACCCGGACTTCGACCCGCAGGTACACGGCGGCACGATCGTGCTCGCTGAGAGCCCGGACGACATTGAGAACGCTTATCAGGAGGCAGTGGCCGGCAAACCGTCGGCCCTGCCGTTCGCTGACGTCTGCATCCCGAGCGTGTTCGACGACACACTCGCCCCGCCAGGGCAGCACGTAATGTCGTTGTTCACGCAGTGGGTGCCGTACCGGTACGCGGACTCACCGGATCAAGGCGAGCTCGAGAACTACGCCGATCGCGTGATCGCCAGGATGGAGACGATCGCACCCGGGTTTACCGGCTCGGTCCTGCACCGGCAGGTGATCGGGCCCAACCAGATGCAGCAGGAGTACGGGCTTGTCGGCGGGAACATCTTCCATGGCGAGCTGAGCCTCGGGCAGATGTTCCATGCCCGGCCAGCGGCGGGCTACGCCGACCTGCGTACCCCGGTTCGCGGACTGTATCAGGCGGGCTCGGCCACACATGGCGGCGGCGGAGTGACCGGCATCCCTGGCCGCAATGTCGTCAGGCAGGTGCGTGCGGACCAGCGAGCTGACCGCTGGCGCCGCCGCCTCGCCGCCCGGCCGCCAGCCCGCGGCAGCTAACCTTCCGGACGTCAAAAGGCGCGGGCTTACTGCCAGTCGGAGGACGCCTGGATTCCAGCGTCCTTGGACACGCGAGCGGTAACATCCCGGCGGCCGCGCAAAAGCTCCACCACCTGATCGAGATATAGCTCCAGAACCTCAGAAGCTTCCCAGTCGAGGCATTTTAGCCAAATGTGATGCCCGATGGCGTTCTTCGTCCGCCGCCTGCCAAACTCCCGGTCCGTGCTCACAAGTACCGCGTCATGCTCGTCGGCCCAGACCGTCAGGTCATCGTCGGTTGCTGCGGCTAAGCCAGCTGAACTCGCTGTCCAGCACTGATGGCCGCACCGTCGCAACATTCTGCCGACAGCGGCATCGACGTCATTGTCGAGGAGGAAGCGCACTTACCCGGTTGCTGCGAGCTGCCGCCGCGCTTCGTCTATATCGGCGTCGAGCAGGTCGGGGAAGGCTTTGAGGATCGACGCAGTGTCGTAGCCATGCCGCAGATAATCCTGGACCGTGGAGACCCGGATGCGGGTACCGGCGAAAACCGGAGCACTTGCGTGCACGCCACGTTGCTTGACGACACGCCCTGCGTCGTGGGCATCCCGAACGGCGGCACGGCTGATCCGAGCACGGAGGGGATCAAGTTTGAGCGTCTTCTCCAGGACTATCTGGTCAGGAGCCAGGTCACCTTCCCAGGTCCCGTCCGGGTGCTGGAAGTAGATCTCGCTCCCCACGGTGGCAAATGTGAGCTCCCGAAGCGGGGCTGCGTAGCCGCGGGTTCGGAGGTGCGCTACTACGCGCCGCAGGCGCTGTAGAGACATCTCCCTGTCCACACGCAGCTGGGCGACAACGAGCAGTGAGAGCAGGTCGTGGAATTCGTACAGGCGGACTGTTTTGCGAGCGCTCATGCTCCTCTTGATTGAGGGCACGACCAGATTGGTCTCCTCCCAATACCGGAGCCGCCGGATGGAAACGTGAGCAAGTCTGGCGGCCTTGGTATCAGAGAATGCAATAAGGTCCTCGGCACCCGATGCCATTGCCCTGCACCCCTACTCTTCCGCGTATTTTGATGGTAAAGCGCACCGCGCCCATATGCACCGACCGCAACGCGTGGTGACCCATACTGTCCTTCCCCGGCACGGCGGCGCGGCGGCACGGCGGCGCGACGGGCTGGCTTGCGCTAGCCGCCACCTCATCAGCGACGGTCGGCCCGTCCATCACTCGTACGGGCCCGCTCGCTGACGGCGCCTCGTTGCGCGTGGTCGTTACGTTGGCGACGAAGGTGGGCCTTGTCAGGTGCGCGCAGTTTCCGGGCTGAAGCCGGTTCGGCTGCCGAGGTGCTCGCCGACGAACCGGATCGCGATCGAGCCTTCACCGACAGCCGAGGCTGCTCTCTTCACTGAGCCACTGCGGACGTCGCCTGCGGCGAATACGCCTGGAACACTCGTTTCCAGCAGGTACGGATCGCGGTCGAGCCCGATCCATGGCCGCTGACGTCGTGCCTCCGGACCGAGGGCCGGGCCTGTTATGACATAGCCAGCTTTATCCAGATCAATGGTGTCAGCGAGCCACCGGGTATGGGGTTCGGTACCGATCATCACGAACAGTGCGACCGCGGGCACATTCTCGCGCGCGGCTGTGGTGAGGTCCTCGACGCTGACGGATTCGAGCCGCTCACGTCCGGCCAGTTCCCTGATCATGCCGTGGGTCAGCACCCTGATGCCGGGCCGGGTGAGGATCCGGTCAACCAGGTAGTGCGACATGGTAGCTCTCAGGTCCCCGCCGCGAACGACGATTGTTACCTGATTACCCCTATCGTCCAGCGCGATCGCCGCCTGGCCCGCCGAGTTTCCGCCGCCCGCAATGACGACTGGCTCTCCGGACGCCACCTCGTTGTGCATGTCTAGCGGCGTGTAGAAGACACTGACCCCGGCGAGGCGGTCGACCCCGGCCGCCTCGAGCCGCCGGTAGCTGGCGCCGGTCGCGATAATGACGCTCCGCGCTTCGACGTCGTCGCCGGTGTCGAGATGCACGACGTGACCCGCCTCAGCCGGGGACAAGCTGGTGGCTGCCGCTGGCAAAACTATCGACACGCCGAACCGGAGCGCCTGCACGAAGGCACGTTCGGCGAAATCCTCACCAGTTACTCCGACAGGAAAGCCAAGATAGTTCTCGATCCTCGAGGTAGTCGCGATCTGCCCGCCTACTGCGAGCGCATCGATGAGAGCAACGGATAGTCCTTCCGACGCACCGTACACAGCTGCGGCCAGGCCGGCCGGTCCCGCGCCGATAACGGCGACGTCGTACGTCATCCCTGGGGTTGCCTGTGTGCCGACCCCCGCCGCTCGCGCTAGCTCGGCATTCGACGGCCGGCTGTGCACCTCGCCTCCGCGCATGACCACGACCGGGGAATCGTCCCAGGTCAGACCGTGGCGGGCGAGCACCGTCTGTGCGATCGGATCGCTGGCTGAGCTGAGCCACACGTGCGGAATCCGGTTGCGGGTCGCGAAATCCACGAGCCGGCGTGTCTCCGCCGACTCGCGTGACCCGATGATCCGCAACCCCACTGCAGCGTCAGCGACCCACTTCCGCCGCATGAGCGCTGTCTGAAGGATCAACGTGCCCAGGGCTTGATCCCGGCCGATCAGGGCCTGCAGCCGGTCCAGCGGAACCACCAGGACGCTTCCCGGCTCTGCCACCACGACCGTAGTGAACAGGCGCTCGCCGGTCAGGAGGTTCAGCTCGGCAACGAACTCGCCTGGACCTCCGACGGCGAGCTCACGCTCCACGCCGGCCTGGTGGTCGACGATCCGGACCCGGCCCGACAAGATCACGAAGAAGTCGTAGCCGCGGTCTCCCTCTCGGACCAGCTCCTCGCCAGCAGCGGTCGGGCGGGTCTCTCCATGCTTGCGTAGCTGCGCTATCTGCCGCTCGCTAAGCCTGCCCGCCTCGGGTTGGGGCGCGCCGGGGCCAGGGACTGTCGCCGGAGTTATGGTCACGTACGTCTCCCATCGGGAGCTCTTCGTCAGCAGTGGACCCCCGCTGCCCCCGCTGCGCAGTCGAGGTCGTGCCCTTGCCGGTCTCAGTTGCCTCGTGCCCGCCTCGTGCCCCCGCTACGCACGACTTACCTGCTACCGGCCGGGCGTCCCAGCCACGACCGTTCGAGCCAGGTCTAAAGCAACGTCAATACCGGCGGGAACGGCGGCTAGCCGGGGCCGCTGTGGCCGGCCGGCCGCGGCATGCGGTACACGGTGCGGGCAGTGCCGGCCAGGATGGCGGCTTGTTCCTGCTCGCTCAGGCTGGCGGTAAGCGCCGCCGCCCTTGTCACCACGTCCCGGTAGCTGGACTGGAGCGTGCACACCGGCCAGTCAGAGCCGAACATCAGCCGCCGCGGCCCGAAAGCCGCGAGCGCCAGGTCGAAATACGGCCGCAGGCGCTCGACGGGCGCCTCCCCGAGGATGCCGGACAGCTTGCAAACGGTATTGGGCAGCGCGGCCAGGGCGGCAAACGACGCGGCCCATGCTTGATCCGGCACTGTGCTCGCAGACGGCATTGGGCGCGCGGTCACGTCGACATTGCCCAGATGGTCGAGCACGAAGATCAGCTCAGGCGTGTCGGCGGCCGCCTGAACCGCGCTCGCAAGCTGGCCAGGTCGCAGGACGAGATCAAACTTCAGTCCGGCGGCTGCGAGGCCCGACAGGCCGCGCCTGACATCGCTGCGCGCCAGCCAGTCGGGATCGGGCTCGGTGAGCAGCGGATGGCGGATGCCAGCCAGGAACTCGCCGCCGGGCGCGGCCCTGAGTTCGGCCACCGCGTCGCCGACGCCAGGCTGCGTGAGATCTGTCCAGCCGACTACTGCGCCGACGAGCGGGCCCGTGCGGGCGAGAGCGAGCAGTTCCGGGGTCTCCGTCGGCTCGGTGACGGTCTGCACCACCACGGTTGCCGTCACGCCCGCCTCCGCGGCGACTCGTGCCAGGTCGCCGGCGGCGAACTTCCGGCGCAACGGAGCAAGTTCCTCGTCAGTGTCGAGCCACGGCTGCGCCCGGACGACCGGATCCCAGACATGGTGGTGTGCGTCGACGATCGGAATGCGCGCGCGTTCTCCGGCAGCCATCAGCTGACTGTAGGCCGCCGGCGCGGCCGGGGTACTCAACGGGCTAGAGGCCCATGTCGTCCAGTTGGCGGTGCAGGTCCGCTCGGGGCCCGGGATACACGCCGGTGCCATGGTCCTGCTGCCGTGCAGTGCCCGTCCCGGCCGGCGTGCCGGCAGGGACGGTGGTAGCCGGCAGCGCGGTGGCCGTGCCGGTGCTAGCCGGTAGCGCGGTGGCCGTGCCGGTGCCAGCGCTGGCTGGCGACGCCTTCTTGGCCGCCACAGCCCGCGCCTTCGCTTTGCGCGCCGCACTGCGGTCCCGCAAGATCCAGCCGCCGGCAAGTCCGCCGACCAGGCCGCCGATGTGGGCCTGATAGCCAATGCCGGTCTTCGGCAGCAGCACGGTGAACTGGTAAGCGAAGCACAACGCCATGACCGCGCCGATCATGATGTCGATGCCGTGCCGGTCGAAGAAGCCCTTGACTAGGACGTAGCCGAGGTAACCGAAGACCACGCCGCTCGCACCCACCGCGATCGTGCCGCGATCGCCAAAGAGCCAGGCCGCCAGCCCGCTGGTGACGATCACCAGTCCGGTCAGCCAGAGAAAGCGGCCTACCCCCCGGTAAGCGGCCAGGAACCCGAAGATGAACAGCGGGCCGGAGTTGGATTCGATATGGGTCCAGCTCACGTGCAGGAACGGAGCCGTCAGCAGGTAGGGCAGGCTGTGCACGTCGCGCGGAATGATGCCGTAGTGCTGGGTCAGGCCGTAATGATCGGCGACGTTGACAAGCTGTACCACCCACAAAACGGCCAGTATGCCGACCATGACGAACAGGGCCTTACGGGCTTCGGCTACCAGGGATTCGGCGTCCTCGGTACCGAGAGTCCATGCCCGGTGCTTGGAACTGCTCATATCTCCCCGTCCCCGCTGCCTTCGCGCCCGAGCGCGACGGCATGGCCGATGCTGCCTCACAAGCTAGCCGCTGGCCAGGGTGCGCGGAAGGGTTGGCAACCGGGCATGCGTGTAGCTGGCTAGCTAAACGCCGCAAACTGCCGCGCGTGGCGGCGCGACACGCCCAGCGCTCGGCGTGTCACCACCGTGAGCGCGCCGGGGCTGTGATCAGGGCCCGCGGCTCACTACTGTGAGTGATTGTTATCTTACTTATAGCCAAGCTGTGATCTGCCGGACACCAATTCCGGGTTTCCTGTACGGCTTTTTCGGCGGAAACGCTTGGTAGCCGTCTGCAGTTCTGGCAACGTGGTGCCGCGACGGTCCCGGGGTCAGACCCGTCGGCCGTCACGAGACTCGCTGCCCTGTACCGCAGCGGTCCGCGCGCTGGGCGCTCCGCCCGGCAGCGCATGGCCGACGGAAGGACCGCATTGTCACAGCATCGGAGGCGGCCTAGCGCCAGGCGCCCAAGGCGCAGGCGGGTAGGCGTCTTCATGGTCACTGCTGCGGCAGCAACCGTGACGGTGACCGCGATCGCTCTGCTGGTTATCACCGAACAGCCCGGTTCAGGTTCGGATCCGCTGGGTGCCGCTGTAGCGCAGATATCAGGTGGCCAGTCAGGTATCAAACTGGAGTCAGCGCGGCAGCAAGTCATCCTGCAGACGGCCGCGACGGAAGCGTTCAGCGTGACCAGCCAGCCGAAGATCAGCAGCGCGCCGCCGCCGGTTTCGTCATCAGGCGGCGGCACGTCCGGCGGCTCGCCGGTGGTTAATGCCCCGGCGCCGAATCCGGGCACCGCTCAGAGCATCGCCTACGGCTTGCTGTCGTCGTACGGATTCAGCAAGAGCCAATGGGGCTGCCTGGACGATCTGTGGAACGCGGAGAGCGGCTGGCGGTACAACGCTGAGAATGCCAGCGGTGCCTATGGCATCCCGCAAGCCCTGCCCGGCTCGAAGATGGCCACCGCCGGATCGGACTGGCAGACTAATCCGACGACGCAGATTAATTGGGGCCTGACCTACATCAAGAACACGTACGGCACGCCGTGCGGTGCCTGGGGTCACGAGCAAGCCGACGGCTGGTACTAGCCGCGTGCCTTCCTGACGCTGACAGCCGAATGGGCGGTGCGGCACTGCCCTTGTGCCGCGCTGCCCTTGTGCCGCGCTGCCGCCCTTCGCGCCTGCCGGTAGCGACGTGGATGTGACCTGACTGTCGTTATAGCAACAGTCAGTTCACATCGATCATGATGCGCGGTCGGGGTAGTGCAGGCCTTGCTAGCAGCGAGCGCGCGGGACCACGGACTTGCGTCCGGGACGCGGGACTGCGTCGCGGAGGGCATACCGGCGCGGGACGGCGGACTTGCGAGCGTTACCGCAGACCTGACGGCGTCAGACGGCGGGTAGCGGCCGGAACGTCGTGA
>DATMMA010000316.1:0-2394 GCA_035570295.1 Streptosporangiaceae bacterium
GGGGGCTATGCCCTCAGTCACAGTGCGCTCGGCGGACACACGGACGGTCCGTCCGCGGCGAGTGCAGCCGACCGGTCAGTAGTGGCGTCATGCCCGGCCGCGTCGTCAGCCGCTTGCCGGGCAGCCTCGGTCAGCTCGCCGACCGCGGTGTCAGCCGCGCCGAGCCGGCCGGCCCCAGGGAAGCCGGCACAGCTGAAGTCAGCGGCGGCCCGGACTGCACGCCGACCGCGGCCGCAGCGTACAGCGGCCGCAGCACCGTCGACCCCTGCGCCGACGGCGGCCGGCAACACAGTCAGCAGGGCCGTGGCCAGCGTGCTGGCTGTGATAAACCAGGCACGCGCCCAGGCTGGGCTGCCGGCATACGCGATCCTGACGAGGCTGCAGACAAGCGCGGGCAAGCATAACCAGCTCATGGCCGGCGGCTGTGGCCTGTCGCACCAGTGTCCGGGCGAGGCCGCGCTCGGAGCCAGGGAGGCGGCAGCCGGAGTGCACTGGACGGCGGCAGGGGAGAACATCGGTGAGGGCGGCCCGGTGGCCGACACCGCTGCAGCGATTAGCCAGATGGCCGACAGCCTGACCAGCGACATGCTGGGCGAGAAGCCGCCGGACGACGGCCACCGGCTGAATCTGCTGAGTTCGACGTTCACCAGCATCGGCATCGCCGTCTACCGCGGCAGCGACGGCACCGTATGGATGACTCAGGACTTCGCCAACTGACTGGCCGTTACTGCAGACTGGCGTCATGGATGCAGATCTCGTCGTCATCGGCGCGGGCGCGCTCGGCCTGAGCACTGCGCTGCACGCAGCCTTGCTCGGCCTGCGGCCCGTCGTCGTGGAGCGGCATTCCGCCGGATCGCAGGCGTCCGGACGCGCCGCCGGGTTGTTCAAGTCAGTCCAGGCGGACGAGCTGCGGACCTGGCTTGCCCGGCGCAGCATCGATCTGGCGCTGACGTTCCCGGACTGGGCTGGCAGCGAGCTGGCAGTGACACGCTCAGGCAGCTTCCTCATCGCGCGCACTGACCAGCACAAGGCCTACCTGCGAGCCGAGGCCAGGCAGTCCGTGCTCTGGGGCGTCGATGTCCGTGAGGCGCAGCCGGGTGAGCTGGCAAGCCGACTCTCGTATTTCCGCGGCGATGGCCACGAATACGCGCTGTGGTGCCCGGAGGACATCTACATCGAGGAGCCCATCAGCCTGATCCGGGCGTACCTGGCGGCCGGCCGGCTGCACGGCGTCGAGCTGCTGGAGTCCGAAGCGGTCACCGGGGTCATCGTGTCTGGCGGCCGGGTAACCGGCGTCGAGACCACGAGGCAGTCAATCGCTGCTCCGGTAGTAGTCGACGCGGCCGGCGCTTGGACCAGGCAGGTGGCCGAGCTGGCCGGGGGAGAGGTCGCAGTCGCTCCGGTTCGCCACCAGCTGCTGATCACCGAGCCCGTCGATGCCGTCGGCCCGGCGGACCCGATCGCCAGGATTGTCGATGCGGCCGTGTACCTGAGGCCCGCGCGGGGCGGCTTGATGGCCGGCGGCTTCGAGGCCGCCCCGCTGCCGCTGGACCCGCGAACCGAGGCGAGCTCGTTCAGCACCGATGACGTGCCGCTGGACATAGGCGTTCTGCAGGCCATGGCCCGGCAGGTCTCCCGCGAGGTCCCCGTGGTGAGCGACGTGGCGGCCAGCGACGCCGCCTCGGCCGGCGCCGTCGCCGAGCATCGCGGCGGGCTGTTCACGATGTCACCGGACGGCCGGTTCGTAACAGGACCGGTGCCCGACGTGACCGGCCTGTGGGTAGCCAGCGGCTGCAACGGCTCGGGCTTCTCTTCGTCGCTAGCCATTGGCGAGGCGCTGGCCGGCTGGATCTGCGGTCGGGACCCGCGCGTCGACATCAGCGCGCTGTCGCCGGGCAGGTTCGGCCCGGTGACCGACGAGGCACTAGTCAAGGCCGGCGTCTGGCAGTACGCCCACTACTACGATCCGGCCGCCAGCTAGCCCGGGAGGGCGTGCAACCGCAACCGCCTCTCGGGCGTCACAGACTGCACGTGGCTGTCCGGGAAGTGAGGGACAATGGCGGGCGGGATGACGTCGCGAATGCGACTGCGGTCCCGCCGATGCCAATGCCGCGGAGTCGGCCCGAGGAGGATCACTATGCGGCGCAGGAATGCCAAGCCGGGCTTGCGGTCGGCAGCCATTGCCGCTCTGACACTGCTTGCTGCAGGCTGCGCAGCAAGCAGTGTCAGTAGCGGACACCCTTCGACAGGTCCCGGCCGTACGCACACCGCGGCAGCAGCGGCGCCGGCGGCGGCGGTAACGATAACCCCCGCGAACGGCACCAGGACTGCTGACCCGTCAGCGGGCATCACCGTAACCGCCACACACGGCACGCTGCGGACGGTCAGTGTGCG
>DATMMA010000317.1:0-15821 GCA_035570295.1 Streptosporangiaceae bacterium
CGGACCTGGCAGGCCGCCCGGCACCTGACCGAGGAAACTTTTGCCGCCCTGGACCTGCTCCGCCAGATCAGCGATCAACTGGGCGCATCCATGGCGGCGGTCGCGCTGGCGTGGGTCCGGCAGCAGCCCGAGGTGACCTCGACCATTATCGGGGCCCGCACCGTCGAGCAACTCGAGGTGAACCTTGCCTCCCTGCAAATCACCATCCCGGACCCGCAGCTAGCCGAACTTGACGAGGTGACCCGGCCGCAGCTGGAATTCCCGGCCGAACTCCTCAAGACCATCGCGCCCTCCTACCAGCAGGCCGGCGCGACCATCAACGGGGTCGAATCCAGCCAATTCCACCGCTGACACCCGACTCCCTCCGGCCGTGACCGTCCCGGCTGCTGATGACCTACATCGCTGCCGCGCGCACCAGTGGCGCCAGCGCGGGACATTTAAGCGAGGGTTTGACGGTCCGTAAGACCCTGCTCGTAATTGCGACCCCTCGGACGCTGACGCTAGTGCTCCCGGCCACTATGACCGAGAGTGGAGGATTCGCATGGACTCGAGTTCCGCACAGTCCGAGCAGACCGGATTGACCAGGCGCCGACTGCTTGGCACCGGCGCTG
Source organism: Streptosporangiaceae bacterium (assembly GCA_035570295.1). Classification (GTDB taxonomy): domain Bacteria; phylum Actinomycetota; class Actinomycetes; order Streptosporangiales; family Streptosporangiaceae; genus JAJYUU01. The sequence goes on from DATMMA010000317.1 coordinate 612, forward strand.
CTGCCACCGCCCTCGGGGCGGCGTCGCTCGCCCTGCCGGCCAACGTCACCAAGGCGCTCGCGGCTACGCCGCCAGGCAGGGGCAAACTGAGCGACATCAAGCACGTCGTCATGCTGATGCAGGAGAACCGCAGCTTCGATCACTACTTCGGCACGCTGTCGGGCGTGCTCGGCTTCAGCGACCCGTCCCCGCTGATCCTGGATAACGGCCGGACCGTCTTCTTCCAGCCAGACCCGACCAACCCGGCCGGCTACCTGCTGCCGTATCACCTGGACAGCCGGACAACGGCCGCCCAGGCTATCCCGTCAACTAGCCATGCGTGGGACGTGCAGCACTTCGCGTGGAACGGCGGCAAGATGGACAACTGGGTGCCCGCGCACATCGCCGCCGACGGCCCCGACGTCGGACCGTACACGATGGGGTACATGACCAGGGCCGACATACCGTTTCAGTTCGCGCTTGCGGACGCATTCACCGTGCTGGACCACTACCACTGCTCGGTGATCGGTGACACTGCTCCGAACCGGCACATGTGGATGTCCGGAACCATCGACCCCAACGGCCTGGCCGGGGGCCCGTCACTGTCGACCAGCGGACCGTCCAACCAGTTCTCCTGGACGACATATCCCAAGCGGCTGTCCGACGCGGGCGTGAGCTGGCGGATCTACCGGCAGCCCGGCAGCCTGACAGGGGCCGCGGCTATCAGCAAGTTCACCGAGTTCTTTCAGGCGCAGCCTGGCGATCCGCTTTTCGACTTCGGGATGAGTGTCCAGCCGCTCGGCCAGTTTGAATACGACTGCCTGACCGACTCGCTGCCCACGGTCAGCTGGATCTTGCCGCCATCCGGCTTCGACGAGCACCCGGCCTCCACGCCGGCTGCTGGCGCAACCTTCGTGGCCGGCAAGATCGACGCTATAGCCGCGAACCCCGACGTGTGGGCCAAGACGGTTTTCATCCTCAGCTACGACGAGAACGACGGGCTGTTCGACCACGTTGTTCCGCCGACGCCGCCGCCCGGCACGCCGGACGAGTTCGTGTTTAAGACCTCCAACACCGGGGTGGTCGGCGGCGGATTCCCGGTCGGGCTGGGTTTCCGCGTGCCATGCATCATCGTCTCCCCGTGGACGATAGGCGGCTACGTCAACTCCGAAGTCGCCGACCACACCTCGCAGCTGCTGTTCCTGGAGCGCATTACCGGCGTGAAGGAGACCAACATCAGCGACTGGCGGCGATCGACCGTCGGCGATCTGACCTCAGTGTTCCGCTTCGAGCAGGACATCCGGCCGGCTCCTCAACTGCCCGACACAGTCGGGGCCGCCAACCTGGCCCAGTTCGAGACCTCGCAGCTGCCACTGCCGCCCTTCCCCGGTGGCGCCCAGACCATGCCAACCCAGGAGAAAGGCAAACGTCCGCACGTGAGGTGACCGGCGCCCAAACTATCCGGCGGCGCGGGGCAGTGCCTCGCACTTCTTCGCGCCGCGCCGTGCCGAGCAGGCAGTGGCACAGCTTTTGGGGCAGCACGTGCCGTGTCTACCTGCTCGGCGCTGGCAGTCGAGTCCTGGGTCAGTCGGCGCCAGCCACCCAGAGGCAGCATGGATCTTCGCTCGACTCCGGATATCGCCTGCGGGAACTCCAGTTGGTACAGCGGCAGCGCACAGCGGGCCGAGTTCTGCCCTCGTGGCATGACATTGGACCTTCCGGCCGCGCGATCCGCGGCGTGACCGGACGCCTCGATCTGGATCTTGTGGGAGGATGCGACGTTAAGGGGCCTGGGCTCCGGCTGGCTCCAAGATCGTGCGGGAGGGTCAGCTAGTCGTGGTCACTCTGGGCAGCAATGCGCACATCTTCGCGCGTCCCCGCCGGCGCGAGGAACTGGCTCAGTGCTTCGAGACGCTGCTGGGCAACCCGGTGCGGACCGTCGAGTGGCCTGGCATCGACCAGCCGATGCTCATTGTCAGCTTTCCCGGCGGCGGACATCTCAGCATCGAATTCACCGACGACGCACCTGATGACGAGCGACCCCGGCTCGGCGCATGGCTCGAACTCCGCGCCGACCATCCAGCTGCCCTGCTGCAGACCGCGCTCGACGCCGGACTTACCCAGGTCAGCCACCCAGGTCACGCCTACTACTTCATGCTTCCTGGCGGCCAGGTATTCACCATCGCGCCAACGAGCTGAAAGCGGCAAATCCGTGCGTTGATGCCTGTCGTAAGGCTGCCGAGCGAGAACTGGATGGAGTTCTCTCGAGCTAGGCACTTGCCGGTTCCGGGTCAAGGCGACAGCAGCGCTTGCGCTGTCCGGGGAGGCGTTCGCGGCTGGTCGGGTGTTGCTATAGGTCGATGATCTGGCTTGTCGCGCCTACAGCTTGGAGGAGGCGGTGGATGTGCGCGGTCGCCGGTGACGACGACGGCTTGTAGGTCGGCGGCTGTCTGGGCGACGGCGGCGTCGACGACGTCGCGGGTTGCGGCGCGGCCCATGAGTTTGCCGGCGGTGTGTTCGGTGAGGCAGGTGATCTGGCATCCGCGCAGGAGCCGGCGGAGCTGGACTTGGGCGGGGGAGCAGCTGACCTGGGCGATGACGGGCGCGGGGACGACGGGGATGATTCCGGCTTCGAGCCAGTCAGTGGTGCTGGCCACTTGCGTCACCTACCGGCAGCTAGACGCCCCGCGCGTTGCCGACCTGATCGGTTCAGGAGTGTTCTACGGCTCGGCAATCTCCGAAGCGCACGCGCTGAAGGACCAGGACATCTTCATCGTCGGCGCGGGCAACTCCGCCGGCCAGGCGGCCATCTACTTCGCCCAGTCGGCTCGCAGCGTCACCTTGCTGTCCGGGGCGACGCACTGGCCAAGAGCATGTCCGGCTACCTGATCAAAGAGCTCGAAAGCACCGCCCGGGTACAGGTGCGGCTGCAGACTGAGGTCGCCGCTGCACGCGGCGACCACCGGCTCACCGAGCTGGTGCTCCGGGACCGGCGCACCGGACAGGAGACCCTGCCGACCGCGGCGCTGCGTCCTGGTATGCAGCCGCGAGTTCCGCAGCCCCGTTCCGGCCCCTGCCGGAACCAAGGCCGACTCGCGCCCGGCACTCTTCCACGCGAGCCAGCGGAACCGCCGCGCCACGAAGGCGACCTAGCGGAACGTTTCCCGCGCCATTCCCGGGCTGATTGGTCAGCACGACGATGATCAGGACGACACCGCCGGGCGAGCGGTGTACGAGGAGGTCGTCGTCTATCAGCTCATCGCCGACCTGGCCGAAGAGGGCCCGGCACTCGGCTCGTAGCAGGTAGCCGGGCCTGCATGAGCATGTGCTGCAGGACCTCGGGGTCGTGACTCGGCGCGCGAAGGTCCGTGCAGTTGATGGCTAGATGGCAGCTTTACAGCTTTGCTGCATTACTGTGAGATTGCTTGACAGCGAAGCCGTGTGTCTTCAGAATAGATGTATGGGTGGTTATCGTGGATACGCGGCGGTTCAGGGACGCGGCACCGTTGCCCTGCCAGCTGAGCTGCGCCGTAAGTACCGCTTGGACGAGCCGGGTGCGCAGCTGGAGATAACGGACCGGCCTGACGGCGTGATCGAGCTGCGGCCGACTCTGCCGGTACCCGTAGAGGAAATGTGGTTCTGGACACCAGGCCAACAGGCGGCAGAGCAGGAAGCCGAAGATGACCTGGCTGCTGGCCGGTACCGCGACTTCGAGGACGCCGAGTCGTTCCTGGCCGACTTGGAAGGCCTGGCTGGGGCGGGGCGGGACGAGACCGGTCAGTGAAGTACCGGTCCCTTGAGTCGTTCCGTAGCGACTTCAGGCGGCTGCCCGGTGAGCATCAGAAGCTGTTCCTGCAGGCAGTGCGAGAGCATTTCCTTCCCGCCATCGAAGCCGGGTCCTTCGGCGGCAAACCGCCGTGGCCAAAGCGACTGCGGATCCACCGGCTGAGCAACACGGAGATCTACTCACTCACGTGGAACTTTGCGGCTCCCGATGGCCGCGCCACCTTTCACCTCGACAAGGCTGGCGACGGCGAGCCGATCCTGATCTGGCGACGGATCGGCGATCACTCGATCTACCACCGTCCCTGAGCACCGGCGTCCGAGCCAGCGATCGGGAGCCGGAAGCGACAGGTGGGGCCGGGACGGTACGACCCCGGACCCGCTGGTAGCGACGTTTATCACCCTGACGGTAGGGAGCGTGGTGAGCTTCAGCTGCAAACGCGAAACAGCGCCGTCGATTCTCGGTTGCACCAGACAGCTCGCGGCGGAACGCCCGCACCGACACTCGCGGACTCTCAGCTCCGCGATTGCTGGCCAGGTTGAGACAGATAGCGCGACCTCGACAATCGGACGACGCCGCCGGGAGCCAGCGTGCGGATGACGCCGGCCGACTCGGACCAGCGAGACGACGTGAGATATTTGTCCGGCTGGTATGAAATATGCCCAGCGAGGACTAAGGGTTTAGCGAAGCTGACGTCGCGAACAGGAGTGCCTTATGACAGCGCTGCCAGAACTGGCCCGCGAGCTGATCGACGGTCAGAACTTCGCGTCGGTGGCCACGATCCAGGCCGATGGCAGCCCGCAGTCCAGCATCGTCTGGGTCCGTCGGGATGGCGACGACGTGCTGTTCTCCACCGTGAAAGGCCGCCGCAAGCACGCCAACCTGCTGGCGGACCGAAGGGTGAGTCTCCTAGTCACCGACGTCGCCAACCCGTACCGATATGCCGAGATCCGAGGTGGGGCGACGGTTACCGACGATCCGCAGGCCGAGCTGATCCAAGAACTCGCGGACAAGTACACCGGACAGGCCTTCGCGATCAGGCCCGGCGATGAGCGTGTCATCGTCCGAATCGCCCCAGACCACGTCGTGGTGTACGACGACTGACTTTCAGCTCCGGCAGAAACTGAGCATCTCCTAGCGTTGCTCAGGTGTGCCAGGCAACGCCTTTCCTGCAGGCCATTGGATCGGGCGGGGCGTTGTGGGACAGCGCGGTGATCTGATCGGGCTGAACGCCGGACACCCTGCGCCAGTCACTCGCTGAAAGGCGACGGGCCGTATGTTCGAGCCCTCGCAGACCTAAGTCACTCACGTACTGCCACCTGCCGCTGCGGCTGGGTCGGCGCCGCCTACTCCCATCTCCTGAGTGATGGGTACTGTGACTGCGCGCCGCCTGGTGGGCGCCCCGGCCACGTAGAAGAGGATCCCTATCACCAGCAAGATCACCAGCGGGATGATCTGCGACATCTCGAACTGCCCGCGGGTGAAGCCAGCGGGCAGGGAGCTATCGGGATTGCCGTGCTGCCCGAACCAGTTCGTCCCGAAGCCTGGGTAGATGAGCACGATCGATGCGATGACTGCCCAGAACGTGCATAGCCCGCCGACGAGCCAGGCCATCGGCGTTCCCCCGGGCACCCGGTACGGACGGTTGACGTGCGGGTGGGACCTCCGGAGCCTAATCAGAGCCGGGAAGATGACGATGTAGGAGATCGTCGTCGTCGAGATGACCAGTCCGAGCACGACGGTGAAGTACTTCAGGGCGTTGCCCCCTGTGATGGCGAAGGCGAGCACCATGACTGCTGTGGCGGCTATCCCGGAGCACACGTTCACCACGATGGGCGTGCCGAACCGGGCGGAGAACCGGCCCATGAACCTAGGGGCTGCGCCGTCGAGCGCGGCCATGGCCTGCGCCCGGTCCGCGCCCATGATCCAGGTCGTCCCGCTGGTCAGCAGCGCCAAGACGAACGCGACCGCGATCACGTAGCCGAGTACCTGGCCCGCCCCGGTGAGAACTGGAGTGCCGTTCGCAGCAAAATGGCCGCCGTACACTGTAAACACTGACTTGATCGCGGCTAGGAAGCCTGTCAGGCCTGTCACTTGACCTTTCGGGAGAAGCAGCAGGATCGCGAGGATCGGCAGCCCGTACAGGAGCACGGTCCCGAAGGCCGACCGCGCTACCCCGAGCGGAACGTCACGCTGCGGGTTCTTCATCTCCTCACCTGCCGCGCTGGGCAACTCAAAGCCGACATAATTGAAGATCAGCACCGGAACGGCAGCGATGAAGATCGTGTAGCTCGGCAAGAACGCGCCGCCGCCGAACGTGTGGTGGATGCCGTTCTTGATCGCGTAGATCACGACCGAGATCGTGAAGAAGCCGAGCAGCACCGATCGCATGAACGCCCCGATCGTCGGCACCCACTTCCCGACGCTGAATGAGACAATCGCCGCGACGACGGTAAACCAGATGAATGCCAGCACGAACAGCACGTCAAGGAGCGTCGCGCCGCCCAGGACCTTGGGACCCGGCAGGGAGTTACCACTGTTGAAGAACTCCTCAACAGTCGTGAGGGCGGTGATGCCCAGAGTTCCGCCTACCCAGATCGGGTTCGAGATCCAGTAGATCAGCGAGTTCACTGCGGCTACCCCGCGCCCGAAGGCGAGCCTGGTCCAGATGTACGGGCCACCCTCCTCAGGGAACGCGGACCCGAGTTCAGCGGTCAGCAGCGCGTACGGTACTAGGAAAAGAATGGCCAGGAAGATCAGCCACGTGAACGCCTGCGGCCCGTTACTCGCGACAGCTCCGAGCGTGTCGACCCCTACAAGGGTGCAGATCAGGAAGAACAGGATGTCGAAGCGAGCGAAATGCTTCCGTAGCTTCTTCTTCTCCTGCAGCGCATCGGTCGTCGTCACGTCCAGCAAATCGCCTGGAGCAGCTGCTGTCGCCATGGCATAGCCCTTCGTCAGCAATCGCGGGCCGCGCGAGTCCTGGCCATGGCGCGTTGGCCATTCACGTCGCTCGCGTAAGGTTGCTTACCATTGTCGGCGGACTAGCCCGCCATTGCCAGCAGGACATTTACCGGACTACCACGTCGCAGTGCTCAGTCGCCGCCAAATCGCGCCCTGCCTAGCGGAACCGGGGCGGGAGATCACGACGGTGGCCCGGCGGGTCCGGTGGGCCCTTGGCCGTTGGGCGCACGGACTTGGTGAAACAGCCGTGGGGGTAACCCTAACCTCAAGGGCTCGCGACCAACGAGTCGCGGCGTTCACCTCAGCCAGTCGGGACGGGACGATTACTTCCGCGCGTGGTTCCTGCCCGGCGGCGTAGCGGACGACCCGCTGCCATGCATCGGGACGCATTCGCGTGGCCGCTGCAGCGAAAGCGTCGGCGGTCTGCCGTACCTCATGGATCAGGACTTCCGCCGGGCGGTCTGCTCCGGCCTCGATAGCGGCGGCCCGTGCCGCCAGGCTCTCGTACTCGTGGCTCGGCACGCCGGTGCGCGCCCAGCCCAGCAGCCGGGTACCGCCTTCGGCGTTGCGCGCCAGATGGGTAAGCACATGACCGCGGGTCCAGCCCGGCAGCAGCGACGGACCGGCGCGCAAGGTAAGCACCGAAGCCGATCGGCTGGTCGATCCTGCGTCGTTTCGGGTTCCGGTGGGAGAGGTAACCAGCTGTCAGGGCGCGGCAGACCACCGTGCCCTGGCAGTCCGGCTCGTCTGACCAGATAGCGTCGCGTTGTGACAGCGTCCCGGTTCGTCGTGCAGCAGCACGACGCGACGCGGCTGCACTACGACCTGCGGATCCAGGTCGGCGACGTGCTGCGTTCCTGGGCGGTGCCGAAAGGGCCATCAGTGGACCCGGCGGTGCGGCGGCTGGCTGTTCCGGTCGAGGATCACGAACTGTCGGCCGGCGACTTCGAGGGCGTGCACGAGAACTCGCGCCGCGGCACCGGCGCGGTGATCATCTGGGACGAGGGCCCGGCCGAGATCGTCAGGGACGAGCCGGGACACATGTCGATGATCCTGCGCGGCACCAAGCTTCAGGGCGGCTTCGCGCTCACGAAGACCGGTCCGCGGCGCTGGGTCCTGGTCAAGGTCAGGGACGCCGACACGCGTCCCGGCTCCGATATCACCGCCGATCAGCCGGCCAGTGTCCGCAGCGGGCGGACCTGGCAGGAGGTCGCGCTGGCGGGCGGCAGCGCGCCCGGCCGGGCCGTTCCCTCCTGACACAGCGGCCAGGCGGAAGACCGAGTGGCGAAGGTGACCCGTTACCGCCCTGAAACTACGGATGCGAGGATCAGGTGCGCCGTATCGCGCACCGCCAGGCTTGCGCGGTCTCTCCCGGGAAAGTGCCCGGGTTGATGTCGAACGTGTCGGCGGTGATGGAGTCGATGACCCAGCCGTCGGCGAATGCGGCGCGCAGCTCGTCCTCGCGAACGCGGCGCGGGCCGAGGTCGCCGGGCTCCCGGTCGCTGAAGCACATGAGGTAAAGGCTGCCGCCGGGCCGGAGCACCGAGGCCAGGCTCGCCACGTAACGTGGCCGGTCTTCGTCGCTGAACAGGTGGAAGACGCCGCTATCGACGAGCGTGTCGAAGGTTGTGCCGAGCCGGCCGAGGTCCAGCGCGTCGCCGACTTCGAATCCGGCGCGGGCGCCGCGCTCGGCCGCCTTCGCCCTGGCCCGCTCGATCGCGGGTCCGGCAATGTCGATCCCGGTCGCGTCAGCGCCCCGGCTCGCGGCCAGCAGTGTCTGCTCACCAGTGCCGCAGCCGACGTCGAGTACGCGGCCGGACAGTTTGCCCTCCTCGGCAAGCCGGACGAACGCGGGCTGCGGGCGGCCTATGTCCCACGGGGCCGGCGCCGGGCCTGTGTAAGAACCGTCCCAGCTGCTAGTCATCTGCATCAACTCTTCCATAAACAGCGGCGAGGATGCGCGCCTCCAGCCCCATCAGGTGTTGCCTTCGTTCGAGCAGCGGGAGTGCCGATTAGAGCGGCGTCAGTCCTTGGGCAGCGGGCCGATCCAGCGTTCGCTGCTGGCCAGGCCGTGGGGATTGTCCCGCAGGACGCTGGCGATGCCGCATAGCGGGCATGCGCCGTTCTGGGCTTGCAGGAGCCGCAGGGTGGCGGTGTCCATCGGCCGGGGTATTCCTCTGTGCGTTCGGGCGGTCCAGTAGCTGGCCAGGGCGGGGTCGTCACGGGGCGAGGTTCCCCGGACACCGGAGTCTCACCGGTTAGGCCGTCTGTGGCGGTGTCTGAGGAGCAGCGATCTGAGTGCTGGACGTCGCTGGCATTGGGGTGATTGTCGACGGCGGAGTTTTGTGGATCCGGTGGTGCGTGGACATGGCCGCGCCGGCCAGCACGTCTTCGGCACGGTGGCAGGCGACCCGGTGGGCGTGAGTGGCTTCGCGAAGTTCCGGGACTTCCGTGCGGCAGCGGTCGACGGCTAGGGGGCAACGAGGGTGGAACACGCAGCCCGAGGGCGGGTTCGCGGCGTCCGGAGCGTCGCCGGGCAGGACGATCCGCGAGCGGCGGCTGGCGACGTCAATTTCGGGGACGGCGGAGCGGAGAGCGTGGGTGTAGGGGTGCGCGGGGGAGTTGAGCAGGACCTCCGTGGCGCCGATCTCGGCGACCTTGCCCAAATACAGGACTGCGGTCTGCTCGCAGAGCTCGCTGACGACGCCGAAGTTGTGGGTGATCAGCAGGTACGACAGTTCGCGCTCGGCGCGGAGCCGGGCGATCAGCTTGAGCATGTGTGCCTGGGTCCGGACGTCCAGCGCGCTGGTCGGCTCGTCTAGGACCAGCAGTCTGGGCTGGACGCTGAGGGCGCGGGCGATCGCGACACGCTGGCGCTGGCCGCCGGAGAGCTGGTGCGGGTAGCGCTCGGCGAAGGCGGGGTCCAGGCCGGCTTCGGTCAGGAGTTCGGCGATCCGGCCCGGGACGTCGTGGCGGGGGACGACGTGGTGTGTGTTCAGTGCCTCAGCGATCGTGCTGCCTATCAGCATCCGCGGGTCGAGGGTGTTGTCCGGGTTCTGGAAGACGATCTGGGCGTCTCGGCGGTACGCCTGAAGGGCGGCGCCGCGCAGCGAGCCGACGTCCTGGCCGGCGAACGTGATTGAACCGCCCGACGAACGGACGAGGCGGAGGACTGCTCGTCCGATGGTCGTCTTGCCTGAGCCGCTCTCGCCTATGAGTCCGAGGCCGAACGGTCCGGCTGCGACGTCCAGGGAGACCTGGTTGACGGCGTGGACCGGCCCGAAGCGGACGCTGAGGTCGGAGATCCGGAGCAGCGGCGGCGCTACGGCGGCCGCAGGGGCGGCTGGCACTGCGTCTGGTGCGCTAGTCATCTCGGTTCCCGTCACTTGGTGGTCGCGAGCTTGGGCACCGAGTCCAGCAGCTCGGCGGTGTAAGGATCGGCTGGCGACGACAGCACCTGGCTGGCCGGGCCCTGCTCGACGATCACGCCGTTGCGCATCACCGCGACCCGGTCGCACAGCTCGGCAACCACGGCGAGGTCATGGCTGATGAACAAGATCGACATGCCGGTGACGTCACGCAGGTCGCGCAGCAAGTCCAGAACCTCGGCCTGGACGGTGACATCGAGGGCGCTGGTGGGTTCGTCCGCGAGCAAGATCTCGGCGCGCAGGGCAAGCGCGAGCGCAATCGCCACCCGCTGCAGCTGGCCGCCGGAGAGCTGGGACGGGTACCGGCGCAGGAGGTCCGGGGCGAGCAGCACCTGGCGCATCGCCTCGGCGGCGCGGTCTGCGGCTTCGGATTTGGTCGCGCCATGCAGTCGCAGGGCCTTGGTCACGATCGCGCCGACCTTGTACACGGGGCTGAACGCCGTAGACGGGCTCTGGAAGATCGCCGCGATCCGCCGTCCCCTGATCTCGCGCAGGTCATCCTGTGACAGCGCGGTCAGCTCCTGGCCGTCGAGCACGATGCTGCCGCTGACCGTGGCGCCTACGGTGCTGGCCAGGCCGAGGATCGCGAGCGTGGTCATTGACTTGCCGGAGCCGCTTTCTCCGGCTATCCCCACGATCTCGGCGTGGTCGAGTCGCAGCTCGTCGATCGAGACGACTTTCCGCCTGCCGAAGCTGATATCCAGGCTCGTGATGGCGAGCCGGCCGGACGGCCCGTTAGGCGTTGGAGGCGTTTCCGTCATGACATGAAGCTCCGCTTCGGGTCGAGCAGGTCGCGCAGGCCGTCGCCGAGGAGGTTGAAGGCGAACGCGGTCACCAGGATCGCGAGGCCGGGGAAGGTGACCAGCCACCAGTCCGGGGTGAAGTAGCTCGTGCCTTCGGCGATCATGAGGCCCCAATCGGGCACCGGGTCCTGGGCGCCAAGGCCAAGGAAGGACAGCGCGGAGGCGGTCAGGATGACCCCGCCGACGTCCAGCGAGACCTGGACTAGCAGCGGCGTGATCGAGTTCGGCAGGATGTGCCGGAAGATGATCCGCGACCGGGACACGCCCAGCGCCCGGCAGGCCTCTATATACGGACGGCCGGCCACCGACGCGGCCTGGCCGCGGACCAAGCGGACGTACCAGGGCCACCAGACGGCGGCGATCGCGATCGTGAGGCTGGTCAGGCTGGCCGGCAGGACGGCTGCGAGCGCCAGCGCCAGCAGCAGTGGCGGGAATGCGAGGAACACGTCGGTCACCCGCATGATCGCCTCGTCGAGCCAGCCGCCCAGGAACCCTGCGGCGACGCCGAGGGGGACGCCGATAACGCACGCGATGGCGAGCACGATGATCGCGATGACCGGCGATACGCGGGCGCCGTACATGACCCGGGTCAGGATGTCCCGGCCGACCTGATCGGTGCCGAACAAGTGCGCACCGGACGGTGCCTTCAGCACCGAGAACGGGTGCGTCGCCGCGCCCGCGTCACCGGGAAGTGGCGCTATCAGCGGAGCGAAGATCGCGGCCAGCACGATCAGCAGGACCAGCGCACCGCCCACGGCCAGCAGCGGGTTGGCCTTCAGCGCGCGCCAGGTGACCTCGCGGCGCGATACTCGGCCACCGGGGGTGCCGGCCGGGACGGCAGCCTGCGGCGGCTGCGTGACAGCAGATTCAGTCATGTAAGCCTGATCCTCGGGTCGATTGCGGCTTGCACGATGTCCACCACAAGGTTCGCGATGACGTAGGCGATGGCGACGAACAGCGTGACGCCGAGGATCGCGGGGGTGTCCAGAGTGGCGATGGACGCCGCCGCGTAACTGCCGAGCCCCGGCCAGTCGAAGATCGACTCCACCAGGAACGTGTTGACCAGCGAGTAGCCGAAGACCAGGCCCAGCGCGGCGGCCACCGGCGGCCACGCCTGCTTCATGGTGAACCGGCCGTAGACCTGCCGTTCGCTGAAGCCGAGGGCACGGACGTTGAGTACGTGCGTCTCGCCGATGGTGTCGAGTACCTGCGCTCGTACCATCCGGGCGATCAGGCCGGCGGGGTAGGCCGCGACGACGATGGCGGGCAGGATCAGGTGCACGAGCGTGCTGCCCAGCATCGGCAGGTTTCCGCCCAGTAGCGAGTCGAGCACCGGGAAGCCGGTGCGCTTGACAAGCGGGTGGGTGAACAGCAGGCCGGGGGAGTACTCGCCTGCGGCTGGCAGCAACTTCAGTCGCTGGCTGAAGATCAGCTGCAGGATCAGGGCCATCCAGAAGATCGGCATCGAGACGCCGAAGGTCGATCCGGCCCGGACGAGCTGGTCGGCTGGCTTGCCTGGCCGGCGGGCCGAGATGAGGCCGAGCGGGATGCCTACCGCGACCGCGATGAGCAGCGCGGTGAGGACCAGTTCGAGCGTCGCAGGGGCCGCCGACATGATGTCGGACAGCACGCTGCGGTGGGTGTGGACGGACACGCTCCAGTTCCCCTTGGCCATGCCGCCCAGGTACGACAGGAGCTGCACGATCAGCGGCCGGTTCAGGCCGAGGAACTGGCGCGCCCTGGCGATCTGGGCGGCCGAGGCGTGGGGGCCGGCCCACGTCGCGGCCGGATCGCCGGGCACGACGTGGGCGACGACGAACGTCACGACGACGACGCCGACGACCACCACGATGGCTAGCAAGATCCGGCGCGCGACGAAGGTCAGCATCGGGTCAGGACTTCGGGGTGAGGTTGTAGGCGAAGATGACGTTCGGGTACGCCGGGTTCACGGTGAAACCGGAGAAGTTGTTCGTCATCGCGTACTGGTAGTTGGTGTTGTACAGGAAGGCGATCGGCGCCTGCTGGAGGATCTCGTCCTGCATCTTCTTGTAGAGCATGCTGCCCGCCGACCGGTTGGTCGCTACCAGCGACTCCACGTGGCCGATCTGGCTGTCCAGCGTCGAGTTGGAGTAATACGACAGGTTGAAGTACGGCTGCTTCTCGGTTGCCAGCAGGTTAGTGAACCAGGAGTACGGGTCGGCGTAGTCCGGCCACCAGTACTCGAGGAAGATGTCCTGGCGCGCCGGCGGCGAGGCCGACTTGCCCTTCGCCCACTGCGTCGCCCAGGCCAGCGGCTGGACCTGCAGGTTGATGTTCAGCTTGGCCAGGCTGGACTTCATCAGAGTCGCCACGACCTGCTCGTCGGTGTCGCCGGTCAGGTAGGTCAGCGTCAGGTTGAGCGGCTTCTTGCCGGGCCCGTAGCCGGCTGAGTGCAGCAGCTCGGTCGCCTTCGCTGGGTCGTAGGTGTAGTTAGGCAGGTCGCTGAAGTGGCCGAACAGGCCCGCCGGGACGATGCCGCTGGAGGGAGATGCCGCCCCGCTCAGGGCCGCGATGATGCCCTTGTAGTCAGTGCCGTAGGAGATGGCCTGGCGGACCGGCTCGCTCAGTGCCTGGGAGTTCAGCTGAGCGAGCAGGTTCTGCCACGACGGCGAGTTCGTCACCTTGATGCCGGAGAGGCCCTGCAGGGATTTCCACAACGTCGGGCTGAGCTGCTCGACAAAGTTGACCTGGCCGGATCGGAGCAGCTGGGCTGCGGTGGTGTCCTGCGGCACCACCCGGTAGACGAGCTTGGTGTAATGCTGGCCCTTCCAGCCGCCCCAGTACTTCGGGAAGGCCTTGAGGATGACCTCGAACTCCTGGCCGTTGCTCCAGGTCTGCAGCGTGTACGGGCCGGTGCCCGCGTCGTGCGGGGTGTTCAGCCACTTCGCCAGGTTGCCGCCCGGGCCGGCCGCCTGGGTGTCGTAGATGTACGCGGAGTAGTCCGACGACGCCTCTAGGTCCAGCGGGGCGGCCTGGGACAGGTGGAACACCATGGTGTACTTGCTCGGCGTGCTGATGCTCTTCACGGCACCCCAGATGTAGGAGGCGCCGCCGCCGAGCTTCTTGGTGCGCAGGATGGCCGCTGCCGCTGCCTGGGCGGTCATCAGCCGGCCGGTGTGGAAGGACACGTTGTGCCGGAGCTGGAAAGTCCAGGTCAGGCCGTTGGACGAGTGCGTCCAGCTGGTGGCGAGCAGCGGGTCGACGGCGTGCGTAACCGGGTTGTAGCGCGTGAGCGTCTCGTACATGTTGCTCATCGCGATGATGCCGTTGGAGTACTCGGTGGCCGGGTCCCAGCCGTCGACCATGACCTGGGTGTAGGTGTCGTAGGTGAACACCTTCGACGCCGCCGAGCTGCCGTTCCCGTTCCCGTTGCCGTTGTTGCTGCCGGAGCTGTAGGAACCGCCGCCGCCGCAGGCGGCTAGCGCTACAGCAAGTGAGGCGACGCCAGCCGCCGCCCAGGCTTGCTTACTCTTCATTTCGGCCCTCACTGCTGACTTGTGTTGGTGTCTGGTGCGCCGTACAGCCCGCCCAGTGCACCTGCCGCTTTCGCCCTGATCCGGACGGCCGGCGAGGTGAGGTAGGCGAGCGGGATCTCTTCCAGCTCGACGATCTGGACCGTCCCGGGGTCGGCGCCTGCGGCGACCGCGTGGTCCCTGGCCTCCTGGCTGGCCTCGTCTAGCGCAGCCTTGCGGCCGCCAGGTCCGAAATGAAAGATCCGGTCGACCTGCCCGCTGACGGAGGCGATGGCCGCGCCGATCGCGTTTGCCGCGTCGAAGTGGTCCGGCCGGATCACCTCGCTGACCCCGGGGAGCTCGTCCGGGATCAGGATGCTGCCGCCGCCAACCGCGATCAGCGGCATGCCGCCCCGCGAGGTCTTCACCCGGTCGATCGCGTCGGCGATCTGGGTGTCCGACTCCCGGGCCGCGGCCTCGAGCAAGGAAAGGAACGCCTCGGTCCGCAACCGGTCGCCCAGCACCACCCGGCCGTCCGCCACCGCGCTGTCCGTCAGAGTCGGCGTCGAGCCGCCGAAGACCAGCGCCTCGTCCCGCAGCCGGAACCCGACGCTCTCTGGCCCGAGCCGGACAGCCAGCCCGTCCCGGCCCGCCTCGCCGTGCAGAACCGTCCAGCCGCCTAGCGCGATCGTCACCAGGTCAGGCATCCGGAAGTTGGTCCGGATCCCGCCGATCTCGACGCCCTGTGACGACTCCCGCGG
>DATMMA010000318.1:0-2200 GCA_035570295.1 Streptosporangiaceae bacterium
GTTCGACGCGGTCGGCGCGACCACCGCGATGAAGCGCGCAGCCGAGCCCGCAGAGATCGCCGAGGTCGTCGCATTCCTCGCCTCGCCGAAGGCCAGCTACGTCACCGGCGCGACCATCGCCGTCGACGGCGGCCGCACCGCCATCTGAATCTGCCCGCTCTCAAGGGGAGACCTCGATCTCCGCCGGTTACCACGGCCGGCCAGCAGCTGGCCCGCAAGACAGGCTCAACGCAGAAGCTACGAATCGCGAAAGGCAGGTGGGTCCCGTGGAACTTTCCCGTCAGGAGATCATCCAGATGCTCCGCCGAGCAGGACTGGCAGACGTCGCCGCCGCAGCTCAGACATCACTCCCCGACCCGGTGGACTCCAAAGTCCTGGATCAGTTCTGCGTTCGATACGGACTGTCGCGGCAGTCCCTGATGGATCGCATGGGCGCCAGTCCCTGAACCACTCCGGAGCGCGTTCGCGCAACGCTCGCTTGCGGTCCCGCCGTGCGGGACCGATGATGCCGGTGAGAGTGGCACCGGCCCCAAGCCCAGTGCCCCGCAGACGTGAGCAGCCGGGACACAGAAGGGACGAGAAGATGGCACGTCGATCGATCGAGGTACCGGGCCTGCGGCACGGCGCGCCGATCCCCCAGGCTTCAGTGGTGGGAAACCTACTGGCCTCCGGGGGCATCAGTCCGGTGGACCCGGAGACCGGGACGACCCCGGACGGCACGGACGAGCAGGTTGCCATGGCCTTCGCCAACGTCCGGCGGGTGCTCGCAGCAGCGGGTGGCACTGTCGGCGACATCGTGAAGTGCACTGTCTTCGTGCAGGACAGGGCGATCCGCCCTGTCGTCGACAAGTACTGGGTCGAGATGTTCCCGGACGAAGCCAGCCGGCCCGCGCGGCATATGCTGCGCACTGAGCTGCAGGGCCACACGCAGCTCCAGTTGGAGATCCTGGCCGTACTCAGGCAGGGGTGAACTGGTTCCTCCAGACCTCGCCGCTCGTCGGCGGTTCCGTATCACTTTTGCGCTCCCGCGGCCGTGCCGCCCCCGGGGACACCCTGGGCCAATCCCGTGATCCGCGGGGTTTCCGCAGGCCCGGTCGCCGATGTACGCTCTGCTGAACCGGCGGCAAGCAGTCGTGGGACGGTGCAGGGAGGCCGCCGACGAGTCAGGATCCCCGTCCGCCCCCCGAGCTCCTCGGACGTCGCAGCGAGTGCGAGGCGCTCGACCGGCTCTTGGCCGATGCGCTCGCCGGCCAGAGCCGGATCGCCGTGCTGCGGGGCGAGGCGGGCGTGGGCAAGAGCGCGCTGCTGGGTTACCTGTCCGACCGCGTCGCCGACTGGCACGTCGCGAGGGCCGTCGGCATCGAGTCGGAGATGGAGCTGGCTTATGCCGGCCTGCACCAGCTATGTGCGCCGATGCTGGACCAGCTCGGCCGGCTGCCCGTTCCGCAGCGCGATGCCCTCGCGACGGTGTTCGGCCGCAGCGCCGGCGCCGCGCCCGACCGGTTTCTGGTCGGGCTGGCCACGCTGACGCTGTTCGCCGAGGTCGCCGAGCAGCAGCCGCTGGTCTGTCTTGTCGATGACGCGCAGTGGCTCGACCACGCCTCGGCGCAGATCCTAGGGTTTGTGGCCCGGCGCCTGCTGGCTGAGCGGATCGCGGTCGTGTGCGCCGCGCGGACGGGGGCCGGCGACGGTGTTCTCGCCGGGCTCCCTGAGCTTTCCGTCCGCGGCCTCGAGGACAGCGATTCTCGCGCGCTGCTGCTGGCCAACGTGCCCGGCCCTCTGGATTCCGCCGTCTGCGACCAGATCGTCATGGAGAGTCACGGCAATCCGCTGGCTTTGCTCGAGCTGCCGCGCACGTGGAACGTCGCCGGTCTGGCCGGCGGATTCGGTCTTCCCAAGAGTCAGCCGGTCGCTGGCCGGATCGAGCAAAGCTACATCAGGCGCCTGCAGCTGCTCCCTTCCGACACACAGCTGCTCGTCCTCACGGCCGCCGCCGAGCCCCTCGGCGACCCGGTCCTGCTGCACCGGGCGGCAGGGTCGCTCGGGATCGATCTCGCGGCAGCGGGCCCGGCGCAGGACGGCGGGCTGCTCGAGCTGGGCGGGCGCGTCGAGTTCGCGCACCCTCTGGTCCGGTCCGCCGCCTACCGCTCGGCCGCCGCGGAAGACCGGCACCGCGTGCATCGCGCCCTGGCCGATGCGA
>DATMMA010000319.1:0-10337 GCA_035570295.1 Streptosporangiaceae bacterium
GCCGCCTGCCTCGAGTCGCATATCGCTGATCACCGGGACCGCGTACCAGCGCAGTCCGAGTTCGGCGAACCAGCTGTAGTCCGGGTGCCGCATCGGCACCTCGAGAACGGCGTCGGCGGGCACCTCATGCCAGGTCGGCTCGGCGCCGGCTGGCTCGATGATCAGTGGCAGCACATCGAAGCGTCCCAGCGGCGCGCGGGGACGCCAGCCTAACTCCTGCGCTAGCCGGGTGATCTCGATGCTGGCCGGATCGCCGACAGGCCCGCTCTCGCCGCTGGAGTAGCCGGCGTACCGGACGAGCTGCGAGTTGATTATGCGCGGGCCGGGCTGGCCGGGTGAATCCGGAGCGAACACGGTGATCAGCGGCCTGATCCGGCCGCCGTTGGTCGCGGCGCGCAAGTGGGCGAATGACTCGGTCGCGATCTGTGCCGCGGTGGACATCTCGCGGCAGTCCCTGACACGCAGGCTGCGCCAGTACAGCCTGCCGATGCAACGCGCGCTGTTGCGCCAGGCGACCCTTGCGGCGAAAGTCAGCTCCGCTGTGGTGTGCCGGTAGGTGCCGCCCGACTCGATCTCCCGGCGTACCTGCCGCATGCGCTCACTCAGTGATCCGGCCCCGGGATTCTCCGCGTGGAACAGAGCGAGGAAACTCTCGGCCTCGGCTAACAGATCAGGGCCGGGTCGCGCCTGTAACTCGCAACGCCGCTGGCCCGCCCCCACAGCAACCTCCGTGTGGCAGCTTGTCAGAAAATCTCAACATCAATGACGTTACGTTCCATTCTTGCCGGGAACAAGATGCAATTGCCTGTTGCGTTTTCGCCGGTCCGCGGCGAGCTGGCAGGAGGCGAGCTTCGTCATGGAAGGGTTCCTGGCCGCTACCCGATAGCCTTGGTCTAGCAAACGGGTCTTCTAGGAGGACGGCAGCCCCACGTGTTCGAGACACTTTCCGATCGGCTCAACCAGGTCTTCTCCTCGCTGCGCGGGCGGGGAAGGCTGTCGCCGGCTGATATCGACGCCACCTGCCGGGAGATCAGGATCGCGCTGCTTGAGGCCGACGTCGCACTGCCCGTCGTCCGCGAGTTCATGGCCAAGGTCCGGGAACGAGCAGGTGGGGCCGAGGTCTCCGAAGCCCTGAATCCCGCCCAGCAGGTCATCAAGATCGTTAATGAGGAACTGGTCGCGATCCTGGGCGGCGAGGCAAGGCGCCTGCGGTTCGCCAAGGTTCCGCCGACCGTGATCATGCTGGCCGGCCTGCAGGGCTCGGGTAAAACCACGCTGGCGGCGAAGCTCGCGCTCTGGCTGAAGTCCCAGCACAACACGCCGCTGCTCGTGGCCGCCGACCTGCAACGCCCCAACGCTGTGGAGCAGTTGCAAGTGCTGGGCGAACGGGCCGGAGTCCCGGTCTTTGCCCCGTTCCCTGGCAGTGGAGTCGGTGATCCCATCCAGGCGGCGAACCTGGGGATATCCGAGGCAGAGCACAAGCTCTACAACGTCGTCATCATCGACACGGCCGGCCGGCTGGGCATCGACGAGGAGATGATGCGGCAGGCCGTCGACATCAGGGATGCCGTCGACCCTGACGAGATCCTGTTCGTCGTCGATGCGATGATCGGCCAGGACGCCGTCCAGACAGCCCAGTCGTTCCTGGCTGGAGTCGGCTTCGACGGGGTGGTCCTGACCAAGCTGGACGGCGACGCCCGCGGCGGCGCCGCCCTGTCTATCGCGCAACTCACCGGCAGGCCGGTGATGTTCGCCTCGACGGGCGAGAAGCTAGAGGACTTCGACGTCTTCCACCCGGACCGGATGGCGTCCCGCATCCTGGATCTCGGCGACGTCCTGACGCTGATCGAGCAGGCTGAGCGCACCTTCGACCAGGAGCAGGCCGCCACGATGGCGGGCAAGCTGGCCTCCGGCGAAGGCTTCACGCTGGAAGACTTCGTCGAGCAGCTGGCGATGGTGCGCAAGCTCGGCCCGATCGGCAACTTGCTCGGCATGCTGCCAGGCGCGGCCCAGAACCGGGAGGCGCTGAGCCAGATCGACGACAAGGATCTGGACCGGGCCGCGGCGATCGTGAACTCGATGACGGTCGAGGAACGCCGCAACCCGAAGGTCATCAACGGCTCGCGTCGCGCCAGGATCGCTGGCGGCTCGGGCGTGACGGTCGGCGAGGTCAACCAGCTCATCGTGCGGTTCCTCGAGGGCCAGAAGATGATGCGTCAGATGATGGGCAGCATGCCGGGTATGCCCGGAATGCGGCGGCAGTCTAAGTCGAAGGGCAAGGCGAAGAAAAAGGGCAAGGGCGGCGGCCGGCCCGTCGGCGCCGGACGGGGTACCCCGCAGAGCGCAAAGCAGGCGCTGGAGCAGCTGGCCGGCCTCGGCCCTGACGGTGCGGCCGTCGCTAGCGGCGGGGCGCTCGGCGGAGGTGGCATCGGAGCGGGTGCGGGCAGCAATGCCAGCCCGGCTGCGCTGCCCGGCCTCAGCTCGCTGCCCGGCCTAGGCGGCGGCAAGGGCTCGGTCCAGCTGCCGGGGCAACCGGGCGGTTTCGGTGCACAACCGTCCAAGCTGCCGGCCGGCTTTCGCGGTCGGCCGTCTAAGAAGGATCGCTAGCCGTCTGCGCTGGGCCGGTGATTACGCTCAGGCGGGACTCGTCTGGCAGAATGTGACCACTATGCTCGGTCGCGCGAGGCCCTCTCTAACTCGCTGAGCCGGCACCATCTGGGCAGCCTGTCCCCGGTCCTCACCCGGGCGGCGACCTGCCCGACACCAAATTGCTGGGAGAAACCACAGCCGTGGCTGTCAAGATCAAGCTGAAGCGCATGGGCAAGATCCGTGCGCCGTATTACCGGATCATCATCGCCGACTCCCGTACGAAGCGAGATGGGCGCGCGATCGAGGAGATCGGTAAGTATCACCCGAAGGCCGAGCCGTCCTTCATCGAAGTCGACTCTGACCGCGCCCAGCACTGGCTGTCCGTCGGCGCGCAGCCGACCGACCCGGTTCGCAAGATCCTCGAGATCACCGGCGACTGGCAGAAGTTCAAGGGCCTGCCAGGGACCGAGGGCACCCTGCGGACTGCCGAACCGCGCGCCGACAAGAAGGCCGCGTTCGCCGTGGCGGCCGCGGAGTCGCTGGCCGACAGCGGCGCCAAAGCGAAGCCCAGGGGCAAGGCAGCCGGTGGTAAGGCTGACAGCGGCAAGGCCGACGCCGGCCGTTCCGACGCTGGCCGGGCTGACACCGCGAAGGCCGAATCCGCCAAGGCCGATAAGGCACCTGCGGCCGGCAGCAAGTCAGCTGAGGAGCCTGCGGCTGCTGAGCCTGTTACCGCCGAGCCTGCGACTGCTGAGCCTGCGACTGCTGAGCGTGCGACTGCTGAGCCTGCGACCGCTGATGCCGAGGCGGCCGCCGCCGACGCGGCGGCGACGGCTAAGGCTGCTGCGGAGGCTCGCGCCGAGGCCGCGGCAGATGAAACCACGGGCGACGAAGCCGCTGGCGGCGAGGGCTGAGATGCTCGAAGAGGCCCTGGAACATCTGGTCAAGGGCATAGTCGAGTACCCGGACGACGTCCAGGTTGGCAGCCGCGGGCTGCGCCGCGGGCGCGTGCTTGAAGTACGCGTCCATCCCGACGACCTGGGCAAGGTCATCGGCCGCGGCGGCCGGACCGCCCGGGCACTGCGGACTGTGATCGGCTCGCTAGCGGGCAACAGCTACGTTCGCGTCGACCTGCTGGATGCCGACGAGGCACGCTAGCGGCTATGCAGCTAGTAGTCGGCCGGATCAGCCGGCCGCACGGCGTCCGCGGTGAACTGGCCGTCGAGGTCCGGACCGACGACCCCGAACTGCGGCTGGCCGCGGGTGCCGTGCTTGCCACGGACCCTGCGGCTGCCGGCCCGCTGACCGTAGCCCGTACCCGGTGGCACTCCGGCAGGCTGCTCGTCCAGTTCGAGGGCTTCGGTGACCGGACTACTGCGGACCAGCTACGTGGCGTCTTGCTCCTGGTCGATTCGGCAGATCTTGAGGACACTCCTGATCCGGACGAGTTCCGCGATTATCAGCTGATCGGCCTGGCTGTCCGGACACTGGCCGGCGAGGATGTGGGCAAGGTCACCGACGTGCTGCATTACGGCCAGGATCTGCTGGTCGTCACCGGAAGCGGGGAACGTGCGGGCACCGAGATCATGATCCCCTTCGTTGAGGCGATAGTCCCGGAGGTGAACCTGGCCGCCGGGGAGCTGCGCGTCGCCCCGCCGCCTGGCTTGCTGGATCCGCAGGACGCTCTGTAGGGAAGGCCCAGTGCAGATCGACATCATCACGATCTTCCCTGAGTACTTCGGGCCGCTGAGCGTCTCCTTGATCGGTAAGGCAGCGGAGCGGGGTGACATCAGCTTCACTGTGCACGACTTGCGGGGCTGGACGTATGACGTGCACCACACGGTGGACGACTCACCGTTCGGCGGCGGGCCGGGCATGGTGATGAAGCCGGAGCCGTGGGGGGACGCACTGGACTCGATCGCGCCTGCTGGCACGGACCCGCTGCTGGTGATCCCGACGCCGGCCGGACTGCCGTTCCGTCAGCAGCATGCCGCCCGGTATGCGGCTGAGCCCTGGCTGATCTTTGCCTGCGGTCGGTATGAGGGCATCGACGGCCGCGTCGCTGACGAGGCGCGGTCAAGAATGCGGGTAGAGGAAGTCAGCATCGGGGATTACGTGCTGGCCGGCGGCGAGCCTGCGGTGCTTGTCATGACGGAGGCGATCTGCAGGCTGCTGCCCGGTGTGCTAGGCAATGCCGAGTCTGCCGCGGACGATTCTTTCGGCTTCGGCGCCAGCTCGTCGGATGGCCCGATGACGGGTCTCGTGGAGGGGCCCGCGTACACCAGGCCGCGGGTCTGGCGAGACCGGCAGGTACCGCCGGTGCTGCTTTCGGGTGATCACGGGGCGATCGCCAGGTGGCGCCGGGACAGCGCACTGCGCCGGACCGCGCAGAACCGGCCGGACCTAGTCCGGGAGCTTGTCTCAGCTGAGCGGGCGGTGGCCGCTGGCCGGGACGCCTCCCAGCCCGAGCCAGCCCGATCTCAGCCAGCACAGGCCCAGCTAGCAAGGGCCGGACAGCTGGACGAGCATGACCGGGCTGTGCTAGCTGAGGCTGGCTTTCCGGTTACCGCGGAAGATGTGGCACACTAAAAGGCACTGCCCCGCTGCTGGCCTAGTCGCCGTGGGGCTGCCGGGCGCCCCGCCTGGCGCACACACAGACCGATCCAGCGCGTTCGCAGGCGTGCGCTGATGACTATTGAGGAAACCGCAGCGATGCACACCGCGATTGCCGAGCTTGAGCAGGCGCAGGTCCGATCCGACATCCCCGATTTCCGGCCGGGCGACACCCTGAAGGTGCACGTCAACGTCAAGGAAGGGAACCGGTCGCGGATCCAGGTATTCCAGGGCGTGGTGATCCGGCGGCAGGGCGGCAGCGCCCGCGAGACGTTCACCGTCCGCAAGGTCAGCTACGGCGTCGGCGTCGAGCGGACCTTCCCGGTGCACACTCCCGCTATCGACAAGATCGAGGTCGTTACCCGCGGCCGGGTCCGCCGGGCGAAGCTGTACTACCTGCGCTCGCTGCGCGGTAAGGCGGCCCGGATCCGGGAGCGCCGCGAGGCCACCCCGGCCAAGTAAGAACGTCAGCCGCCTGTCCAACTTGGCCGCGTTCCTGCTGCCTTAGCCCGCCATGGTGATGCGGGCAGCAGGAATGCCCGGCCAGCCTGGGTGGCATGCGAACGCCTCCTCGCAAAGGTGACCTGAATGCCCGCTAGTGTCAGAAGGTCGCCGGGTAGTCAGCCAGACGGCGTTCGACGGACGACTGCTTCGTCGGGGGGAAACGAATGATGCCGGTGGGCGGCGATCCGGGCCGCGCCGCGGACTCCGCGGCGTCCGGAGCACAGCCCGGGCTTCCCGCTGAGCCCGGAGCTGGAACTCAGATCAACCCTGGCTGGAGATCTGGTCGGGGGCCGGCAGCTACGCCAGGTCAGTCGTCGTCAGCGGCAGGGCCGGATCCCGCCCCGCCACCACCACCGGGCAACGGGGAATCGGCTGACGCTGCCGCAGCCGGGGCCGGGCGGAGGAAGGCCCAGTCGGGCAAGCAGCCGAACAGACCCCTGATCCGCGAACTACCGATACTGATAGTTGTCGCGCTCGTCATCGCAATCGTGATCAAGACCTTCGTGGTCCAGGCGTTCGTCATACCGACCGGGTCCATGCAGGACACGCTCGAGATCAATGACAAGATCCTGGTGAACAAGCTCGTCTATCACTTCCGTCCCATCCACGCCGGGGACATCATCGTCTTCGACGGATCTGGCAGCTGGAATGCCCCTGTGCAGTCATCAGCGGCGCCGAATCCGCTGGCACGCATCTATGACGACACCCTCCGCAAGCTGTTCGATTCGATCGGCGAGCTGTTCGGTACCCCGATCGGTCAGACGGACTACGTCAAACGTGTCATTGGCGTCCCCGGTGATCATGTCGTGTGCTGCAACGCCCAGGGCCTGATCACCGTGAACGGCGTACCGCTGCACGAGCAGTCCTACCTGTACCCTGGCGACCAGCCCAGCAGCCATCCGTATAGCATTCCCGGCCACTTCAGCGTCACCGTGCCGCCTGGTTACCTGTGGGTCCTCGGCGACCACAGGGGAGTCTCTGACGACTCGCGCGGGCATGAGGCGGACCCCGGCGACGGCATGATTCCGGAAAACATGGTCATCGGCCGGGCCTTCGTGATCGTCTGGCCCCCCGGTCACTGGCGGGTCCTGCCGATCCCGGCCACATTCCAGCAGGCTGGCGTCACTAAGGCCAGCGGCTCAGCGGCTGGCGCTGTCCGCGGCACTGTGGCGCCCGCGAGCGCCAGCGTCCGGCCGGAAGCGCCGTACCTGCCCGTGGTGGCCGGTTTTGCCGGTGCGTTCCCGCTGACCTGGCTGCGGCGTCGGACGCTGGCCCGACGGTCCAGGGGTCGGCCGGGTCGCGGCCAGCCGGGCACTGGCCCTCCGCTCGCTGACAGGGGCAGGACGAACGCGCTACCTGCCCTGCGTCGGCGCGGCCGTGGATAACGGCGTCAGCACCGGCGCCCTGGCCGGAGATGGCGAGGAACAGGAAGGCTGGCCCATTGCGACTACTTGGTCACGGATACGCGCGACCTGCCCCGCGCTTGAAAAGCAGGCCGGTGCCTGGGGGATAGGCTCAGCCTGATGAATGACGAGCAGAGCAAGCCGGGCTGGCTGACCGGCGAGCCCGTGTCGCCGGATCTGGACGCTACGACGGACCAGGGCGGGAGCCGAGCCGGCCATCGGGGCGCTGCCGATGACGCGCAGGAGAGCAGTGCTTCTGCGCCGCCGGAGCCTGGCACCCCGGCGGCTGACGGTGCCGCAAAAGCTCGCAAAGCCAAGAAAAGCGGGTGGACGGCCTGGCGCGAGCTGCCTGTCCTGATTGTCGTCGCCCTCGCGATCGCGCTGGTGATCAAGACTTTCGTAGTTCAGCCGTTCTTCATTCCGTCGTCCTCCATGGAGGACACGCTGCTCATCGGCGACAAGGTGCTCGTCAACAAGCTGGTCTATCACTTCCGAAGCATCGAGCCGGGCGACATCATCGTGTTCAACGGAGATGGCTCCTGGAATCCGAACCCGGTGCCGACGCCGCCCGCCCACGATCCGGTGGTCCGCGCGTATGACGCGACGCTCCGCCCGCTGTTCCGGTCCATCGCGGGCTTGTTTGGCACCCCGCTCGACCAGACGGACTACATCAAGCGGGTAATCGGCGTTCCCGGTGATCATGTTGTCTGTAACCAGGCGTGCGCAAGTGATCACGGTCCGGTTACTGTCAATGGAGTGGCGCTGCACGAGTCGTCGTACCTCTACCCGGGCGCTGCGCCGTCACAGATCAAGTTCAACATCGTGGTGCCGCCCGGTCGGCTGTGGGTTATGGGTGACAACCGGGAGGTATCGGATGATTCACGGCTCCGGATGGGGGATCCGGGCCACGGCACGATTCCCGAAAATGAGGTCATCGGCCGGGCGTTCGTAATCGTGTGGCCACTCAGTCACTGGCGGTTCCTCCCGATCCCGTCGACGTTCGCCCAGCCAGGAATCGATAAGCCCAACTCCAGCGCGCAGGGCAAGCAGTCCGCGGCGCGGGAGTTGGTCGCACGGCAGTCGGCCGTCTCGAGGCTGCTCGGTGCCAGGGTGCAACCGGCGGGACCGTACCTGCCGCTGGCCGCCGGACTGGCCGGAGCCGTTCCGCTGACCTGGCTCCAGCGCCGGGCGAGGCGCCGCCTGACCTGCGCTTGGCTGCCCAGGCTGACCGGGAAGCTGCGGGCGGGCCGCGGCGGCCGTCGGGAGTGAGTACTGTGGCCGCGGAGCCTCGCCGGTCTGTCGGATACACGCCCAGGCGGAACTGCGGTCTGAGCGCATATGAACGGGTGCTCGGGCGAGCCGGGCTCGCGCCGGTGGCAGGCGTGGACGAGGCAGGCCGTGGTGCATGCGCGGGACCTCTGGTTGTCGCCGCAGTGATATTGAAGCCCTCGAGGATTGCGAAGCTGACAGAACTGGCTGATTCGAAGGCATTGACAGCCAAGGCGCGCAATGCGGCATACAGTCAGATAATGGACGCTGCTCTCGACTGGAACGTGGTCACGATCCCGTCGGCCGAGATCGACCGGCGCGGATTGCACGTCTGCAATGTGGCCGGCATGCGCCGGGCTTTGGCCGGGCTGGCCCGCAATCCCGGCTACGTGCTTACGGATGGCTTCCCGGTGCGCGGGCTGAGCGCGCCGGCCCTCGCCATGTGGAAAGGCGACCAGGTGGCGGCGTGCGTCGCCGCAGCCTCGATCGTGGCCAAGGTCACCAGAGACGCGATGATGTGCGAACTGGACAAAAAGTTCGCAGCGTACGGATTCGCCCGGCACAAGGGGTATTCGACTCCGAGCCACATGCGGGCGCTGGCTGAGCACGGCCCGTGCCCTGAGCACCGGATGTCCTTCGTCAATGTCCGCGGCCGTAGCCCGGCTGACCTTGGGGTGGTCCTGGACAACTCGGAAGCAGCGAACTCGTGCTACCTGCCTGGCAGTGGGCAGAATGGCCCTATCGTTGACGTCATCGACGAGCATGGTTGGCCGACGGCAGGCTTCGCGGCAGTGGCTCGCGGCGCCTGATCGGAGGGGAGAACATGAGCGCGGAGGATCTCGAGAAGTACGAGACCGAGATGGAGCTCCAGCTCTACCGCGAGTATCGCGATGTCGTCGGCCTGTTCAGCCACGTGGTGGAGACGGAGCGCCGGTTTTACCTGACGAACCAGGTCGAGCTCAACGTCCGGCAGGCCGAGAACGGCGAGGTTTTCTTCGAGGTCACCATGCAGGATGCCTGGGTGTGGGACATGTATCGTCCAGCCCGGTTTGTGAAGAATGTTCGGGTTGTGACGTTCAAGGACGTGAACGTTGAGGAACTCGCCAAGAGCGACCTGGAGATCCCGGATCCGAAGTAGGCCGGAGCTGCGAGGCGGCTAACTGGCACCGGGGTCGCGCGCCTGGGCTGCGTAGTAAACCAGCAAGAGACGACAATCCGCTCGGATTCCCGCCCGCGGCTGTGCGCCGTGACGGCTGTGTGCACAGGGCGCCGTGTCGGCGAGCGGTCATTGGCCATCCCCGGGCAAGTTAGCTACCGGAGGTGGGCCACATGAACGCGAAAGGCTTGCTCGGCCAGCAAGGTGAGCAATTAGCTGCGGACTTCCTGACTCAGGCCGGGCTGGAGATTCTGGACAGCAACTGGCGCTGCCAGCACGGCGAGATCGACATAGTCGCCCGGGACGGCCCGACGCTGGTCATCTGCGAGGTGAAGACCAGGTCGGGGGTGCGCTTCGGCACCCCGCTCGAGGCGATCACCAGGCAGAAGGCAGCGAGGCTGCGCCGACTCGCGATCGCCTGGGTGACCGCCCGCGGCCTGTTCTTCGAAGAGATCAGGATCGACGCTATCTGCGTGCTGCGAGCAGCCAGTGGCGAGTTCAGCATCGAGCACATTCGCAGGGTGGGCTAGCACGGTGGGCTAGCTGGCCCTCGGCCGGGGTCTCGTCCCGGTCAGCCCGCGTCCGAGGACGTCCGGGTTCAGCGGAAGCGGCGCCAGCCTGGCCAAGGCCGGACCGGATCGGGAGAGGGGTTCGGGCGGCGTCCCTTCGGGCAGGGCTTGGAACACCAAGGCCGACGGGGGTGGAAATGATCTCCGACTTTGATGTAGTGATCGCCGGGGCCGGGCCCACCGGCCTGCTGCTGGCCGGCGATCTTGCGCGGGCCGGGGTGAACTGCGCGGTCT
>DATMMA010000320.1:0-4861 GCA_035570295.1 Streptosporangiaceae bacterium
CCCTTAACCAGCCCCGCGGCCACGTCAGTGTTCAGGGCGGTGTCCTCGCTTTGGACCGGAGCGTAGACCGGATCGGGAACTAGCTCTCCGTTCACCACCGAGGGCTCTTGGCGAGCGAAGAAGAACAGGTCCCGCGGCTGATACACCTCCTGGAAGCTGGTCTGGGTCAGCAGGAGGTTGCTCCCGTGCTGGGGCAGCCCGACGATCAGCCATTCGTCGTTCTTCGTCTGCGCCAGGACGAACGTGAACTTGGAAGTGGAGGCGCCGGCCGAGTACTCATACTGGCCGACCGGGCTCAAGGTCGACAGGTGCTGCCCGGTGAGCTGGACGGACATGTACTTCGTAGCGGATGAACTCCCGAAGTGAGGGGACGGCAGCGTCTTCGGGTGGCCCAGCGAGCTGACAACGGTGACCGGTCCCGGCCGCCATTGTTGGAGGGCAGGCGCCAGGAACTGCCTGGCCGCACCCGGGTCGTAGGCGTAAGTGGCGCTGGCGGACAAGAAGCCGAGCACAGTCTCGAGCGGTGTCGCGTATAGCCCCGGCCGCGGCGGCGGCGGCGGCAGCGGGCGAACGTAGGCCTGCACGGCGTTGGCGCCGGTCAACACCGGGCGCGGCGGGCTGCTCGACGGCACTGTCGCGCATCCCGCGACGATCGGCGCGACGATTCCAGCGACGACGGTCGCCCTTAGTGCGGGAGACAGCCGGGAACGACCGATGCCGGGGCTAGCCACGCGCGCCGACCTCGGTAGCTGCGCCCTGATGAGGTGCCGTCCCGGCGGCTCCTGACTCGACGTCGGCAGTCTCTGCCCCGGTATCTGCCGCAGGCCCGGGTCCAAAGTCAGCTCCCGCCGGCGCGCCTGCCGCGAGCGGGACGCCAGTCAGCGGGAGTTCGACGGTGTCGATGCCGTCCGCAGGCGCGCTGAGCGGCAGCGGGACGAGCGGCAATGGCGACCCGTGCAGTTCGCCGCCGACGGCGCGTGGCAGCGTCAGCCGGAATACCGAGCCAAGTCCCGGCTCGCCCCAGGCCTCCAGCCACCCGCCATGAAGCAGTGCGTCTTCCAGGGCGATCGCGAGCCCGAGGCCAGTGCCGCCGGAAGTCCGTGCCCTGGCCGGGTCAGCCCGCCAGAACCGGTCGAAGACCAGCTGTTCCTGGCCGGGTTGCAGGCCCACGCCGAAGTCCCTGACGGATACCGCGACCGCAGCCGAGTCCATCCCGACCATCACTACGGTGTCCTTGTCCTCGCCGTGCTCTACCGCGTTCAGCAGCAGGTTGCGCAGGATGCGCTCGACCCTGCGGCGATCGATCTCGGCGATGCACGGCTCAGCCGGGACCCGGAATTGGATCTTCGTGCCTCGGCGTTCCGCCAGCTGCTGCGCGACGTCGGCGGACTGCAAGACGATGCCGCATAGGTCCACCGGCTCGGGCTCCAGGGTGGCGGCGTTGGCGTCATACCTGCTGATCTCCAGCAGGTCGGTCAGCAGCGCCTCGAACCGCTCGAGCTGACCCTGCATGAGCTCTGCCGCCCGTGCGGGCGCGGCGCCCAGTTCGTCCCGCGCGCCGAACAGCACGTCCGAGGCAATCCTGATGGTTGTTAGCGGTGTCCGGAGCTCATGCGACACGTCTGACACGAACTGCCGCTGCACCTGGGACAAGTCCTCCAGCTCGGCCAGCTTCTCCTGCAGGCTCGCAGCCATCTCGTTGAAAGAGGTCGCGAGCGCCGCCAGTTCATCTGAGCCGCGGACGTCCATCCGCAGGTTCAGCTCCCCGGCCGACAGTCGCCTGGCTCCTTGCGCAGCCATCCGGACCGGAACCACCACCCACCGCGTCACCAGCCAGGCGACCGCAGCGAGCAGGAACACCACTGCGATGCCTGCCACCATCAGGCTCTGCTGGATGCTCGCTACGGTCTGCTGCTGAGCGGTCAGCGGGAAAAAGTAGTACAGCTCGTACGCGCGGCCGAACGTGACGCCCCACAGCAGGCCATGTACGGGCCGCGGACTGGAGCCGAACGGGATACTGACCCACTCGCTCCACGGACGCTGCGGCCTTGCGCCGGACCGCCACTCGTTGTCCACGGCAGTTGTCAGCGCGGCGGGCAACGCCGGGTCCCGGCCGAAGAATCCGACCGAATCCCCGCCGCTGTACACCGGCGGCCCTCCGTACCCCGGCACCGGCCTCACAGCCACGGCGTACTGGGTGCGATCAGCCGGCTTCAGATCCTGAACGAGCGAATACATCGCCGACCCCGTCCTGGAGTTCGGCGCCTGGCTGAACGCGATCTGGCTGCTCGCAGTGGTCAGCCCCCCGTCGGCAATGCTCCCCGAGGTCTGCTTCATGTTCGTGTAGATGCCCGCCACCAGGTGCGTCATCAGTATGTAGCCGAGTACGGACACGACAACCGCCGACAGGATCAGGGTGGCGCTGACGACCCGGAATTGCAGCGAATGCCGGTAGCGATCTGAGACGTGCCGCAGCCACCGCCGCGACCGGGTGAAGGTGGCTGACTGGCTGAAAGCAGCCCGGCGCGGCCAGACAAGCCAATTGCGATAGCTGGCCCCTACGGCGGCCGCTCGCTTCACTGCCCTTCTCCGTCCGTTGGTCGGCCCGGCCAGGCAGCCGGGAGAGCGTCAGCGGCGATCAGCCTGGACCCGCCTTATAGCCAACCCCCCGGACGGTCACGACGATGTCCGGTCGCTCCGGATCCTTCTCGATCTTGGCCCGCAGCCGCTGGACATGGACATTGACCAGCCGGGTATCCGCCGCGTGCCGGTAGCCCCAGACCTGCTCGAGCAGCACTTCCCTGGTGAACACCTGGCGCGGCTTGCGGGCCAGCGCCACCAGCAGGTCGAATTCCAGCGGGGTCAGGTTCAGCGCCTCGCCGGCCCGTTGCACGGAGTGCCCCGCCACATCGATGGTGACGTCACCGATTGTCAGCGTCTCCGGTGCCGGGTCGTCGGTCCGCCGCAGCCGCGCCCGCACCCTGGCAATCAGCACCTTCGACTGGAACGGCTTGACGATGTAGTCGTCCGCCCCCGATTCCAGTCCCAGGACCACGTCGACGGTGTCGCTCTTGGCGGTCAGCATCACGATGGGGACACCCGACTCGGCCCGGATCTGGCGGCACACATCGATGCCGTCCATGCCCGGCAGCATCAGGTCAAGCAGCACCAGGTCCGGCTTAGTATCACGGAAAACGTCCATTGCGCGGTCTCCGTCACCGACGAAGGTGGGCTCGAAGCCCTCTCCGCGCAACACGATGCCCAGCATCTCTGCCAGAGCGGCGTCGTCATCGACGACCAGCACTCGACCCTTCATAGACCTCATCGTTCCACGTAGACGGCCGCTTGGGGACCCGCAACCGCGTCACCACCTGCGCTTAGGATTCGCAGATTACCTGCAGTGACCGGTTGAATCACCCCAAGTTCGGTGACGAGCGCAGTGACGAGGTCCGGCGGAGTGACATCGAACGCCGGGTTATACGCGGGTGTCCCGGCCGGCGCGACCGGTCGCCCGGCCAGTCCGGTGACCTCCTCAGCCGGGCGGTGCTCGACCGTGATCGCGGCTCCGTCCGGCGTGCCGAAGTCCACTGTGGACACTGGCGCCACTACCACGAACGGCACGCCGTGGTGCCTGGCGAGTACTGCCAGGCCATAGGTGCCCACCTTGTTGGCCACGCTTCCGTCCGCCGCGATCCGGTCGGCCCCGGTCAGCACGAGGTCAACCTGGCCCCCCGCGAGCAGCGACGCCGCCGCGTTATCGGCCAGCAGCGAGTGCGGTATCCCGGCCCGGCCCGCCTCCCAGGTAGTCAGCCGCGCGCCCTGCAGAAGCGGCCGCGTCTCGTCTACCCACAGCCGCGTCAGCCGGCCCGCCCGGTGCGCCGCGAGTATGACCGCGAACGCGGTTCCCGCCCCCGCCGACACCAGACCACCGGTGTTGCAGTGGGTAAGGATCCGGGCACTTTCTGGCACCAGAGCAAGCCCGTGCCCCGCCATCGCAGCGCTCGCCGCGGCGTCTTGCTCGGCAATCGCCCTGGCCTCCGCGAGCGCGGCCGCCGCTGCACTTTCCAGACCGGGAACGCGCACCTGGCCGCCAGCCGCTGACCGGTACGACTGCAGTGCTCGGCGGGCACCCCAGCCAAGGTTCACCGCCGTCGGCCTGGCCGCGGTAATGGCCGCGGCAGCTGCTTCCACGTCGTCGCCGCGGTATGCCGCGAGCGCGACACCGTACGCGCCGGCCACGCCAAGCAGCGGGGCGCCGCGTACCACCAGGCGGCCGATGGCGTCGACCAGCTGCGGGACGTCTGTGCAGGTCAGAAATGCTTCTTCAGCCGGCAGCCTGGTCTGATCCAGCAGCCGGATGGCAGGGCCGGCCGGTGGCTCGAGCCACCGCAGAGCTGCCGGGACTCCCCCGCTCTCCTCGATGTTCCCCATCTGCTCGATGTTCCCCATCTGCCGAGTCTGCTGCCAGGGCGGGGTTTCGCCAAGTCAGGCGCCAGACCGGTGCCGCATGCCTGGAATATGCTGGTTCATCGCTGGCCGGCATGCAAGCATTAGCGCGCCGGCCGGCGGCGCGTTCGCGGCATGCCTGCGCGACGCGCCAAGCTGGCGCCGGTGGCCCCGGACCGTCAAGATCGATGTTGATATAGGGGGCCGATAGCACCCTGAATTCAACATCGATCATGGAGCTTCAGGTGACTGAGCAGATGCCGCCCGGCTGGGAGAACCAGGTCCCGCCCGGTCCCTACGGCCAGCCTGGCTATCCGCCGTTCGGCCAGTCAGGCTCCGGCCAGTCAGGCTCCGGGCAGCCCGGCTCCGGCCAGTCAGGCTCCGGGCAGCCCGGTTACGGCCAGTCAGGCTCCGG
>DATMMA010000321.1:0-21693 GCA_035570295.1 Streptosporangiaceae bacterium
CCTGCTCGCGTAGCCAGGCAGCGTCCGGCCACACGGCCCGGTGCACCGAACCGTCCTGCCACCAGGACCAGACTTCCTCGGTTACGAACGGCACGAATGGCGCGAGCAGCCGCAGTGCATGCGACAGCGCCAGCCGGAGCGTCGCGATCGCGGACAACGCGCCCGCCTGTCCCTGCTCGCCGTAAGCGCGCGCCTTCACCAGTTCCAGGTAGTCATCGCAGAAGAACCAGAAGAAGCGCTCGGCTTGCTCGAGCGCGGCCGCGTGATCGTAAGCATCCAGTGCGCTGGTGCACTGGTCGACCACGGTAGCGAGCTTGCGCAGCAAGGCACGGTCGATCGGCTCGGTGATTTGACCGGCGCTATGCTCGCTCGCGCGGCGCTGGCTGGTGCCTTGATCAGAGTTGGCTGCAGGCTGGAAGCTCAGCACGAACTTGCCAGCGTTGAGGATCTTGATAGCTAGCCGTCGGCCGACCTTGATCTGGGCCAAGTCGAAAGCCGTGTCCACGCCGAGGCGCGCGCTCGTTGCCCAGTACCGGACGGCGTCGGTTCCGTGTTCGCGCAGCAACTCCATCGGGGTCACCGCATTGCCCTTGGACTTGGACATCTTCTTCCGGTCCGGGTCCAGGATCCAGCCGGAGATTGCCGCGTGCCGCCATGGCAGCACGCCGCACTCGGCATGCGAACGCAGCACCGTGTAGAACAGCCAGGTCCGGATAATCTCGTGTGCCTGCGGCCGCAGGTCCATCGGGAACACCCGGCTCATCAGGTCCTCGTCATGCGGCCAGCCACCGGCAATCTGCGGTGTCAGCGAGGATGTTGCCCAGGTGTCCATCACATCCGGATCGGCTGCGAACCCGCCGGGCTGGTCGCGCTGCTCCGGCCGGTAACCCTGGGGCGTGTCTGCGGCAGGGTCTACCGGAAGGTCAGCCTCCGCTGGCAGTATCGGCTTGTCGCGCTCCAACAGGCCGGCCGCGCCGATGGGGTACCAGAGGGGAATCGGCACCCCGTTGTAGCGCTGCCTGCTGATCAGCCAGTCGCCGGTCAGGCCCTCCACCCAGTGCTCGTACCTGGTCCGCATGTGGTCTGGGTGCCACTGCAGCTCGTGCCCTCTGCCAATCAGCGCGTTCGCCAGGTCTTTCGATCTGCTGCCGTTCCGCAGGTACCACTGGCGGGTGGTGATGATCTCCAGCGGCGCCTGGCCATATTCGTAGTACTTGACCGCGTGCCGGACCGGCTCGGGCTCGCCGCGGATCGCGCCCGCCGCGTGCAGCATGTCGCTGACCACCTGGCGGGCGGCCTTGGCCGTCCTGCCCGCGATCTGCGCGTAGGCAGCTCGCCCCTCCTCGCTAGCGAGCCCGGCTGGTGGATCGGGCAGCAGCCGTCCGTCCTTGCCGAGCACTGGCCGCGTTTCCAGCTGAAGATCACGCCACCAGGTCACGTCGGTCATGTCGCCGAACGTGCACACCATCACCAGGCCGGTGCCCTTAGCCGGATCGGCGAGCCGGTGGGGGAGTATGGGCACCGTGACGCTGAACACTGGCGTCGTCGCGGTCGAGCCGAACAGCTTCGCATACCGCTCATCTCCTGGGTGCGCGACGAGCGCGACGCATGCGGGGAGCAGTTCCGGCCTGGTGGTCGCGATCACCACTTCGGCGCGGGTCGCGGGTGACTGGCCGGAACGAGCCCGTTCCCCGTCATGGGAACCGTCAGCAGCGCTGGCCGGGAGCGTGAACGCCAGCCGGCGGAACGTGCCGGGTGTCTCCCGGTCCTCGATCTCGGCCTGCGCCACGGCGGTGCCGAAGGTGACATCCCACAGCGCCGGAGCCTCGGCCTGGTAGGCCTCGCCTCTGGCGAGGTTGCGCAGGAACGCGAGCTGGGAGACCGCCTGCACGCGGTCGTCGATGGTTCGGTAACTGATCTCCCAGTCCATCGACAGGCCGAGGCGACGCCATGCTTCGGCGAAGGCGCGCTCGTCCTGGCTGGTGAGCTGCCTGCACAGCGCCACGAAATTGCGCCGCGAGACGGGGACCTGGTCGGCGGGGTTGGCTGACTGCCGGGCGTTGCCGAAGGCCGGCGGCGTGAAGCCGGGCTGGAAGGGGAGGGCGGGATCGCAGCGCACGCCGTAATAGTTCTGGACGCGGCGCTCGGTGGCGAGGCCGTTGTCGTCCCAGGCGACCGGGTAGATGACTTCCTTGCCGCGCATCCGCTGGAAGCGCGCCATGACGTCGGTCTGGCTGTAGGAGAACGCGTGCCCGAGATGGAGGGAACCGCTGGCGGTTAGCGGGGGAGTGTCAATCGCGTAGACGTCGCCGCGGCT
Organism: Streptosporangiaceae bacterium; assembly: GCA_035570295.1. Classification (GTDB taxonomy): domain Bacteria; phylum Actinomycetota; class Actinomycetes; order Streptosporangiales; family Streptosporangiaceae; genus JAJYUU01. Next base: position 2,318 of record DATMMA010000321.1, read on the forward strand.
CTTGGAGCGGTCAAACCTGTACTACACGCTCCTTGGCCCACCGCTGCGTCCACTTGTCCTCAAGGCCGTCCAGCGTTGGCTTGGCCGGGATGCGGTGCGGGTCGGTGTTCATAGCGGACAGGATAGCGCCCGGCGCTGCGCGTGCGCACGCGCGTATTCCCGGCGGCCACGTGGGGCGGGCTACCATGGCGTCCTTCCTTGATCGTTGTGAAGTTTGGGGTGCTATAGCCCCGAAATCCACAACGATCAAGGAGCGCGGTCTCTGTCGCATGCACTCTGCTGTCAACCGGATGGTGGACAGCAGAAGCAGCCGGTTGACCGGCGCGCGGGGCACCGCCGGCCGCCACGCTAGGTGGCATGAGCAATGAAACCGCGATCCAGGTGCGCGGGCTATGCAAGAGCTACGGCGAGACGCTCGCCGTCGACGGCATTGACCTGGACATCAGCCAAGGCGAAGTGTTCGCGCTGCTGGGGCCTAACGGAGCCGGCAAGACCACCACCGTGGAGATCCTCGAAGGCTACCGCCACCGGGACGGCGGCACGGTGGCGGTGCTCGGCCAGGATCCCGCGAACGCCGGCCGGAACTGGCGGGCCAGGATCGGCATCGTCCTGCAGCTCACCGCCGAGCCGGAACTCACCGTGGCCGAGATGGTCACCATGTACGCCGGGTTTTATCCGAAGCCGCGGGATCCGAGTGAAGTGATCGAGCTCGTCGGCCTTGGCGGACTCACCGCCCGCCGGGGCAATCAGCTTTCGGGTGGCCAGCGGCGGCGGCTCGACGTAGCGCTCGGCATCGTCGGTCGTCCTGAGCTGCTCTTCCTCGACGAGCCGACGACCGGGTTCGACCCGGAAGCGCGGCGTCAGTTCTGGGAGCTGATCGAGCAACTTGCTAGCGAGGGCACGACGATCCTGCTGACCACGCACTACCTTCCTGAAGCAGAGGCGCTGGCCGGCCGGGTCGCCGTGCTTGCGAGCGGCAAGGTCGTGGCGCTTGGTGCGCCCGCCACCCTCGGCGGGCGGGTAACGCAGGACGCGCAGGTCAGCTGGGAAGCACCCGACGGAAGGCGAACGCTGCAGACCGCGACACCGACCAAGGTCGTGGCCGAACTGGCAGCCCAGTTCGCCGGGGAAGTACCTGGCCTTGCGGTCAGCCGGCCGAGTCTGGAAGACGTGTACCTCGAGCTGATCGGAGCAGGCCGATGACCGCGACCTCAGTAAGCCGCCCCGGCACGCCGCCCGCCGACGCAGTGCTGCCGCGCCTCCCCGGCGCATGGCGTACCGGTCTGGTCAGAGGCCGCCTGGAGGTCCGGGCGTTCTTCCGCGAGCGGCAGTCCGTCGTGTTCGTCTTCGCACTGCCCGCAATCCTGCTGGTCTTGCTCGGCTCGATCTTCGGGCATGACGCTGCAGTCCGCGGCGTCACGGTGGGCCAGATTTTCACGGCTGGCATGATCGCCGGAGGCATCGGCGCGACGAGCTTCCAGAACCTCGGCCTGACGATTGCCGCCGAGCGCGAGCGCGGGACACTGAAGCGGTTGCGCGGCACGCCGCTAGCGCCGGCGGCCTACTTCATCGGCAAGATCATTCTGGTCTTCGCCTGCACGATCGCCGAGGTCGTCGTGCTGATCGCGGTGGGCATGGCCTTCTACCACCTGCACTTGCCGACGTCCGCGGCCAAGTGGTGGACGCTGGCCTGGGTTTTCGTCCTCGGCACAGTCGCCTGCTCGCTGATCGGCATCGGCATCAGCAGCCTGCCGAGTTCCGCGACGAACTCGTTCCCGGTGATCACGCTGCCGTTCCTGGTGCTCCAGTTCATCTCCGGCGTGTACGTGCCGTTCAATAACGTGCCGCCGTGGCTGCAGCACATCGCGGCGGTCTTCCCGCTGAAGTGGATGAGCCAGGGCTTGCGCTCGGTCTTCCTGCCCGCCCAGGCGGCCACACTCGAGTCCGGCCATGCGTGGCAGAACGGCCAGACAGCGCTAGTGCTCGCGGCCTGGATTGTCGGAGGATTGGTACTGTGCCTGACGACATTCCGCTGGCGGCCGCGCGGGGACGGCTGAGCATGTCCGATTGCGCAGACGCGCAGAGCGCGGCGCCAGCCGGCGAGCCGACGGCGCGAATCGCCGAGCCTGCCTGGCCCGCGGCACCCGCCGCGTCCGCGGGACCCGCCGCGTCGGCGGGACCGGCCGCCAGCCGCGCTACCGGGAACGCGTGGGAAACCACCCAGCGCCGCTGGGATCTGCTCTACGGCCTGGTCTTCCTGGCTGACGTGCTTGCGGTGGCATCCTCCATGACGCCGGACCGGGGGCTCGCGGTCGCGGCCCTGGCCGCGATGGTGCCTTGGTACCTGCTAGTCGGGCGTCCGCATCTGATCGTCGCCGAAAGCGAACTCACCCGGCGCGCGGTCATCTACATGGCGGGCGTCGTCGTTCTGTTCGCGGTCGCTGACCTGCAGGCGCCCAACACCTGGTTCCTGTCCGTGGCGCTGCTGCCGCTTTGCTACCAGGTGCTCCCGTCGCGGGTGGCTCTGATACCCGCGCTGGCAACGAACGCCATCGGCGCCGCCTCAGTGGCCTACTGGACGGGCACCCTGGCGGGCGTCGAGACCGCGGTCGGGCTGGGGATCGGGGTTTCCGCGTTCACCGTCGCGTTCGGCAGTTACATCGGCCGGATCATCACCCAGAGCGGCGAGCGCGCCAGCCTGATCGCGCAGCTCGAAGCTACCCGGGCCGAGCTCGCGGACGTCAGCCGGCAAGCGGGCGTCATGGCCGAACGCCAGCGCCTGGCCGGCGAGATCCACGACACCCTCGCGCAGGGCTTCTCTAGCATCCTGATGCTGATCCAGGCAGCCGAGGCACAGCTGGAGCGCTCGCCGGCAACCGCGCGCAGACAACTCGGCCTGGCCGCCCAGACCGCGCGCGAGAACCTCGCCGAGGCCCGGACCCTCGTCGGCGGTCTCGCCTCAGCCCAGCTCCAGGCCGGAACGCTGGAGGACGCGCTCCGCAGGCTCACCGAGCGCACCAGCGCCGAGCTTGGCCTGAAGGCCAGCTTCGCCGTCGACGGGACCAGCCGTCAGCTGCCCGCCGCCACCGAAGTAGTCCTGCTGCGCACCGGTCAGGAGGCGCTGGCCAACGTGCGCAAGCACGCGGCAGCGTGCAACGTCGCGGTCCGGCTCCGCTACGTCGGCGACCGCGTCCGGCTGGAAGTCACGGACGACGGCTCCGGCTTCGACCCGGCGCTGGTCAGCGGAGGTTACGGACTGCGCGGGATGCGCGCCCGCGTCGACGAGGCAGGCGGCACGATGGCCGTGCGCAGCGCCTCCGCGCAGGGCACGTCGGTGCAGGTTGAGGTACCTGGATGAACGACGGTCCCGATCAGCGTCAAAATCACAATCCAGGCGGGAACGAGCTAGCCGCACCTCAGCCGCTTGCCCAGGTAACTGTCCTGATCGCCGATGACCATCCGGTCGTCAGGGAAGGCCTGCGGGGCATGCTCGCGGCCGAGCCAGCTATCACCGTGGTGGGCGAGGCGGGGTCCGGCGGCGAGGCCGTCGTCATGGCCAGACTGCACCGGCCTGACGTCGTGCTCATGGACCTGCGAATGCCAGGAGGCGACGGCGTGGCGGCCACCGCGGGCATCCTCGCAACCGCGCCCGGCACTCGCGTGGTGGTACTGACCACCTATGAGACCGACGCGGACATCGTCCGGGCGGTGGAGGCCGGAGCGGCCGGCTACCTACTGAAGGACACACCGCGGCAGGACCTGGTCGCCGCGATCAGAGCTGCTGCCCGTGGCGAGACCGTGCTCGCGCCGGCCGTGGCGGGCCGGCTGGTCTCGCAGTTGCGCCGGCCGGCCGCCGAGCCACTGTCGGCACGAGAGACCGAAGTGCTCGCCCTGGTTGCCCGCGGCAGCACCAACGCCGAGATTGGCCGGGCACTGTACATCAGCGAGGCGACGGTGAAGACGCACCTGCTGCGGGCGTTTAGCAAGCTCGGCGTGTCCGACCGGACCGCAGCCGTCACGACGGCGATCGAGCTGGGCATGCTGCCCGCGCCCGGCGGACGCCGGCCATAGGCCGCCGTCATAACTGCGCGTGCTGGTGGCCGGTGCTGGCGCGAAGATCAAGAACAAACGCGGAGTCGGCATCCGGCAGCCTAGGCGACACCGCGAGACCTGGGCGGCTCGGCATAAGGTGACCGTTATGAGCATGCGCACAATTGGTTCGACTGGCGTTCGAGTGAGTCCGCTTTGCCTGGGCGCGATGATGTTCGGCGCATGGGGCAATCCCGATCACGATGAGTCGGTCCGGATCATTCACCGAGCGCTTGACTCTGGCATCAATTTCATCGACACCGCCGATGTGTACTCATCCGGCGAGTCGGAGCTCATCGTAGGCAAGGCGCTGGCCGGAGGCCGCCGGGACAACGTTGTGCTCGCGACCAAGGCACACGGTGCGATGGGTGACGACGTGAACGAGCGGGGCAACTCACGTCGCTGGCTGATCAGGGAATGCGAGAACAGCCTGCGCCGGCTCGGCACCGACTACATCGACCTGTACCAGATTCACCGCCCGGACCCGGCCACTGATGTCGACGAGACGCTCGCCGCGCTCTCTGACCTGATCAAGGCCGGGAAGATCTGCTATGCGGGCCATTCCACCTTCCCGGCGGACTCGATCGTCGAAGCTCAGTGGACTGCGCAGCGCCGCGGAAGGGAGCGCTTCGTCTGCGAGCAGCCTCCCTACTCGCTGCTGGTTCGCGGCATCGAGGCCGATGTGCTGCCCGCCTGCCAGCGGTATCGCCTCGGTGTCATCAGCTGGGGACCGCTTGCCAGCGGCTGGCTGTCCGGCCAGTACCGGCTTAATGCGGACCTGCCGGCCAGCCGCCGGGCGCAGCGGCTGCCGCACCGGTTCGACCTGAGCCTGCCGGGCAACCAGTTGAAACTGGAGGCGGCCGACAAGCTGGCCGGCCTGGCCGCTGAGGCAGGCATGTCGCTGATTCACCTGGCGCTGGGTTTCGTGCTGAGCCACCCGGCAGTGACGTCGGCGATCATCGGCCCGCGCACCATGGAGCATCTGGACAGCCAGCTCGGCGCGCCGGCCGACGGCCTCCCCGCCGACTTGCTCGACCGGATTGACGAGATCGTGCCGCCAGGGGTGAACCTCAACCCGGCGGACCGCGGCTATGAGCCGCCCGCGCTGGCGGACGCCGCCCTGCGGCGACGCGCCGGCTGACACCGCTCCGGGACTCCGCACCCCCAGGTTTGGTGAGTGCAAAAGGTGTGAAACGGTCCCGGGAACTCATCAAACCTGGAGGGTGTCTGATCCGCGAGGCTCCGGCAAGTCGATTTGCCCGGATGCTACGTGCCCGCGTGCGGCTGCCAGCCTTCGGCGCTCGCCCAGTCGCTTGCCGCGGCGACGACGAGGTCAACCACCGGATCCTTGATGTCGGTGTAGGGCTCCAGATTGACGACCTCCGCGGCGAGCGCCTGCTTGAACCGGCTGTATGCCGCCACCGCGAGCGGATGGGCGCGCAGGTAATCGCGGAACAGCAAGGCCAGCCGCTCATTCAGCGAGCCGACGACCCGCACGTGCAGGTTGACGTCACCACCTGGATGGTTGCGGCGGTGCCAGTACCTCTTCACCCACTGGCCGGGATCGCTGTCGTCGCCGGCCGGCACGTGATCGCGCTCGTACGGGAGGCGGACGTAGCCAAGCTCGGCCAGCGGGGCGTCGAAAGCGGCCGCTGCCTCATCGAGGTCCCACACTGACAACTGCAGGTCAAGGATGTTCTTAGCGGCCATCTGCGGTATCGACGTGCTGCCGATATGAGAGGCGTCCAATACCAGGTCACCGAGCGCCGTGGTCAGTGTCGCCAGCTCCGCCGCCGCCCAGCGCGGCCAGGCCTCGTCATAGGGCACCACCCGCACCGGCGGACCGGCAGGTCTGTCGCTCACGCCGCAGCCGGGGCCAGCGCCTGCATGATCTGCTCGGCTCGCTCGGTCGCCGCGGCGGGATCCACGTCCGGTGACCCGATCTCCGGATCCCAGTTGAGGTCGTAGAACACCTCGGTCACGCCGAGCGTGCCCAGGCGCTCGGTGTCGGCCCGGATCTGCTCGTAGCTGCCCGACAGCAGCAGCCGCTGCCCGTCCGGCCCCGCCACCGGTGCGCCCGCCCGCACGACACCACGACAGATGATCCGGAGCGCCTCGGCATCGCGCCCAGCCGCCGCAGCAGACTCCTTGACGATCTCGATCAGCTGATCGATCTTGGACAGATCGGTTCTGCTGGAGGTAATCCAGCCGTCGGCGATCCGGCCGACCCGCTCGAGGGCCGGCCTGGCCAGCCCGCCAAGCAGCACCGGCGGCCCGCCGGCCTGAACCGGCGGCGGCGCCTGGGTGCCGGCCGGTACCCGGTAAAACGAGCCATCGAAGGATCTGTCCCCTCCTGCCCAGAGGGTCCGCAGCACCTGGACGTACTCCGACAGCCGCGCGCCGCGCCGCGCCATGTCAGCACCGGTCAGCGCGAATTCTTCTGGCATCCAGCCGATGCCGATGCCGAGGTCGTGACGTCCGCCGGACAGCACGTCGACCGACGCGGCCTGCTTGGCCAGGTACCCGGGCGAGACAAACGGTGCGTTGACGATGGCGACGCCGAGCCGGATGACGCTGGTGACCGCTGCTGCGAACGACAGCGCGGCCATCGGATCGAGCACGCTCTGGTAGACCGGGTCCATGCCCGAGCCGGCCGGGACGAGCAGCCGCTGGAAGCTCCACAACGATCGGTACCCGTCGCGTTCAGCGCCGGCGGCGAAGGCCGCTAGATTCTGCGGTGTGGCCCATGCGCCCGACACGGGGGCGCCGAATCCGATATCCATCCTGCCCACCTTAGCGGCGGTACGCAGGATGCTGAGATCCTGAACGAGCTCGTTCCGTTATTAGGAGGAAAATAGTGAGCGACGACCCCCGTACCTGGATCGCGACCCTGCGCGAGTCGCACGACCGGCTGGCGGGCCTAGTGCAGCCGATGACACAAGATCAGATTCGCGGCCAGTCGTACTGCCGCGACTGGAGCAACGCGCAAGTGCTGTCCCACCTCGGAAGCGGAGCGGAGATCGCACTTGCGACGCTGCCAGGCGCGGTGGGCACCGGCGAGCCCGTCGGCCGGGAAGCCTTTCAGCCCATATGGGACGTCTGGAATTCAAAGACTCCCGACGCGCAGGCAACCGACGCGATCGAGTCAGATGAGCGGCATGTCGCCTCGCTGGAAGGGCTCAGCGACGCCGAACTGGCCGCAGCGCGGATGGACTTCTTCGGCATGCAACTCGACGCGGTAGGCATGATCCGGCTGCGCCTCGGTGAGCACGTGCTGCACACCTGGGACCTGGCAGTGATGCAGGACCCGGACGCGACGGTTCAGGCCGACGCCGTCGAGCTGCTCATCGACAACGTGCCGCAGTTCCTCGCGCCGCGGCTCGGCAAGCCGCTGCCCGAGCCGTTCGCGGTGCGCATCACCACCACGGACCCGGCCCGCGACTACCTGCTGACCTCGGGCGAGTCGATCAGCGTGACGGACTGGCCAGGAGGCCTGTCAGAGGCAGACGCTGACGCCGTGCCGCACGTGACGATGCCGGCCGAGGCGCTGCTCCGGCTGTCCTACGGCCGGCTGGATCCGGATCACACGCCCGCGTCAGTGTCCGGCGATCAGGACACGCTGGAGAAGCTCCGCGCGATCTTCCCCGGCTTCTGACTCCGCTTCATGATCCGGGGGACTTATACGCGTCCGCCCTGCGGTGCATAAGTCTCCCGGATCATCGCGGTACCAGCTCAGCTGAGTGCCTCCAGCGCGAGTCCGGCAGCGTCCTCAGCACAACCCCAGGAGAGCGTGACCCCGGAGCCGCCGTGCCCGTAGTTGTGCACGATCGTGACGTTGCCGCTCCGCTCCGCTTCCAGCCGGACCCGCGACCTGGCAGGCCGCAGACCCACGCGGTGCTCGAGCACCGGCGCGTCGCGCAGGGCCGGCTCGATCACAGCGCACGCCGCGATGATGCCCGCCGCCGTGTCCGGGTCAGCGTCCAGGCTCCAGTTGCCCCGCTGCTCAGTGCCGCCCAGCACGACGACGTCACCGTGCGGAAACAGATAAGTCAGGTCGCCGGGTTCGCTGCCGGTGCCGACGAAGAAGTCGGTGACGCCCGGGTTGGCGGTCACCACGACCTGACCGCGCACCGCGACCACGTCCGGGTCGGGCACCAGGTCGCGGGCGCCGCATCCGGTGCAGTTGACGATGACCCTGGCTGACGGCGCCAGCCGGCTCGCGTCGCTGAGCTTGCCGATTCTTGCCGGGAACGCGCTTTTACCGCCCGCCCGGCCGAACCGCCCGGCAAGGTAGCCGAGGTAACCGGGCATCGCCACCGTCGTCGCGGTCAGCCGCCAGGCGGACGCATAGCCGGGCGGGACCTCATCTGGCGCGCACGGCGCCAGGTCATCGGCCGTCGCGGCAAACTCCGGCTCAGCCGCGTTGCTATCGCGGCTCGCGGCAATTCCGGTCACCGTGTGCACGATGCCGGCCAGCTCGTTTGCACCCAGCTCCGGATGGCTGAGCTTAGCCAGCGAGGCCAAGGTCACCTTGGCCCAGCGCTCGACCCGCTCGTCCATGCCGACCAGATGCGGCCCCCAGATGGCACCTGCTGCCACCGAGGTAGTCCGTTCCGGCGGATCGGCGGCGGCGACGGTGACGGTGACTCCGGCTTCTGCCAGGCAAACAGCCGTGCTCAGGCCGATGACTCCGGCACCGAGCACGAGGACGTCCGCATCGAGATCGATCACATGCAGACCTTAGCGAGCCGGCCGTCTGGCCTTGCGCGGCATTGGCCGGCCGCGAGACGGTGTCTGCATGAGGGTCGTTTCGGAACTTGATCTCGCGCAGATCGACCTGACCGCCGGGGAGCTGGCCGGAGACGGCTATCACAAGCGGCTTGCGGGAGTCGTCCGCAGCGGCGAGTTCAGCTGGCTGGCAGGATCGCCGCTCGCGTTCATCGTGCTCGACCGGGAATCCGCGGAGTTCTTCCTGCGGTCACGGGCCACCGCGTTCCCCGGCCGGGAGATAGCCGACCTGTTCGGCGTGACGTCGGGGCGGCTGCGCGAGCAGATCGACGCGAACATCCTCAACCAGCGCGGGGCGCAGCACCGGCGGCTGAGGTCGCTTGTCGGCGGCTCGTTCACGCCGCGCGCGGCCGATCGCTGGCGGCCGGCCATGCGGGCATTCATGGGCCGCCTCTGGTCCGCCATCGAGGGGGAGGCGACCTGCGATTTCGTCTCGGCGATCGCGCGGCCGTACCCCGCGCTGACCATTGCGGCGGTGCTCGGCGCGCCGGAGGCCGACGCGCCCCGGTTGCAGGAGTGGTCGAGCCTGATTCAGCGCCAGTTCGATATCCAGGCGCTCGGTACTCAGGTGCCCGAACTGGAGCGCGCGGCGGCCGAGGTCTACGACTATGTCGAGGCCTTGCTGCATATGCGCCAGTCCGAGCCCGGTGACGACCTGCTGACCGCGTTGCTCACCGCGGCCGAGGAGGGTGACCGGCTGTCGCATCCCGAGTGCGTCAATCTCGTGCTGAACGTGATCGCCGGGGGCGTCGATACCACTCAGGCCCAGCTGGGTCACGCGTTCCGGCTCTTCGCCGCGCACCCCGATCAGTGGGCTGCGCTGCGGCAGCGGCCAGAGCTCGTCGGTGCGGCAGTCGAAGAGGTACTGCGGGCCGAGCCGATCACTCCGTTCACCGCTCGCATCTGCCTGGAGGACGTCGAGCACCGCGGGGTGCTGTTCCCGGCCGGCACCATCGTGGCGGTGTGCGCCGAGCGAGGCAACCGCGAACAGCCGGGCGGCGAGGACTTCGACATCACCGCACCGCGGGACGGGCGGCTGCTGACCTTCGGCGCGGGCGCGCACTTCTGCCTCGGCGCGAATCTGGCCAGGGCGGAGCTAGAGGAGGCCATCGCGTTCCTGGCGCCGCGGATGCCCGCCCTGGAGGCCGCCGGGCCGGCCGTGCTCGGCGGCATCGAGGGCATCTACGGAGTGGAATCGCTGCCGCTCCAATGGGGTCCGGCGGCGGCGGCCTAGGCCTGCCCAGCCCGGGGCGCGCGCGCGCGTTTAGCCGGGTCAGGGCTGGTAAGAGCCGGGCAGCCAGGCGTGCGTGGTGACGCCAATCGCGTTCCAGGCGTTGATCGTGACGATCAGGCTGATCAGCGCCCCGAGCTCGGTCTCGGAGAACTGCTCGGCCGCCTGGGCGAAATCTGCGTCAGGGACATGCGTCTCGGGCATCAGCGTCACGGATTCTGCCAGCCCGAGCGCAGCGCGTTCGGTGTCCGTAAAGAAAGGCGTCTCCCGCCAGGCCGCGAGGGCGTAGATCCGCTGCTCGGTCTCTCCGGCTGCCCGGGCGTCCTTGGTGTGCATGTCGATGCAGTACGCGCAACCGTTGAGCTGGGAGGCGCGGATGCGGACAAGCTCGCGCAGCAGCACGTCGATTCCGGCGTTGTCGAGTTCCTTGGTCGCCGCCTGGTCGAGGTGGGCCATGGCGCGGTAGAAGCCTGCGGCGTGCTTGTCGAAGTCGATCCTGGGCTGAACCGTGGTCATCGGATTCCTCCTCGTTGCTTGCGTTCAGTTTCAGGCTAGCGAGCAACAGGATCAGGTTTAAGATCCAGTTCCATGGAGGAAACGTGGGCCACTTCGGCCGGTCTCGACCTCCACCTCGAGTTGTCCGGCACCCGGCCACGAGCTGGGCTTGAGTCTGCGCTGCGGGAGGCTGTGCGCAGTGGCAGGCTGCCGGCCGGGACGGCGCTGCCCTCGTCGCGGGCGCTCGCCGCCGATCTCGGCCTGGCGCGCAACACCGTTGCCGACGCCTACGGCCAGCTCGTCGCCGAGGGCTGGTTTGCAGCCAGGCACGGTTCGGGGACCTGGGTAGCCGAGCAGGCGGCGCTCGTTCCGTCGGCCGGGCGCGCGCAAGCACGCGACGCGCCCGCGGGCGTCCGGTACGACCTGCGGCCTGGTTTTCCAGACGTGTCGGCATTTCCGCGCGCGGCATGGCTGGCCTCAGCTCGGCGGTCGCTAGCCACCGCGCCAGCGCGCTCACTGGTTGGTTACGCCGATCCGCGCGGCCTGCCAGTGCTCCGCAGGGCGCTGGCGGAGTACATCGCCCGCGCTCGCGGTGTCAGTGCGTCGCCGGACCGGATCATCGTGTGCGCCGGCTTCGCCCAGGGCCTGGAATTGCTCTGTGACCTGCTGAGAACCACGGGTCAGCGCACCCTGGCGATCGAGGCGTACGGCCATCCGGCACAGCGGCAGGTTGCCGTGTCGGCGGGCATCAGGCTGGCTCCGGTGCCGGTCGATGACCGGGGCGCGCTCGCCGGCGGCGCGCCGCCGCCTGAAGGCGCGGACGCCATGCTGCTGACGCCGGCGCACCAGTACCCGCTGGGCGTCGCGCTCGCGCCGGAGCGCCGGCGGCTGGCTGTCGACTGGGCGGCGGCCGGCAACGGCCTGATCATCGAGGACGATTACGACGGGGAGTTCCGCTACGACCGCCAGGCGGTTGGCGCGCTCCAGTCGCTGGCGCCTGATCATGTGGTCTACGCCGGAACGGCAAGCAAGAGCCTCGTTCCCGGCTTGCGCCTTGGCTGGCTTGCCGTCCCGGAGCGGCTGGCCGGCGAGCTCACCACGATAAAGCGCGAGACGGGCCGCTTGAGCAGCAGCCTTGACCAGCTCACGCTGGCCGAGTTCATCAGTTCCGGCGGCTACGACCGGCAGGTGCGCCGGGCCAGGCTGGCTTACCGCGCGCGGCGGGACCGGCTGGTCAGCGAGCTTCGCAGGCAGGTGCCGGATGCCAGTGTCACCGGCATCGCGGCCGGCCTGCACGTGCTGGTGCGGCTGCCGGCCGACGTCGCGGAGGAGGACGTCATCGCCCGCGCGGCGGCCCGCGGGCTCGCGCTGGAAGGGCTGGCCAGCTGCCGGGCGGACGAGGCGGGCTGGGTCGGCGGGCCGGAACTCGGTCCGGCTCTGATCGTCGGTTACGCGACCCCGCCCGGGCATGCGTTCAGTGCCTGCGTCGCCCGTCTGTGCGCGGCCTTGCGTGACGTGCTAAAAGGCGGATAACGAGCGGAAGGCCACTGCCGGCCGCGGCAGTTACTCTGATCCGGTGACCCAAGGCCTGTCCCTGTCCGAGTTCGTTGGGTTCGTGCGAGCCGCCCGGATGGGGGTCGTCGCGACCGCGTCGCCGTCAGGTGAGCCGGAGGCTGCCCTGGTAGGAATAGCGGTCTCCGACCGCGGGGAGCTGGTCTTTGATACTCCGTCCGGAGCCCGGAAGGTGGCGAACATCGAGCGGAACGACCGGGTCGCAGTGGTCATCGGCTGGGACGACGGCGTTTCCGTACAAGTCGAAGGCACAGCGCGAGTCGTGAATGACGACGAGCGCGCGGGCTACGAGCGAATCTATGCATCGCAATTCCCCGGCTCCCGCGTAACGGACCCCTCGTTCGCGGTCGCCGTCCTAACTCCCAACTGGGTACGTCGTTACGACGCAACCAGCGATCCTGCGCGTTGCGAGCATGCCAACTGGCTTACGGGTCCGGCTTGATTACTCATCGGCGGCGTTGCTGCTGGCGACCAGAGAAGATCAGACCGCAGATACTTCGTAGTCAAAGCATTTGATTTCGATTGATCGTGCTACGCTGCTTCCATGCGGCCAGAGCGCACGCCGATCGGCCTCTATCTGACGCACGCGTCCAGGGTGATCAGTCGCGCGTTCGATGACGCTCTTGCCGCGGCTGGCGGGTCGTTGGCGGTATGGCTCGTGCTTGTCAATCTCAAGATGCGCAGCGTGGCGAGCCAACGCGAACTGGCCGAAGCCATGGGCATCAAGGAAGCCACACTGACCCACCACCTGAACGCGATGGAGACAGCCGGCCTCCTCACCCGGCGGCGCGACCCGGCGAACCGGCGGATCCACGTGGTCGAGCTCACCGAGGCGGGGGAGTCGTCGTTCGGGCGGCTGCGCGAGGCGGCCTCCGCGTTCGACGCTCGGCTTCGCCAGAACGTCACCGAGGAGGAGATCGCGACGCTGGAGAGCCTGCTCGGCCGGCTCGCTGCCAATGTCGCGCCGCCGGATGGCCGGCCGCTGTGGGCCGGATTTGCCGAGGAGGAGCGGCCAGATTAACAGCATCGGAGCGGCCAGATTAACAGCCGACCGCCAATCAGCGCGCTCTGGGAGATGGGTGCGCTAGGCCGCTAGGCCTCTGAGGCAGCTGCTCAGCGCGGCGGACCCGCAGGTGCGGTACATCGCGTCGCGTCAGCTAGGGACGCGAATGGCGCGGGCCCAGTCCGGAGCGTCAGGCGCCTCGTCGCCGAGCAGGCCGACCACGACCTTGCTGCCGCGCGGCGCGCTCTTTGGCCAGGGTGTGTAGCCGTCGGTGAGCACGACGATGACGGCAGGCCGGGGCCGCAGCGCCGCGGCGGCGGCGATGCCGGCACCCATGTCCGTGCCGCCGCCGCCGACGAGTTCCACTTGGCGGGCAGAAGTCACGCGCTGGCTCGGGCCGACCGCGGTGTCGCAGGCCAGCACGCGCAGGCGCCTGGCGAGACCGAGCGCGCCCAGCAGCCCCTCGACCTCGGCCAGGCTGGCCGCCAGCAGGTCGTCCGACATGCTGCCCGAGGTGTCACACACGACGGCGACCTCAGGTACCGGACGGCGCAGGGCCGGGAGCACGACGTTGCCGGCCGCGGACGCGCGACGCGACGGCCGACGGTAGCTGTAGTCAACCGCGCCGGCCGTGTCGGCGACCGCCTTGCGGAGCTCAGCGGCCAGCGCACGGCGCCAGTCGACCTTCGGCGCGAGCACCCCATCGGCCCAGCGCAGCAGGCCGGCTGGCACATTGCCTGCCTCCTTGCCCGCGAGTATTTGCTGCGCGACGAGGCGCTGTAGCAGGCGCGCTTGCCAGGGCGGCAGCACTGCTGGCCGGCTAGCCTCCCATGGCCGGCCGAATCCGTCCGCGCCGCTGCCGCAGTCCAGTTGGCCACCGTCGCCATGGTCGCCCGGATGCCCGTCTCCGCTGGTTGCGACCGGCTGGCCCAGTCCGGCCGTACGGCCGCGAGTGGCGGCGAAATACTGCTCGGTCAGCTGACCGGGCGGGCAGCCCAGATGCCGCGGCAGCACCGGGTCGCCAGGCAGTGTCAGCCCGGCCGGGACGAGATCGTCGTTGATCTCCGCGTCGGCGCTGCGGATCCAGGTCCTGGCTTCGTCTGGCTGCACGCCAGCCATTCCGGCCCGCGGGCCGTGCTCACGCAGCAGATGACAGACGTGGTGCACGAGCACGCTGCCGAGTTCCGCCGCGGTCCAGTTCGCGGTCAGGTCCGGGTCGGCCCACATCCGCCAGCCGGGGTCAACCGCGACGGTGCGGATGCCGGGCGCGGCGACCACTCTTGCGCCGAAGATCCCGCTGGCCAGGTACGGGTAGCGGGCAGCGGCCCACAGCCGGGCGGCAGCTAGCCCGGGGATCGAGCCGCTAGCGTCCGGCGCTGTCATGTCTGGCTCCTTGTCGTCACCCCATGATGCGGTGATCGCGAATGCTCAGCTCAGTTGTGCAGTAGCCCAGCGTCGCGCAGCACTGGTGCGAACAGGCGTACCTCGGCCGGCAGCGGCACGCCGTCTGGCCGGCACCGGGCGAGCACCCGCGCTGCGACGGCCGCGACGTCGGGTGCGGAGTTCGCCGCGAGTCCCAGGACCTGCCAGCCGGCCCGCCATCGCTGCGGCGTCGGGTCGGCCTCGACCACCGCTGCGACGGCGGCAACTGCTGCGTAGGCGCGGTCGGCCCGCTTCGGCAGCCGGAACGATGACGGGTCTGCCAGCACCGCTTCGGGGTCGGGCAAGTCCATCTCCATCAGCCAGGCCAGGAACTCCGCGCCCGCGCCGTCGCCGACTGCGCCGACGACAAGCGCCGAGCGGGCCTCGCCGGAAACGCCGGCGGCACCGCTGGCAGCCCAGAGCCTCGCGGCCATCTCCCAGGTCCTGGGGCTTGGCCAGCCGCGCCCCGCGCTGGCGGCGTCGGTGGGTGGTGCCGAGGCCAGCGCAGGCCGGGCATGCAGGAACGCGGCGACCAGGGCAAGTGCCAGGTGCTGCTCGGCCTCCCAGCCGTCCGGCAGGGCAGGCACTTGCGGCGCTGGGAACCCCGCCGCGAGCCCGTCGGCGACGGCAAGCGGGTCGATGTCCCAGGGCAGGTGGCAGAGCCGGTTAGCTAGCGGAGCGGACAAGTCCCAGCCATCTGCCGCTTGCTCCGGCGGGTTCGCCGCTGCAACCACGGCGACGGCTGGCGGCAGTTCCAGATCCCCGACGACTCGCTCGAGCACCACGCGCAGCAGTGCCGCCTGGACTGCGGGCGGTGCCGTCGACAGCTCGTCGAGGAAGAGCAGGCCATGGCCGGCCTCGGCGAGGCGCCGGGCCCAGGCTGGCGGAGCGAACCGCACGTCCTGGCCGATCACGACCGGCAGGCCAGCGAAGTCGGATGGCTCCCGGATCGAGGCGATCACCGTCTCGCATGGCCAGCCCATCGCACGCGCCATCGCCCGGATCGCGGACGTCTTGCCGGTGCCCGGCGCACCCCAGAGCAGCACTGGTACACGGGCCGCAACGGCGACGCCCAGCGCCTCGGCCGCCGCCCGTTGCCGTGCGGCCCGTCCGATCTCAGCCATGTGTGCTCCCCGCTAGTCCAGCGGCAGCGCTCCGTAATGCGCTACCGCGACGCCACCCTTTCAGTCTCCGCGCGCTGCCGTCCGGCTCGTCCGTTCTCAGTTACGCGTTCTGCCGCTAGTCCGGCGGTCACGTTGCGCGCGCTACCGCACTGTCACGCTCCAGTGTCCCTTGTCGTCGCGGATAGCCAGCTCCGCCGGGTCCTGGCCGGGCGACCGGACCGCAAGCACCTGCGCAGTCGGCCACGCCGCGTCCAGCACGCTCACGACCAGGTGCCCGTCGACGACAGCGAAGCCCGGTGCCCACACCGAGGCAAGCCAGCCGACCGGCAGTCGCGCCTGTAGCCGAGTGGCCTTGCCTGGCTTGGTGAGTGCAAGCTCACCCCACCCAGCGCCGTCATGGACGTTCACCTCGACCTCATCCGGATCGACGTCCAGCCACTCTGCCGCCGCGGGCGCCAGCCGGCCGGCCAGCGCGGCAGTCAGCGCCGGCCGGGCCCGCTCCGGCCGGCCTGCGTTTGCGCCATCAGCGGACCAGGCGTGCGCGACCGCAGCGGACAGCCGGAACTGGAACGGCCCACCGAGTGCGAGCAGCCTGATCAGCTCAGCCCTGGCCTGGTCAATCTCCGCGCCGTGCCAGCCAGGGTGCCCGTGCCAGCCTGACACGAGCCCGTAGCCGGCATGACCGCGGAGCATGCGCGTGCGCCGCCACGCCAGCGCGCGGGCTGGCATCGGCCGCGGGACGCGGCGCGGCGACCGGCCGGAACGGCCGACGTAGAAGGCGGCGCTCGAATGCTGGCTGACCGTTCCTCCGATCGATACGGTATGCGCTGCTGGGTTGCCTGGGCCGCGGGAGAGCGGGCCAGCGGGGCCGCTGACGGCAGTGACCTCAGCCAGGATCGCAGCCGGGATCGTCAGCAGGTCGCTGGCGGAGCGTGGCCCGATCGCCAGCACGGTGAGATCGTCGCTGTGCTTGCCCCAAGCTATGACGAGATCGAGGCACGGGCTGGTGTCTCCGCCGAGCGCGCCAAGGACGAGTTCACCTTCGGCATCGGGGTGATCGCGCGCCTGGAGCGTCCCCTCTGCCCACCGCAGCCGGTGCTCGCCATCGCCGCAACGCAACGACGCGTCGGCTGGCCCGAACGCAGCCCACCACGCCGGGTTCACAAGCCCTCCTGCCAGTCGAGCGGCACGGACACGGTCACTTGAGTCGTGGTCCCGGTCAGGATGATGTCCAGGACGCGAGCCACCGGATTGATCGCCGGGCTGATCTCCAAGTCCAGATCCGCTTCACCGTTGCCCCAGCTCGAACCACCCTCGCTGACAAGATAACCGCCGCCGAGGTCATCTCTCGCACTCCACCAGATCTGGTCGCTGGGCACGCGGAATGGCTGTCGCGGCTCGGGCCAGCCGCGAACATGGACCTGAATGGTCGCGGACTCCGAATCGGAGACAAGCTCCACGATGACGCATTGCACTCCGTCGACCTCTGGCAGCACAACTGCGATCGGGATAGCGCCGGTCGGGCCGTCCGTGCAGTTGGATCTTGAGAGCAGGCTTAGCCAATCAGCTGGCAGCTCGGACGGCTCAACGGCGGCGAGCGGGCCGGGCAGCGGAGTGTCCAGCCGCGCGGCAGCCGTCGCGAGCCTGCGCAGCGACGGGCTCTCAGTCCGGAGCAGGCCGGCCGCAAGCAGGTGGCTCACGACCCGGAACCGCGGCTGCTCGTCTCGATCGTCATCGTCGGATTCCCAGGCCAGGCCGGTCACCTCGCGACAGAGCAACTGGATGGTCTGGGCATCGAGGAAGCGCTCCGTCGAACTCGTCGTGACCGGCTCCGTGGTGATCTGCAGGTCCCTTGGCGTCGCGTCCAACCGGACCCGGACCGCCGAGGCACCCGGCACTGTCATGTCCAGCCAGCGCACGCCGGGCGGTGGCGTGGGACTCAGGTGGAGTCGGCCGTTCCACTCGCCACCTCCTCCGCCGCCGCTGAAGTCCGACCGATAGGTTGCGCCCCGATCGTCGACTGCGCTGATCGCGGTCAGCGCGTCAAATACCGGGTCCATGTGGCCGTGGTCCTGCTCTTCCAGCTCGACTGGGAACCTGGCGCGCACAGTCAGCGTCGCGCCGCTGTGGTCAAACACCAGAACCCCGAGGTAGAAGCGGACCGGGAGACCCTCGATCTCGCCGCTGGCAGCTGCGCCGACCGGAATCGCGCGCGGCGGCCCGGGTGGAGCAGTGGTCGCCGTTGCCCGCCGGCGCATCGGGTGGCCGCGGAACCCGTGGTAACTGAGCAGGTTGCCAGGTTCGATGCGCCTTCGGGCGGCCAGTGCCGCTCGCAGGCCATCCACTACCTCCTCTTCGGTCTGGGTTGTTATTGCCCCGACGGCGGCAAATACGCTGGCCAACGTCTCCACGCGCGTGAGACAGGCCTCCGCGGGTGGAGCGTCATATCCGCGATGGCGAAGGCCCCGCCGAAACCGCCGGCGCAGCGGCCGGGCCGCGCGCTGCACGCGGGCGCTGAGCTGCGAGCTGCTCCTGGCGGCCGACCTCACCAGGGCGGCTGTCGGCACAGCTGCTGCCCGACGGGTGCCATCCAGCCACTTCGCCGCGCGGCGGATCTCCCGCAGCGTGGTGGCCATCGGCGGCATCGCCCTGGACTGGCTCCCGCGCCGGCTTTGGCGGCCGCTGGCCTGCTGCCGCATGATCCGGTCAGTCGCGGCCCGACGGCGCCGCATAAGGCGCGCTTGCACGAACATCCTGGTCACGCGGGTCGGCAGCGGGTCACGAGGCGGCTTGTAGTGCGGCATTGCGAGCGCGCGCCGCAGTTCCGCCTCGGCCTGCAGCCGGAGGTAGGTTTCAGCGCGCTCGCGGTCGGGCGCGGCATGTTCGCTTGCGGCTGTCACCTGGACCCCCGATCGCCGCCGGAACCACGCAAGACGATATGAGGCGAACCGTTCGACTGCAAGGCGGTTTGGCGGCGGCGCGATCAGCGGAACCGCATAAGGAACCGGTTCCGGATGCAGCTGGCGGCGCTAGCAACCGCAGGCGCCGACATGAAAGTTGCGACACGCCGACCCAACATGTGGTGCTGCGAAATGTCAGACCTCCTACATATGGTGTCCATGCAGTGCCAGTGACAGCGGCCCGTCCGGAGGAGTGCAGATGCCAGCGACCATGCAGGTGCGCAAGCGCAACGGCGACACCGAGCCCGTCGACGTCAACAAGATCGTGCGCGCGGTGCAGCGCTGGGCCGGCGACCTGGATGATGTGGACCCGATGCGGGTCGCGACGAAGACAATCAGCGGGCTGTACGACGGCGCGACCACTGCCGAGCTGGACCGGTTTTCGATCCAGACCGCGGCAGACATGATCGCAACCGAGCCGCAGTACTCGCGTCTCGCGGCGCGGCTGCTGTCCGGCTACATCGCCAAGGAAGTGCGCGGCCAGGGCATCGCGTCGTTCAGCCAGTCGGTCGCGCTCGGCCACGCTGAGGGCCTGATCGGCGACGACACCGCCAAGCTCGTCAAAGACAACGCGCGCAAGCTGGATTTCGCCGTCGACGACGACGCGGACCTGCAGTTCGAGTACTTCGGCATCAAGACCGTGTACGACCGCTATCTGCTGCGGCACCCGTCGAGCCGGCTTGTGCTCGAGA
>DATMMA010000322.1:0-19893 GCA_035570295.1 Streptosporangiaceae bacterium
TGGAAACAACGACCCGTTCCTCCCCGGCAACTACGGCGAGGTCGGCGATGGCTCCTCGCTCGTCATGACGACCGAGCTGACCCCGAACGGACCCGTCTCGGAGGGCATTGTCACCTACTCACAGGCGACGAATCCCGCCTCGCCCTACTACGCCAACATGACCAAGCTCTACTCGCACAAGAAGTGGGTGCCCTTTGCCTACACGGGCAAGCAACTCGCCGCTTTGAGAGATACGACGACCCTCGTACTCAAGACCTGAGGCAGCGCGTCACCTCGTCGCGCACGTCCGGGTCGATATCCCTGCGAGCGCGCCGGGTCACGCATCAACCGCCATGATCCGCCCCCCCGGCGCCAGCATCATCAGGTTACGAGCCAGACCCTCCACAGGGCCGCCGGGTCAGACAGCGGATCACCGTGGACAAATACAAGATCGGCCGGGCCGCCTTCCCGGATGACACCTGCGTCCGGCTCGCCGAGCAGTTGCCCGCCGTTGCGGGTCGCCGCCGCCAGCGCCTGCCATGGCTCCAGGCCGGCGTTGACCAGGCATTCCACCTCCCAGGCGAGCTGGCCGGCGCGCAGTGATCCGCCGCCGAAGTCGGTGCCTGCCGCCACCAGGACACCGGCGCGAGCTGCAAGCCGTACACTCTCGTGGGCCCACTCCCGGCGGGCGGCGATCTCTGCTCTGCGTGGCGGCTCCACAAAACGCGGGAGACTCGTCGTGCGGCTGAAGGTACGCCACGATTCAAGCACGGCCAGGGTGGATACGAGCGCGACGCTGTTGGCAGCCATGAGCGCCGCCACGTCAGCGTCGAGCTGGAAGCCGTGCTCCAGGGAGTCGACCCCTGCCTCGGCGCCAACTCGCGCCCCGGGAAGCATCCCCGAATGCGCCGTCACCCGGGCACCTCGTGCATGGGCCGCCTCGACGACGGCTCGCACCTCGCTCACGGTGAAAGGTGACGTCTCGCGATCAGGCCCGTCGAGGTAGAGCTTTACAAAGTCGGCGCCGTCGTCGAGCTGCCCAGTAATCGCACCTACCAGGCCGTCCCCGTCTTCGACCTCGACCGATAGCCCGCCGGGAAGCGAGCCGGCCCGGGAGACCCAGCAACCGGCGGCCCGCACATACGGGTACTCGCGCCGCCCAGACCAGCGGTCGCGCACCCCGAGCGCGAGCGCCCGTTGACGCCCGTCCACCGGATCGTCGCCCATCGGCGAGCCGACGTCCCGTGCCCAGCGGACGCCCGCGCTTCGCAGCAGCCGGGCGTTATGCTCAGCGACCTCGACCAGCCTGTGTGGCGGATCGAAACCGCGGTCGATCCAGTGAGCGCCGCCCGGCAACGTCAGATGGCTGTGGCTGTCTACCATCCCGGCGATCACAGTCGAGCCGGACGCGTCGACCACCACGGTGTCCTCGGCCAGCTGCGGCTCGTCTCCGACGTCCCCGACCCACTCGACGCGGTCACCGGCGACAAGGATGCTCATGCCGACGCGCAGCTCCGGACCGGTCCCGTCGGCAAGGGCAGCATCACGGTACAGGGTGCGCACAGTTCCCTACGCCTCGCTGGCCTTCGACTCACCTGCACGCTCAACAACCGGCCCCAGGTTGCTGTCGAGAACGCCGGGCTGCTGCACCGGGCCATGAGTGAGGGCAGCATCCACGGGGCAACAGTATCTGCCCGCTGACCCAATGCGAAGAGCCAGAATGGTTCAGACTTACCGAGGCCGCTCACCTTGCCCATCGACCGGTCGATCAAAACCGACGGCGCGCCCGTTCCTTCACACGAAGCGAGGGAACGGGCGCGCTCGCGACGGCCGCGTGCCTACCGGCTAGTGAAACAGGCGAAGAGTGTTGGCCGCGTCGTCCACGTAGTAGACACCGCGGTTGCCGGGCTTGATCGCCAGACCGAAGAGCGCGCCGCCGCCAGGCGGCGGGCCTCCGCTGTTATCGAGCAGGAAGTTCGCGATCTGCGCGCCGCCGCGGGTGGTCTCGATGAGGTTGCCGTCGTTGCCGTTCACCGTGAGGATGTGACCGTTCGGCGCGATCGCCATGCCGAGCGGCGCGTTGAGCATTCCCCCCGAACTGACGAGCATGCCGGTGCCCGCGCTCTTCGGCCGGACGACAGCGTTCGAGATAGCCCTGATCTCGCTGTTCTGTGCGTCCGCGACGAACAGTGTGTCATCCCTGCCGAGGCCCACGCCAGTGGGCGCGAGCACGAACGCGGTCGAGCTCGACTGGTTAGCGAATCCGGAACCGATCGTCGTCCTGGCCACCAGACGCGGCTTGTGGCTGCGGGACAATGCGAAAGTCAGCCTGAGCACGGTGGCCTTGTGGACGACCATGCCTTTGCTGCTGGCTATGCCGGGGAGCGCGTTGGTGACGAACAGGTCAGCTGCGTGGTGACCGAGCAGGACCATGGTGGAGTCCCAGGGGCCGTTGATGCCGTGCCCGCTGAAGGTCTTTACGACCTTGCCGAGTTTGTTCAGCATGATCAGGCAGCCGGCCTTGGCGGCGCCGGCCTGGCCGCTCTTGGACGGCGTGCTGCCGACGACGACCCAGCCGCCGGGGAGCACTTCCAGCGCGGTGGTCAGGCCGACGCCGCCCGGGCACCTGCCGCGAAGCGCGTCCGCCTTGATATGCGCGAACAGTGTCCGGTGGCCGCTTGGTGAGATCTGCACGATCGTGCTGCCAGTCCCCTGCAGGTTGGACTTGGCGTTGAAGTTGCTGATCAGGACGTCCCGCGCGTGCAGGCGGCCATCATTGTGCCGAACCACGAAGATGCCGTACGGGTTGACGTCCCCGTTGAACGGGACCGTGGAAGCGATGGTCGTCAGCTTGTGAAAATGGCCAAGGAATGAACTTGGCATTCCTGGACTCGCCTGCGCGATCGGCGCGGCCGCAAGCGCCGCCGTAGTGATGGCCCCGGCTGCCGCGATGACAGCCACAAGCCGGTGTCTGACCGACATGCGATTTCCCTTCGGAGGCTGGCCGGCTCGCGGCGACCGACCCTCGGCCGGTCACAAGCCGGGCGATGCGATGGTGGGCACACCCCGCACTCCAAAAACGGAAGCGAGCGCCGCTCGGTTCAGTACAACTTGGCATTCGCTGCAGGCGGACCGCGAGATGACGCAGCGTCTGGATAAACGACCACTCACCATGCACGGACTCATGCGGCAGTTCTGGATCCAGGCCGCGGGCGCGCTCGACGGTGCCGTCCCACGTCATTCAGCTCCACTCCGCTCGGGGAACCACAGCCTGCTGGCGGCGCTGGCCTGGACCGCTAGGCTTCGCTCGTGAACCCTGCCCGCATTCCCGGCGCCCGGCAGGCATGGACTCGCGGGCTGCTGCGCTGCGGTGTGGCCGCAGGCCCTGTCTTCGTCGCTGTGTTCCTACTTGAGGGTGGTGTCCGGGACGGTTACCGGCCGTTTCGGCACCCAGTCAGTTCGCTCGCGCTCGGACCGCGGGGCTGGATTCAGACTGCGAATTTCGCCGTGGCGGGAACGTTGTTTCTAGCCGGAGCCGCCGGTCTGGCGCGCGCTGGTGATCCCGTCGCCGGCAGCCGGGCAGCACCGGCTTTGGTCGGTGCCGCAGGCGCGGGACTTATCGGCTCCGCTGTCTTCACCACTGATCCGGTCAGCGGGTACCCGCCAGGAACGCCCGATGCGCTCACCCAGCCCAGCCGTACTGGCACCGCACACAATCTGGCGGCTGTCCCCGTATTCGTCGGTCTGCCCGCCGCCGCGCTCGCCTGCGGCTGGCGGTCCTGGCGGGCAGGCCAGCACCGGCTCGGCCTTTACAGCGCCGGCACCGCAGTGATCATGCTCACGACCATGGCCCTGGCCGGTGCGGGCTTCGGCCAATCGCCCCGGCTGGTCAAGCTGGGCGGGCTGTTCCAGCGCGCCAGCATTATCACTGGCTTCGCCTGGCTCACGACCCTGTCCGCACAAGCGCTGCGGCGATCGCGCCCTACCACTGCGCGGTGACGGCGGCTAATCCGCGTACGGCCGCAGCTCGAACGTGCCGATCAGGGCCGTCGGGTGCCTAGACGCCACCTCGATAGCCTCGTCAAGGTCCGTGCACTGCAGCACGCAAAATCCGGCGACCTGTTCCTTGGTCTCGGCGAAAGGCCCGTCGCTCACCAGCACCTGGCCGTCGCGCACCTTGATGGTGGTGGCGGCACTAGTTGGCCGCAGGAAGCCGCCGCCGACAAGAATGCCGCGGGCGTTCATCTCCGCGTCCCAGGCCTCGACCGCCCGGCTTTCCTCGTTGCTCTCCGGGTCTGTGGGGCCGTCGTCCCACCAGTCGACAGTGGACTCATCGACGCAGTGGATCATCAGGTATCTCATGCGCTACTCCCGTTGTCAGCGTCAGCGTTCATCACTAGCACGACGTGGCAGCGGCGCCCAGATGGACAGGCGGGCGGCGGAATCGTTGCGATGACGCGATAGCTGCATCGCACTTAGCAGGCGCACGGAACTGCCGGCACCGTGCTCGCCGCAACGGCCAGCTCGCACAGCGACAGGAATCCCCAGGCTATTAACGCCGTCAGCCGGGCAGGCTCTTCTCCATGTAAATGCGCCGATAGCCGTCCTCGGCCCGGCGGTCGACCTCCGCGTAGCCGAGGCGGGCGTAGATTGCCTGGTTCTCGGTCATGACCTCGTGGGTGACCAGGGCCATTCGGGTAAACCCGCGGCGGGCGGCTTCGTGCTCGGCGAAGCCCATAAGGGCGCGACCGAGCCCGCGGCCCTGGCTGTCGGGGTGCACGGCGATGTTCTCGATGAGCAGGTAGTCGTCGCGGGGGTACAAGGTGAGCACGGCCGCGACAGGGGAACCGCTGACCCAGGTGGTCCCGTCCGCGACGGAAGGCCCGTAGTCACGCAGCATGGGGCCGGGTGGCTTGTCCATCCGAGTGAGGTACCTCGCGTAGGCGGCGTCGATCAGGGCCTTGATCGCCGGCAAGTCGGCGGCCGTCGCGTGGCGGAGGCTTAGCGGCCCGGGCGCGGCATCCGGTGGTGGCAATGTGTTCACTTATAAGGCGCTCCTTGTCTTGGCTCTGACAAGGAATACCACTGAGAGAACTCAATGGCGGCACTGCGATGGTGCGGCCGGTCAGGTAGTGCTGTGCGATTAGGGCTCGGAACCCACGTACAGGCACTGGATCACTACTGGGTTATCGAGGATGCCTTCGCTGACCACGCTGCCGCCCTCAGTCATGTCAATGTTGTTGCCGGCGCCCGCGTCCAGGACGGTGGCGCCGTCGTAGGCGTCCGCATTGAAGAAGAACACGCTGCCGTAATCGGCGAGTTCGGTCAGCGTGTTGTTGACCTCGGGCCGTTCGACCACCCATTCTGCGCTGTTGCCGACGAGCTGCGTCCCGTCCGGCGCACTGATCGCGAATGACGTGGCTGCGCCGCTCGACCGGTTCGCCAGGAAGACGGTGGCGGTGGCCGCTCCCGCTCCGGGCGTACAGATCAGGCAGGTGATCTCGTCGCCGGCGTCGACGGGAAAGTTCGTGACCTGCACCTCATTCTCCGGGAACCACTCCGACCAGGCGTAGATGTTCCGGACGGTGAAGGGGCCGAACTGGAAGACTTCGCACTCGATGCCGGCTTGACAGACATCTCCCGAGCCGTCTCCGTCGATGCCGATCCAGTTCGAGCAGTAGTACCACTGTCCCTGCGTCGGCGGGTAAACGTTAGGGACCGTCCAGTCGCCCTGCACCCAGCGGAAGGCACGGCCCTTCGGCGCGTGCTGCACTGCACCCGACCAGTTGTTGAATGTCTCAGTGCCGGCGATTCGCCCCAGCGGGCGGTGCCTGACGTCGTCCCGCCGCCGGAAGGTGGGCGTAATGTACTGAAATTTGCCCTGCATACGGCGCAGCACGTCTTCGTATCGCCGCATTGCGCGAGGATCCTCCACCGGCCGGCGCGGAAAGCCGTGCCTGATCAGGTCGTCGTCCGGGCCCGCGGCCAGAGCCGTGCTCACGCCATTTGTTTGTCGAACCACGACGGCATGCGCCCGGCCTGGAGACCTTACGGGCACGGGCGCGGCGCGGCGGCACCGCAGAGATTGAGGCGCTCGTTTCGGAGTTGCGTAGCTACCTGGCTGGCTGAGGGTGGCGCTACTCAGGGCTGAGGACGGCCGCCAGGACGTCGGCTTCCCGGCGGAGGCGCTCGGCCTGGCTGCCGTGGCCAAGCCGGTCATAATCGGCGGCCGCGGACTGCCGCTCGGCGATTTCGTCCTGGACGATCTGCGTGACGTCGGCCGCCGTAAGCCGCTTGCGCGGCACGTCTCCGGCTCCAAGCCCTGCTTGCGCGCCGGCGAAATGCTCGCTGGGGGCGATGACCAGATCGGCGGGGCCGCGCTGAGCGGCGGGGTCAACCGCCTCGGCGTTGCCGACGGCCGTTAGGGCTGACCGCACAGCAGCAACAGCCGCCCGGTCACCCGAGCCGAGCGCCGCAGTGAGTGCTGCCCGCAAGCGCGCAACGAGCGCCGAAGCAGTGTCGCCCCCCGTTGCGATGTCCCGTATGGCCGCCACCTTCGCATGCTAATGCCGCGGCCACGCGTCAGGACACTCTGTTTCGCCAGCGTTACATCTGCCGTCGCCGCGCTCGGCCGGGCTGTCCGGTTACGTAGATTCGTGCCGTGACCAACCTCGTCATTGCCGTTGACGACCCGCTCGCGGCCGATGTGCGCGAACTAGTGTCCCGCCATCTGGACTTTGCCCGATCGCTGAGCCCGCCGGAGAACGTGTTCGCGCTCGATGCCGACGGCCTGCTCGATCCGGCGGTGACGGTCTATAGCTGCCGGCGCAGCGGCGAGCTGCTGGCGATTGGGGCGCTCAAACACCTCAGCGATCACCACGGCGAGCTCAAGTCGATGCACACGGCCCGGCCCGCTCGCCGCCTGGGCCTGGGCCGGGCCATGCTCGGGCACCTCATCGGCGTCGCGCGGGAGCGCGGCTACCAGTTGCTGAGCCTGGAGACAGGTTCGATGGACGGTTTCGCTCCGGCCAGGGCACTGTACGCAACCGCCGGCTTTACCGTCTGCGGGGCATTCGCCAGCTATCAGCCGAGCCCGCACAGCGCCTTCATGTCGCTGCCGCTCTAAGCGGTGACACGCGGCTCCAGGCAGTGCCAGTGGCTGCCGGAGCGGACGGCTGCGGCGATCCGGTGGCTTTGGTGCCCTTCTGGAAGCCACCGAAGAACACCGCCGTCACGATCAGGATGACGAGTAGCACGACGAGCCAGAGCAGGCATCCGACCGGCCTGCTCACCCGCCGCCTGTTGCCCTGTGAGGACCGCCCGCTCCAGCCAGCCATGGCATCTCCAGCTTCTCGCTCGCGGTTGTCGCTGCCCGCGCTGGCCCACAGCTACCCAGCGGCGCGAGATGGAATCTCCCGTCGCTAGCTGGGTAGTGGAGGGCGGCCATGCCATCGGCGCGGAGGAAAGACGTGCTGGAAATCTCGCGAATGAGGCGGGCGGCGAGCCGGGTTGCCGCCATCGCTGCTGCCGTAGTGGCCATCATCGGCCTGCTGCTCGTACTGTCCGCGGTGCATCTGCTGCCGCAGCTACGCAATCCGTTCCGCACTACGACCACCGTCCACAGCCAGCCACCGCTGCTGAAGTCGATTACTTCGCTCAGCCGGTACGAGGCCGCCAGTGGCTCGTTCCAGGTAGTGGTCGAACTGTCGAAACAGACCGCATTCCTGCCATCGTTCATCGCTGGCAGCCAGACGCTGTTCATCGGGGTCGGTACCGACATCGCCTTCGTGAACTTCGGGCACCTGAAGGGCAGCGCCATCCGGGTCACTGCCGGACACACGGTCACCGTCACTCTGCCCAAGGCGCAACTCGAGCCGGCCGTGCTGAACGTCGGCCAGTCCTACGTGTTCGCGGAGCAGCAGGGCCTGATCAGCCGGGTGGCCGGCTTTTTCTCCGGGAACCCGAACAGCCAGCAGGAGGTCTATATCCTGGCCCAGCGCCGGATCCAGTACGCGGCGCGGTCAAGTTCGCTGCTGGCCGACGCGCAACGGAATACCACGGCCATGCTGACCGGAATGCTGACCTCGCTCGGCTTCCGGCACATCACCATTGACTACAGCAGTGCCTGAATCTCAGCGCGAGCTACTCTTGGCGCACTGCCCGGTTGTCGAGCTGGCTCTTAACTAACGAGCACTTGCCGCCAGAATGCGTCACCTGGCTTTCCCAGCGGAGTTGACTCAGTGGTATGACGGCTTAGAGTGAACGATGTATGGCAATTGTCCCGGTAGGAGGTAACCGATGAGCCCAACGCTCGGACAGCGCCTGCGTGCGCTCCGCATCGAGCGAGGTCTCAGTCAGGCGGATCTGGCCGGTGATCTTGTGTCGCCGAGCTATGTGTCGCTGATCGAGTCCGACCGCCGGTCACCGGAGCGCGACGTACTCGATGGTCTGGCCCGCAGACTTGGCTGCTCGCCACTGTTCCTCGAATCCGGCGTGGCGCCAGAAGAGCTCAATGAGCAACGGCTCAGGCTGCAGTTTGCCGAAATTGCCAGGACGAACGGCTCGCTTAACGAAGCCCGCGATCAGTTCAAAGAACTGCTTCACGCGGCAAGCGGCGAGATCCGGTACGAGGCGATCTGGGGCCTAGCCCGCATTGAAGAAGCCCTCGGCAGTTACCACGAGGCGATGACACACCTTGAGATGCTGCTTGACGCCGCCCGAACCGGAGAGCCAGGCGCGCAGGGAATGCTGACCTTGTTCAACGCCCGATGCCGCGTGTACCGGAAAGCAGGCGACTTCACCCGTAGCATCGAAGTCGGTGAGGCGTCGCTCCGTGAGGTGCGAGCACTCGGCCTGGAGGGCACCGAAGACGAAATCCGGCTCGCTTCCACGCTGGTCGGTAGTTACTGGGCCAGAGGCGACTTGTTCTCCGCCCAGCATCTGGCGAGCCAGGTGATCGAGCGGGCGGAGAAGCTTGGCTCGCGGCAGGCTCAGGGCAACGCGTACTGGAATGCATCCTTGGTCGCCGCGGCACGCGGCCAGTTGAACCTGGCGCTCGAGCTTAGTGCCAAGACACTCGGGCTGCTGTCCGAGAGCGCGCCAACCCACAACCTGGCCTCCATGCGCGTCAACTACGCGTGGCTGCTGCTGCGCTGTGATCCGCCGCAGCTTGACGAGGCTGAAGGCCTGCTTGCGCGAGCCCGCGAGGTATTCACCACACTCGCCATGAGCTCGCACCTGGCCGGCTGCGAGACCGAGATCGCGCGAACCGCCTTGCTTCGCGGCAACTTCGCCGACGCCATTGAGATCGCGGGCCAGGCCATCGCGAGGTGCGCGGAGGGCGCACCCGAGCTGGCGCAGGCTCGCATGGTCAGCGGGCTGGCACTTACCCTGAGCGGCCGCTCCGAAGACGGCATCATGCTCATGACGAACGCTGCTGAGCTCATGGCCGCACTCGGATCACGCCTTGACGCGGCCCAAGCGTGGCGCGAGCTGGCCGAAGCCCTCATCAAAGTCGGCCGGCCCGATCAGGCGATCGACGCGTTGCGGAAGGCAGCCGATTACGCGGGGGCACAATCGTCTACTATCCGGACGGACGTTCACGCACCCGTGGCGGTAGCCGACTGAGCCCGGCGGATCACTGCCTGCGGACGCTGGCTAGCTGACTGCCGGGTCGGACGATGGGCTCAGGTTCCGCAGCAGGAAGTTAATGGCTCGGGTTCGCAGGCTGGCCACGTTTTGCGGGCGCACATACTGGTGGCCTTCGTCTTCATAGATGGTCAGCTCACAGTCCCGGCCAGCGCGCGTCAGCGCGCCGGCCAGCGCCGTGGCCTGGCTCACCGGCACCCGCGCATCCTGCCGCCCGTGAAACAGCAGCACCGGTGCCCGGAAATCGGCGGCCCTGGCAATCGGCGAGGCAGCAGCCAGCCGGTCCGCGTCGGCAATCGGGTCTCCGATCCTGGCGGCCTCCTGCAGCCCTGCTGGGCCACCGAAGGAGAGCAGAGCGCCCACGTAACGCACCAGGTCGGTCGGCGCGGACGCGGCAGCGACAGCTGCCAGCGGGGTCTCTGCCTGCGTCGCGAGCATGAGCGCCGCATACCCGCCGTAACCGTAGCCGATGGCCGCGACCCGCCTGGTATCGATGAACTCGGCTAGCTCTTCCGCCCTCAGCGCGTCGATCAGGTCGTCCTGCATGGCGAGCGACCATTGCCCGTCGCCGGAGTCGCGGAAGGCCTTGCCGAATCCGCGGGACCCCCGGTAATTCACTTGCAGGCAGCACAACCCCGCGGCGGCGACGGACTGTGCCCACGGATCCAGCTGCGCGCTATCCCTGGCCCAGGGGCCGTCATGGACCGCGAGGACGGCGGGCCACGGCGGCGGCCCGCCTGGCCGAGTGACAAAGCCGGTGAGCTGCCTGCCGTCCCTCGCCCGGTAGCTGATCGGGTCCCGTGGCTGCGTCCTGACGCGGGCCAGGCTAGTAAACCTTGCCAGCGGCTTGCTCACGGCGCCAGTAGCGCGGCCGATCGTGACGAACGCTGGACCCCCGACCGGAGTGGACACCTCCGCCAGGCAGTGAGTCTGGTTCCGGCCGATGATGGCGGCCGCTGCGCCGTCGGCAACCTGCTTCAGCTGGCTCAGGTCAGCGGCGGCGTCATCGGTCAGGGCAATCTGCGGAGTCACCGGGTTTGTCGTCGCCACCAAGTCAGGGCCCGTCCCGTCCGGCGACATCAGCACTGAGGTGACGTCGAAGCCCTCCTCTGCCGACATTACGCGCGGCGCCCAATCCGGCGACGACATCGCGACCAGGGCGATAGTGTCGCGTCCGGCTGAACTCAGCGCATACAGCGTCGGCCCGGCTTCGTCGAACGCCAGCGGGACGGAGAGCTCGCCGTCCTGCTGAGGCATGGTCAGGATGCGCGACCATGATGGCCGGGCTAGCGGACTATGCCACCATTCGCATGGCCCGTCGCCGGAATGGACCGCGACCGCCTGGGTAGTGCTAGCCAGCCAGCGGCTCGCCGGTCTGTCCGGTGCCTCCCACTCGGCCAGCACGGCACCGCCTGGCGTGACAGCCTGAAGTTGGAAGCCGCTGGTGAACGGATGCCGTACGCCGATCAGGATGCTCGGCTTGTCCCCGTCGCTTTGCCCTGCGTACTGCGCATCGGCACCAAGGCCGGGAGTCAGCCTGGTCAGAGTCCTGGCGCGCAGGTCAAGCCAGGCAATTACGTGCTGCTCTGCGCCGGGGAGTTGCAGTTCCAGGACGAGACCGTCACCGCCGACCCCCCAGTGGTAACCGCGCAGCCGCCATGGCTGCAGATCGGACACGAGCTGCATGGGTGAGTTACCAGTGCCGATCCACACATTGGCGGCACCGTCCTGCCAGCGGACGGCTGCGAACGTGTCACCTGCGGGGGCCAGTCTCGGCCTTGTCCAGTCTGGCCGTTCAGGGACGACGTATCCGGTGGCCATCCTCACCCTGATCGCTAAGCCGCCAGCTGGAACATGGCGACCGGTTTTATGCCGCCGCTAGGACGTTATCGGGCAACTTCGCAGTCAGTCAAGGTCGCCTTGACTGATCTAGTTATGCCTGACTGTCATCTGTAGTGCAATGTAGTAGGAGAATGACTGTTTTTCATGACTCCTTGCGGCGGCAGCGTGCTGCCGCATCTAGCGCCAGATGGGTGGTACATCACATGACCAGCGTCCGCATCGCCTTCGTCTCCCTGCTCGCCGCCGGAGCACTGCTGGCCGGTGGAGCGCTCGCCCAGCACAATGCCGGAACGAGCGTCAGCCACACCATGGTCGTGGCCGGTGCAGCACCCTGCTGCGAAGACTGATCATCAGGTGACTGGTCCTGCTGGGGCGCCGAGCCGCTGACGGCTGGACCGACCGGCCTGCCGCCGGACCGGGCCCGCGGGCGGGCCAGCGCGGCCCGGCCCGGCGGCAGTACGAGCGGGGGTAAGCCCCGGAACGGATTGATTAACGACCGGCCGTCGCGGCCGGACGCGCGGCGCCACCGGGTTTTGCCCTGGCAAGCGGCAGGGAAGTGCGGCGGACGGCTCATTGTTAGCCACTGGCATGCAGGTAGAGATCTGGTCAGACGTCGTGTGCCCGTGGTGCTATCTAGGCAAGAAGCGCTTCGAGCGAGCGCTGGCTGGCTTCGAGCACCGGGACCAGGTTCAGGTGGTGTACCGGTCGTTCGAGCTTGACCCAGCAGCACCGCACGGCGTGACAACGCCGACGATCGAGCGGCTGGCGGAGAAGTACGGGATGAGTCCGGCGCAGGCCGAGCACGCCCAGCGGCAGATGGAAGAGCGTGCAGCGGCGGACGGGCTGACCTTCCGAATGGCGGGCCTGCACAGCGGCAACACCCGGGACGCACACCGGCTGCTGCAACTCGCCAAGGAAGCAGGGCGGCAGGACGAGTTGATGGAGCAGCTGCAGCGCGCCTACTTCACCGACCAGGAGTCGATCTTCGACCATGAGTCGCTGACCCGGCTGGCTACCGAGGTCGGCCTGGACCCCGGCGACGTAGCCGCCGTCCTCGCAACCGACCGGTATGCCGAGCACGTTGACACGGACGAGCAGATGGCGCAGGCTCTCGGGGCGACTGGAGTCCCGCTCTTCGTCGTCAACCGCAAATACGGCATCTCCGGGGCACAGCCTGAGGAGACAATCGCCAGCGTGCTGGAGCGCGCCTGGGCCGAGACTCCGGCATAAACCACAATATGGATACAGCAGCATAACTAGCTCAGCCAGTCTGGTTCGCTACTAGCTATGACACTTACTCCGCCGTTGCCCCTGGCCGAGCCGCCTGCCTGGTTCAGGCAGGCCCTTGCCGCACCCGTCGTGTCCGCCGCGGTGACCGTCGCCGGCACTGAGATCGCCTACCGCGAGTTCGGCGACGGCGCGGGCAGCGGCATCATCCTGGTCCACGGCGGCGCCGCGCATTCCCGCTGGTGGGATCACATCGCCCCGCTACTGGCTCGCGGGCGTCGCGTGGTCGCCATTGACCTGTCCGGCCACGGCGACAGCGGCAGGAGCGAGAAGTACACGCTCGATGGCTGGGCGGCCGAGGTCATGGCAGTCGCCGCGGACGCCGGCTTTGCCGGGCCGCCCATCGTCGTCGGGCACAGCATGGGCGGCTTCGTCGCGCTCCGGACAGCTGGCCTGTACGGGGCGGAGCTAGCCGGGATCGTTGTCATCGACTCCCCGGTGCAGGACATCACGCCAGAACAGCAGGCCGCCAGGGACGAGCGGGCGTTCGGCCCGCTGCGCGTCTACCCGACTCGCGAGGCGGCGATCAGCCGGTTCCGCCCGATACCTGACCAGCCGGCGCTGCCTTATATCCGGGAGCACGTCGCGGCCACGTCGATCCGCCCGGTCGAGGGCGGCTGGAGCTGGAAGTTCGACCCCGCCGTCTTCGGCCGTTCGGCGGCAACACCGCAACTCCTGCGACAACTCGACTGCCGGGTGGCGCTCTTCCATGCTGAACATGGCATCGTGCCGCCGCAGACGACCGAGCTTATGTACGACAAGCTCGGCCGCAGAGCGCCGGTCATCGAGATTCCCGCGGCAGGCCACCACGTCATGCTCGACCAGCCCATCGCGCTGGTGACCGGCATCCGGACGCTGTTGTCTGACTGGGATCACTCCCTGCCCGCTCAGCCGCAACTTCGCTAGGCGACAATGGGCCGATGAGCCCCGGTAGGCCCGGGCGCGTCATCGTCGTCGGCTCGGTCAACGTGGACCTGGTCATGCGACTGCCGCAGCTGCCAGGACCGGGCGAAACAGTCACGGGCGGCGCGCTGGCCCGATATGACGGAGGCAAAGGCGCCAACCAGGCCGTCGCGGCAGCGAGGGCAGGCGCCGCGACTTTCTTCGTCGGGGCCGTCGGCGCCGCGGACGGCCAGCCGTCTGTCGATGCGCTCGTGGCCGACGGCGTCGACGCGACCGCGATCGAGCGCCTCAGCGCGCCGACCGGTCACGCAATCGTCCTCGTCGACTCAGGCCGGGGCGAGAACCAGATCGCGGTGGCTGCCGGAGCCAATGGGCTTGTCCCGCCCGGCCATGTCACCGCTGCGCTGAGCGTGCTGTGCCTGGCCCACGGCGATGTCCTGGTGCTGTCCTTCGAGATTCCGGCAGCCGCGCTCCAGGCGGCGGCTGACTCAGCCCGCTCGGCCGGCATCGACCTGGTGGTTAACCCGTCCCCGGTACTACCCCGTTCCCTGGACTTGCTGACCGGCGCGATCGTCACTCCGAACGCTGGCGAACTCGCCGCCATCGCCCGGCTCGCCGGCCTTCCCCAGGCCGAACCGGATGCCATGGCGAGCGCGGTGGCGAGGCGCACTGGCGCGCCGGTCGTCGTCACGCTCGGGCCGGACGGCGCGCTGCTGGCGCGTCCCGGCGGCACCGAGCACTTCCCCGGCTATCGCGTGGCTGTGCGCGACACCACCGGGGCCGGCGATACCTTCACCGGCGTGCTCGCCGCGAGCCTGGCCGCCGGCCTGCCGCTGTCGGATTGCGTCGCGAGAGCCGTCGCCGCATCGGCCCTTGCTGCCACGCGGGAGGGCGCCCGGCCAGGCATGCCCACCGCGGCGGCAATCGACGAGTTCCTGGCCGGCGCCTGAGCGAGCGCGGCAAAGCCCGGGGCCAGGATGCCGCACCGGCCGGCAAAGTTATCCCGGCTTTCGTTTGGCCCAGCGCGACGTTGATCAAATAACCGGCTATGCCGACAGCTCGCGCCGGGTCGCCGACGATGGCGGCGGACCCGATCAGCCAGTTCTTCGCCGACCTCGCCGCGCCGGGTCACCTGGCTACCTTCGAGGGCGATTCAGCCACACTGCGCTTCGACGTGCACGATGGCGGCCAGGTACAGCGCTGGTACGTCGCCGTGACCAACGGAGACGTCGCCGTGAGCCGCCAGACCAAGGCGGCCGACGCCGTCATCCATGTCGAGCGGCCGACGTTCGAGGCGATCGTCACGGGCAGGATGAACGCCCAGGCCGCTCTCCTGCGCGGCGTCCTGACCTGTGAGGGCAGCATGGCCGCCCTGATGATGTTCCAGCGGTGCCTGCCGGGACCGCCCGGCTCGACCGGCCGGGTAGCGGCGATCAGTTCGCAGACAGTGATGGCTCAGCGGAGGCCAATGTGAGCGACCATCTCGTCCAGATCCTCGAAGGCAACACCTTCGTCGTCAGCGACGACCGGGGTGACATCGAGGCATCCCGCACCGACCCGACCGGGCTGTTCTCGTTTGACACCCGGTTCCTGTCGCGGTGGGTGCTGACGGTCAACGGCCAGCAGCTGACTGCGCTGTCAACTGACGACGTGCAGTACTTCCAGACCCGGTTCTTCCTGGTGCCCGGCAGCGGGACCGTCTACGTGGACGCGAAGCTGTCGATCATCCGCGAGCGAGAGGTCGCCGACGGCTTCCGGGAGAAGCTGCGCGTTCTCAACCACGAGAACTCGCCGGTCGACCTGGTGATCAGGGTCGAAGCCGCAAGCGACTTCGCCGACCTGTTTGAGGTCAAGGACGCCCTCAAGAAGAAAGGAAAGTACGGGAACGAGGTAGTCGACGGCAGTCTCGTGCTGCGATACCAGCGGGAGACCTATGCCCGTGAGACCTGGATCAGCTCGACTGAGTCCGCCAGCGTCGATGAGAACGGCTTCACTTTCAACGTCACCGTGCCAGCGCATGGCGAGTGGAGCACTGAGCTGGATGTCGTCGCATCGGAAGGCTCGATGGACGAGGCTGGGGCACGGGCGCAGGACGGGCCTATCGGGATCCGCGGGCAGGGCGGCCGGCGGGTGCGCGAAGACATGGCTCACGGCCTGCAGAAATGGCTCCAGAAGGTGCCAGCAGTCGAGTGCGACTGGGAGGCAGTCGGCCACATCTACCGCCGCTGCCTGACCGACCTGGCCGCGCTGCGCTTTACCACGCTCACCTTGCCCGGCCGGGCGCTGCCGGCGGCAGGCCTGCCCTGGTTTATGACGATCTTCGGCCGGGACAGCATCTTCACCAGCCTGCAGGCGCTGCCGTTCACCTCTGAGCTAGCCTCCACCACGCTGCTTGCGCTGGCGGAGCGCCAGGGCACCAGGATCGACGACTTCCGGGACGAGGATCCGGGCCGGATCCTGCACGAAATGCGCTACGGCGAGATGACGGCGTTCGAAGAGCGGCCGCATTCCCCGTACTACGGGAACGCCGACGCCACGGCTCTGTACGTCGTGCTGCTCGATGAGTACGAGCGCTGGACCGGCGACACCAAGCTGGTCCGCGATCTCGAGCACGCCGCACGGGCCGCGCTCAACTGGATCGACGAGTACGCCGACCTGCAGGGCAACGGCTACGTCTCCTACCAGCGGCGCAATCAGAAGACCGGGCTGGAGAACCAGTGCTGGAAGGACTCGTGGGACTCCATCTCCTATCGCAACGGCGACTTGCCCGGATTCCCGCGCGCTACCTGCGAGCTACAGGGCTACGCCTACGACGCCAAGGTCCGCGGCGCCCGGCTGGCACGCCAGGTGTGGCATGACACCGCATTCGCCGACCGGCTGGAGAAGGAAGCCGCCGACCTGAAGCGCAGGTTCAACCGCGACTTCTGGGTGGAGGACGGCGAGTACTTCGCGCTGGCGATCGACAGTGACGGGCGCAAGGTGGACTCGCTGACCTCTAACATCGGGCACCTGCTGTGGAGTGGCATCGTCGATACGACCAAAGCCCGGGCTGTCGCGCGGCATCTGCTCGGGCCGCGGCTGTTCTCTGGCTGGGGGGTGCGCACGCTCGCCGAAGGTGAAGCTCGCTACAACCCGATCGGCTACCACGTCGGCACGGTATGGCCGTTCGACAACTCGTTCATCGCCTGGGGCCTGCGCCGCTACGGATTCAAGGACGAGGCCGCCTGCATCGTGGCGGGCATCATGGAGGCAGCCGAGGTGTTCCAGGGCAGACTGCCCGAAGCCTTCGGCGGTTACCCGCGCAGCACGACCCGGTATCCGGTGCAGTACCCGACAGCGTGCAGCCCGCAGGCCTGGTCGACCGGGGCTCCGCTGCTCTTGCTGCGGGCCGGACTTGGCCTGGAGCCGCAGGGCGACAACCTGATCGTCGACCCCGCGCTGCCACTGCGCGTCGGCCACCTGCAAATCCTTGACCTGCCCGGCCGCTGGAAGAAAATGGACGCCTTCGGCCGCGGCCGCGTCGATACCGACCGCCTGACGGCGCGTGCGCTGGGCGGCAAATAGCCCGTGCGGCGGCCTGGGCAACGGAGCCGGGCCGCCGCACGCGCCAACCGGGGGGCTACCGCTCGCCCTCCGGTGACGGCAGCTCGTCATGCGCCAGCAAGCGCTCCTCCACCGCGTGCTCGACCGCCTCGCCCATCGCGACGCCCGCGAGCGACAGGTCGTTAGCACGCCTGCCGCGGTACACCGCGAAGACCACGACGATTCCGACGACCAGCCAGCCCAGCACGATGAACGGCGCGATCGCGACGGGCCAGGCCGGCAGCGGCACCACCGAGTAGTACACGACGACGGCGAGTGCGATCGAGCCGATCGCCGGGACTACCGCGTGCTTGAGCCAGTTGAACTCGCTCGGGTGCTCACGGCGATAGAACACGTACAGCCCTACGTTGGCGACGATGTACACGAACGCCAGCGCGAAGGTGAACCAGGTGCCGGTCACGTTGTAGACGTTGGATACCCCGATGATGACCGGCAGGATCAGGCCGAGCACCACGTTGATGCCAGTCTGGGTGATGACCGCATTCGTCGGCGTCTGGTTCCTCGGGTGCACCTTCAGCAGCCAGGACGGCAACGCCTTGGCCCTGGCCATGCCGTACAGGAACCTGGTCGACGCGTTCGTGCAGGCAATCGAGACCGCGATCGCGGAGTTGAACAGGGCGATCAGCACGATAATCCAGGCGCCTCCCCAGTAACGCTGGCCGAGCACGAAGGCGGGCAGCTGGGCCGAGTTCGCGAAGGCGGTCAGCTTGGTCGTGCCCCAGCCGCTGGTCTGGCCCCAGGAGACCAGCACCAGGAACACGCCCATGATCAGGATCGAGCCCAGCACGGCCCGGGGGATTGTTCGCTTCGGGTCACGGCTCTCCTCGGCCAGTGGCGCCGCGGCGTCCCAGCCGGTGATTGCGAAGATCGCGAAAACGACGCCGAGGAACAGACCGTGCAGGTTAGACCCGTGGAAGGAGTTGGAGACCCAGTTCAGGTTCACGCCGCCGGCTCCCGGACTGGCGAAGCCGCTGAGGGCCAGCGCGACGACCACCAGCGCCTCGAAGATGCCGAGGACGATCATCAGGTTCACTGACAGCTCGATGCCGCGCCAGGCGGTGAACGCCACGAACAGGATCAGGAAGACCATGAACCACCACCACTCGAAGGTGAAGTTGTACTCCGCCTTCAGCGCCGACTGAAGCGTGGAGCCCATGAACGACCCGACCTGCGCGATCACCACCGGATAGAACAGCAGGTACACCCAGGCCACCAGGAAGCCCCAGCGGCCGCCGATCGAGCGGGACACGAACGTGTAGTAGCTGCCGGTGGAGGACAGGTGCTTGCTGAACTGCATGAGCGTGTAGCCGAGCAGCAGGGCGATCACGAACGCGCCGAGGTAGGCCATCGGCGCGCTGACGCCGGCGTTGAACACGATGAACGGCACCGTGAACATTCCCGCGATGGCCGGAGCGATGCTGGTGACACTTTGCATCAGCACGCCGGGAAGCTTGATCGCGCCGGACTTCAGGCTGGCACCCGACGTGCCAGGCGGGCTGATATCGGCGGGGCTGGTGGACTGGGTCATGGTCTTAACTCCCTGGTTGTCGAGGCGGGTGCCTCAGTTGCCCTGCACAGCCGGCCGCACGAACTCGTCGTAGGCGTGCTCCGGCTTAACCGACTCATGCACCACTGCGCGAATGGCGCGGATCATCGCGGCCGGATGGTCGCTCTGGAAGATGTTGCGGCCCATGTCGACGCCCGCCGCCCCGCCCTCGATGGCGCGGTACGCCATGGTGAGAGCTTCGAGCTCGGGCAGCTTCCGGCCGCCGGCCATCACCACCGGGACCGGGCAGCTCGCCGTCACGGTGTCGAAGCTGTCGGCGCAGTAATAGGTCTTGACCACGTGCGCGCCTAGCTCCGCGCAGATCCGCACGGCCAGCCGCAAGTACCGGGCGTCCCTGGTGAGCTCCCGGCCGACCGCGGTCACGGCGAGTACCGGCACGCCCGCCCGCTGGCCCTCGTCGACCAGCTGGGTCATGTTGCGGATCGACTGGGTCTCGAACTCGCCGCCGATGAACACCTGGACAGCGACCGCGGCGGCGTCCAGCCGCAGGGCATCGTCCATCGCGACTGCTATCTGCTCGTTGGACAGTTCCTTCAGTACGCTCGGCCCGCCACTGGCCCGAAGGACGATCGGCGCGCCGCAGGTCGGCGGGATCGTCGAGCGGACCATGCCGCGAGTCGTCATCAGCGCGTCCGCGTAGGGCAGCAACGGCACGATCGAGAGGTCCACGCGCTCCAGGCCTGTCGTCGGTCCCTGGAAGTAGCCGTGGTCGATCGCGAGCATGACGGTGCGGTTCGTCGGGGGCCTGAACACCCTGGCTAGCCGGCTCTGCATGCCCCAGTCCAGACCGCCGGCGCCTTTGAGCTTGCTGACGTGGACAGGCGCCGCCACTTCCGACCGGAACCGCGCGCCTTCGGTGAGCTCGTCGTTGTCGGGCATGGGTCATTGCCTCCTGCGGTTAGCGCCAGCCAGGGTTCGTCATGACGGGTAGACGTAGCTTGGCTTCAGCTCGATGGCGTGGCCGTTCCCCGACTCGAGCACCCACTTGATGATCGGGCCGGTGTCCAGGTAGTAGAACTCGATCGATTCGCCGATCCGGCCGCTCATCAGCACGTCTGCGCCGC
>DATMMA010000323.1:0-3544 GCA_035570295.1 Streptosporangiaceae bacterium
CCGCCCCGTCCGGCAACGGTGCTGCCAGGCGAGGCTGCCCCACCAGGCTGACCAGGTCCAGCGCGAGGATCCGGTCGGCCGCGGCGAATGTCTCGAACTTCGAGCCCGCCGGGATTTCGCTGTCCCTGGCCAGCTCGCGCAGTACGCGCAGGGCAGCAGGGGTGTCAAGATCGTCATCCAGTGCTGTGGTGATCCGGGACCAGTACTCCGGGCTAATCGGCCTGCTCGGCTCGTTGGCCCAGTCCGCTACGAGCTCACGCCACCGCCTTACGGTGCTGTCCGCGGCGGCCAAGGTGTCCCACGTCAGGTTCATCTGCTGGCGGTACCGATGCTCGAGGAAGGCAAGCCTGACCGCGAGCGGGTCGTGCCCGAGCGCCATCACGTCGGCGAGCAGCACCACGTTTCCTGTCGACTTGGCCATCTTGCGGCCTTCGAACAGCACGTGCTCGCCGTGCACCCAGTGCCTGACGACCTCATGCCCGGCGACCGCGTTGGACTGGGCCCGTTCGTCCTCGTGATGCGGGAAACGCAGGTCAATGCCGCCGGTGTGGATGTCGATCACGTCGCCGAGGAACTTGAGTGACATCGCCGAGCACTCGGTGTGCCAGCCAGGGAACCCGTTACCCCAGGGTGTGCGCCAGGTGAGCTCGCGGCCGTCCGGCGCCGCCTTCCACAGCGCCCAGTCAGCGTGAAAGCGCTTGCTCTCATCCACACCGCCGGCGAACCGGTAGCCGGGCCGCAGCTCGTCCAGCCGGTTGCCGGAAATGACGCCATAGTCGGGAACACTGCGCGCGTCGAAGTAGACCGAGCCGTCGGCGACCCGGTACGCGTGCCCGGTGTCGATCAGCTTCCCGATCATTTTGATCATCAGGCCAATCGAGTCCGAGGCGCGCGGCGCGAAGTCCGGCTTCCCGATGTTCAGAGCAGCGCAGTCGGCCCAGAACGCGTCCTCGTAGAACCGCGCGATACCGAGCGCGGACTTACCCTCCGCACGGGCCTGCGCCAGGACTTTGTCCTCGCCATCGGGGTCAGGCTCATTGTCGTCGGCCAGATGACCAACATCAGTGATGTTCTGGCAGACGATGACTGACCAGCGGTGGCGTTCGGCGTTTCGCCGGATCAGGTCCGGTAGCAGGAACGTCCGCATATTGCCGACGTGGGCGAACCTGTACACGGTCGGCCCGCATGCGTACATGCGCAGCTCTCCGGGCCGAGCGGGCGTAATCTCCGTAACGCCGCGCTGCCGGGTGTCGTAGAGACGGAACACGCTGCCAGCCTAGTGACCAGGTGCGCGCGCTGCGCTGCGGCAGCTATCGGCCGGATACTTCGTCGTGGTTGTCCTGTCTTGGGGCTAAACCAGTTCAGTCGCCGATGGCATGGCGGGTAATAATCGCCGCATGCCCGATCCCGCCGTGTCCTGCGTCCTGGACGCCCTCGCTCAGGACTCCCGGCTGGCCGCCTTTTTGCGCGACGGCAGCATCGAGACTCTGCCGGCCAAGCGATCCCGGCGCCTGCTGCTGCTCGCCGAGATCGCTCAGGCGTTCGAGCCGGGCGTGCGCTACCCCGAGCGTGAGGTGAACGGGATGCTCGGCGCCATGTTCAGCGACTACGCGGCGCTGCGCCGGTACCTCGTCGAGGAAGACTTCCTGGCCCGCGCCAACAACGAGTACTGGCGCGTCGGAGGCCGGGTCGAGTCCTGACGTTCACTCCGTGAGCGTTTACCCGGCCGCTGCCCGGCCCCTGGGCGTTATTGGGTGGCGCTGGTTGCGGTCGGACCGTTCCCGTACGGAACGGCCGCGACAACACCCGCCTGGCTGCTCGGCGCCGCGATAACGGTCGTTGCGGATCTTGCTGACGGGTTGAACCAGAGCAGCGAAAAGCTGCCGGGACAGCTGGTCTGAGCCACCACGAGCAGGCGGCGGTCTGCCGTCGCGACCACCGTGCTGACGTTGTTGGTGGTGCCGGGTATCGAGATTGTCCCGGCTGATCCGGCTTCGCTGGCGGGCGAGATTCCGACGCCGGCAAATGCGGACTGGACACCGGAGCACCGGTTGGAGGTCACCGAGGTCACGTAGACCGAGGAGCCCGCCTGCCAGGCGCCGATCACCCGGCCGTTCCCGGCAGCGGCTGCCTGGGTCAGGGGAGTTGGCGTCGCGCCGTTCTCAGGCACCAGCCAGAGCCGTGTCGCGTCGTCGGGGACGCCGGCGACAAGGCAGTCAGCCAGGACCGTGCTGCCATCCCACCAGCTGAGCGGAACGCACGACTTGCTGTTCGGTACCTTCAACTTGCCGACCCGGCCGCCGCGGTTGCTGAACAGCTGCATCTGGTCACCAAAGATGCCAAATACATCGACATCACCATTGGGCGAGCTCAGTGCACAGCCGAAGCCGCAGCCATCGGCTGGCCAGGACTCACCGTGCTTGCTCGGCAGCGCGCCGACCTTGCCCGTGACGGCGCCGAATAGGTCGTAGCGCTCCAGCCAGAACCTGCCTCCGTTCTGCTGGACCGCCAGGATGTTGAGCCCGTCCGGCCGGGTGAAACCGACTGGGCTGACACCGGACGGCAACGGCAGGTTTGTGAAGTGGCCGGTCGACACGTGGAGGATGCGGTAGCCGCCAGTGTTGGTTGCTGCGCTGTTTGCTGCAGGGCCAAACAGCGCTTTTTTCCCGTCGCCGGACCATGCGACAAGTTGCGGCGCCGCGCTACCGGACCATGTAGCGATCGCGTATTTGCCGCCCTGCGGATCGACCAGGTACGTGCTGTAGCTGCCGCTAGCGGAGGCTTGCCCGGCCGAGTTGGGCGCAGCGGCGGAGACCTCGGCGAGCGCCCAGCCGGGACCGAGCAGAGACCACGGAATCGCTGATCGCGGGCCAGTGTGCCCCGCCGCCAGCATGTGCGGCTGCGGCTTGCCGGCGGCCTTGCCGCCTGTGCCCTGACTTGCGGCCGGCGCCGGCGAGTTATGGCCACGGCCGGAAACGTAGGTGATACCGACGATCACCAGAGCGGCCACCGCAACCCCGGCGACGATCAGGTTCCGCGGAGTCGCGAGGTGGCTAGGGCCGCCACTCCCCGGTCCATGGCGGCCAGGACCGCCCGGGCCTCGGCCGCCGGCGAGTCCTTCGTGGCCAAGTCGGTCAGAGCTGAGCGCATCGGACCCTAGTCCGCCGGGGCTGCGTCCGTAGGGGTCGGGTCCGTAGGGGCCGGGTCCGCCGAAGCCGATCTCGCGAGTCGGCGGAGCGGTCCCGCTGGTTTGGCCATACCAGCCGGACGAGCCGCCAGCCGGGCCACCCATCGAAGCGGCACCCGATGGCGATCCGTTCCCGCCCACAGCATCCCCCGCCATGGCGCCCGCGGCCGGGTAGCTATTGGGCGCGGCCGCTGCGCCTGACGCTCCTGCGCTAGTGCCCGCCCAGGCTGTCCCGCCGTGCCGCGGGGGAGCGAGCGTCCCGTCGGGATCGGCGAAGGGCTGGTCCTGTGGGCCGCCCTTCCGGCTGGGCTGAGCGGGTGGCCGGTAGAAACCGGGCCAGGTCCCGGAGTCGCTGGC
>DATMMA010000324.1:0-9337 GCA_035570295.1 Streptosporangiaceae bacterium
CCGGACCATGGCGACTTCACCACCTCCAGCCCCGCCCCAGGCTCTGCCTGCACAATATCTTCTGTCTGATCTCCCGGCGACGTGGCCGCGCGCCGCCAGATGCGGACGATATCAGCGGACAGATCGACCTGATCGGGCGACGTCACGGTAGCGGTCGGGTATGGTCCCGGACCATCTGGGCCAGCTTCGCCAGCGCCAGGCTCGCCGAGGAGCGCCGTCAGGGACACGGCCAAGAACTGGCTGCATGACCCTCGCCCGGGCTGGCCGCGCCCCGGTCATGCTGGCGTTACGGTGCTGGAGTGAACATGCCGCGAGGGACGCTAGCCGGGCACCTTGCGGCCATTGGCTTCGCCGACACTGCCCGCGCCGAGGCGTTGCTCACTGAGCTCGGGCTGGCGGTAGGCACAGCCGGCGGCCACGAGACAACTGGCCTGCCCGGCAGCACGGAGGACGGCCCCGACGAGGCGCTGCTCCGGGCGCTGTCGGGCGCGGCCGACCCGGATCTGGCGCTCGCAGCTCTGACCCGGATGGCGCCGGGTAGCGAGCTGCGTCAGGCCCTGCGCGACGACTCCGAGCTCCGCGACCGGCTTGTCAGCGTGCTCGGCGCCAGCGTAGCGCTCGGTGATCACCTCGGCAGGCATCCGGCTGACTGGCGGCTGCTAGCCGGAAAGTGCTCGTTCCCGGTGGAAAACTCTGCGGCTGAGCTGACCGAGGAGCTACTGGCGGCCGTCGGCGGGACGTCACTGCCCGAGGGCGGCGATCCGGCCACCGCGCTCCGGATCGCTTACCGGCGCAGGCTGCTGCAACTCGCGGCGCTCGACCTGACGGGGGCAAGATCGCTGGACGAGGTCATGGCA
Organism: Streptosporangiaceae bacterium; assembly: GCA_035570295.1. Taxonomy (GTDB): domain Bacteria; phylum Actinomycetota; class Actinomycetes; order Streptosporangiales; family Streptosporangiaceae; genus JAJYUU01. The sequence continues at coordinate 858 of DATMMA010000324.1, forward strand.
GGGTTGTCCGACCTCACGACGGCAGCGCTGGTGGCCGCGCTGGCGATCGCCAGCGCTGAGCTGGCGCCCGGCCTGCCGCCAGCCAGGCTCGCGGTCATCGCTATGGGCAAATGCGGTGCGCGAGAGCTGAACTATGCCAGTGACGTCGACGTGATCTTCGTGGCCGGCCAGCCCGCCCGCCGCGCCGACGTCGCTGCGGACAGCGACGTCGGCGCGCTACGTACCGCCACCGCGCTGGCGAGCGCCATGATCCGGGTGTGCTCGCAGTCCACGCCGGAGGGTGCGCTGTTCCCGGTGGACCCGAACCTGCGGCCCGAGGGCAGGAACGGCCCGCTCGTCCGTACTGTCGCCAGCCACCGTGCCTATTACGAGCGCTGGGCCAAGACGTGGGAGTTCCAGGCCCTGCTCAAGGCTAGGTTCGTGGCCGGGGACGCCGCGCTCGGCGCCGAGTACCTGGCCACGGTCACGCCGATGGTGTGGCAAGCCGCGCAACGCGACGATTTCGTCACCGACGTGCAGGCAATGCGGCGCCGGGTAGTGGAGAGCCTGCCGGCGAACGTGGCCGGACGGGAACTCAAGCTCGGCCCGGGCGGACTGCGCGACATCGAGTTCGCGGTCCAGCTACTGCAGCTGGTGCACGGCCGGGGCGATGAGACGCTGCGCGAGCCCGGCACGCTGCCGGCGCTTGCGGCGCTTGCGGCGGGAGGATATGTAGGCCGGGCCGATGCTGCGGCCATGGGCTCCGCCTACCGGTTCCTCCGCGGCGTCGAGCACTTGCTGCAGCTTCGTCAGCTGCGGCGCACCCATCTGCTGCCGGAGGACCCGGTAGTCCTGCGAGAGATCGGCCGGGCGCTGCGCCGGATGCGGCTCACCCCGGCTGACGCCGGGGTAGCCGGGGATGGCGCGGGTGCCGAGAGCGCCGAACCGGCCGTAGGGGCGCTGGCATCCGCCTCAGGCGACCCGGCGGACGAGCTCATTGCCGGGTGGCGGCTGCATGCGGGCCAGGCACGGCAGTTGCACGAGAAGCTGTTCTACCGCCCGCTGCTCGATGCAGTCGCGCGGCTGCCTGGCGAGGCAACTCGCCTTCGGCCAGAAGCAGCGCGGGACATGCTCGAGGCGCTGGGCTACGCCGACCCCGCGGGGGCGCTGCGGCACATTGAGGCGCTCACCGCCGGGGTGTCGAGGAAAGCCGCCATGCAGCGCACGCTGCTGCCAGTGCTGCTCGACTGGCTGGCTGACGCGCCCGAGCCGGACGCTGGGCTGCTTGCCTTCCGGCAGGTCAGCGAGGCGCTTGGCAGTTCACCGTGGTACCTGCGGCTGCTGCGGGACAACGCGGTGGTGGCGCAGCGGATGGCCCGGCTGCTGGCCTCCAGCCGGTACGCGACCGGGCTGCTGCTGCGGGCGCCGGAGGCTGTGGCGATGCTCGGCGATGACGCGCAGCTAGCGCGCCGCCCGGCCGGGGAACTGCTCGCCGAGGCGGCCGCGGCAGTCAGCCGGCACGACAGCGCGGAGACGGCGGCCCGCGCGGTGCTCGCGATCCGTCGCCGGGAGCTGTTGCGAACCGCGGCTGCTGACGTTCTCGGAATGGCCGGGGTAGAGGACACTGACGAAGCACTGACCGCAGTCGCCCAGGTGAGTATTGCAGCGGTCCTCCAGGCCGCGGTAGTGCGGGCGCAGCGCGCCAGCGGGCCACCGCCGACACGGCTCGCGGTGATCGCGATGGGCCGGTTCGGCGGGCATGAGATGGGTTATGCCAGTGATGCCGACGTGCTGTTCGTTCATGATCCGCTGCCAGGTGCCTCCGAAGAAGCCGCTTCCAGGGCCGCGCACGCTGTGGCCGAGAACTTGCGAGCGTTGCTCAGCAAGCCCGGCCCGGACCCGGCGCTGCTGGTTGACGCGGGCCTGCGCCCGGAGGGGCGCCAGGGCCCGCTGGTTCGCACGCTCGCGTCGTACCGGGCCTATTACCGGCGCTGGTCGCTCCCCTGGGAGGCGCAGGCCCTGCTACGGGCCGAGTTCGTGGCCGGCGATGCAGGCGTTGGCGCTGCATTCATCGCGATGGCCGACGAGATCCGCTACCCGGAGGGTGGCATGGATCAGGCCGGCATCCGGGAGATCCGCCGGATCAAGGCGCGGATGGAGGCCGAGCGGATGCCGCGCGGTGTGGAGCCCGCGCTGCACCTGAAGCTCGGGCCCGGTGGCCTGGCAGACGTGGAGTGGGTCGCCCAGCTGCTGCAGTTGCAGCACGCTAGGGCCGTGCCCGAACTGCGCAGCACCCGGACTCATGCCACCCTGGCGGCGGCCAGCTCGGCTGGGCTCATCCCGGCCGCGGATGCGACCACCCTCGCCGCATCCTGGCTGCTGGCGAGCCGGATCAGGGACGCGGTCATGCTCGTTCGCGGCCGGCCGTCCGATACGTTGCCGTCGCTGCCGGCCGACCTGGCGGTGATCGCCCAGGTACTCGGCTACCCGCCTGGTGGCGCGCAGGACCTGGTCGAAGACTGGCGCCGGAGTGCCCGGCAGGCCAGGGCAGTGATGCAACGACTTTTCTACGGGTAGCGATCGCCGCCCGGCAGGCGCCAGAACTTGGGGACCAGCAAGAGGGAACCGGTACCGCATTTTGGTAAAGAAATTCCTATTTTCTACCCCTCATTTCGAACTCGGTGTCGCAGCATTCCTGCCTTGCTGTCATAGTGGCTCAGTGCAAACGGGGATCGGTCGTACAGGGCTGCCCGAGGCCGGTCCCAGCGAGACGGTCGAGGTGCCGCGCCGCCCGGCGTGGGCGCGATGGCCATGGGCTGTGTGGCTAGAGGCCCTTGGGGTTCTGCTGTCTCCGGCTGTCGCCGCGCTTGTGCTGCGGCTTCGGCTGATGGCACCGAGCGCGCTGCCCGATCCGGCCATCCATACTGCCTACATCATTGACCCGGGCCAGGTATTCGCCCGCTACTCGGCTTTCTATGCCCATGCTGGGCGGCTGCGCGAGGCCGCCAGGGTTGGTTTCCTGGTGCCGGCGCGGCTAGCGTATCTGGCCTTCGGCGCGGTGCCTGGCTTCTTTGTCACCCGGTATGTGTTCGCGCTGGTCGCGGTAGTTCCCGTTTACTTGCTGCTGCGCCGCCTCTACGGCCGGCCGGCCGGGGTAGTGGGCATCTTGGTGGTGCTTTCCTCACCGGTGATAATTACCGCCTGGGGCACCGACTATCCGGATGCTGCAGTTGTCGCGTACGCCACCGGATGGCTCGCGTGCCTGGCGATGCCGTGCGCGCCCCGCTCGCGCCGCATGTGGCTGACTGCTGCCGGGGTGCTGATCACGCTGGCTGTGTGGTCGGACGGGTTTGGCTTGTTCCTCGCGGCGGGTACCCTGCTTGGTTACCTGGGAGTGCGGCTGGCGAGAGACCGGGCACGGTTGCTCGGTGACGTGGCACTGCTCGCGGGGGTCGGCATCGCGGTCACCGGGCTGCTGTTGGGGGCGTCCGCAGTAGTGATCGGCCACTATAACGTCATCGCCGATACCTGGCGGGCCTACCGCTTCCTGTCGCAGCCGACCCAGACGCGGGTATGGCACTCGGCGAATTGGCGGTGGGTGCTGTATGTGCCCTACTTGCTGGTTCCGCTGGCCGTGCTGGGCGCCTTCACCGTTGCGATCGCCCGCCGCGGTCGCTCGGTGCCTACGCCGGTGCTAGTGGTTGGAGCGGCGGCCGCCTGCCAGCTTGTGATCTACGCCTGGGAGCAGTTCGCCGGGAGCGTCCAGTCCCTCGAGTATTACTACTCCTCCTCCGCGTTGTGGGGGGCGGCGTGCCTGGTACTGGCGATTACCGTCGCAGAGCTGGCCAAGCCGCTGTCCGGCCACCCGCTCGCCCGCTGGCTCCCTGCCGCGGTGCTGCTCGCCGTGCCACTTGGCTATGAGGCGGACCCGCACGTGCCACCGTTCCGGTTGGCGCCGCTCGGGCTCATCCTGGCGGTAGCCACGATCGTCATCGCGGCGATCGCGCGCGGCTGTGCCAGATTCCGTCGCCAGCCGATTACCGCAGCGGCGATCGGACTGTCGCTCGTTGCGCTCGCCGGCGCTACGCTGGTGCTCACGGTCGCGCCGATCCCGCGTCACCAGCAGCTGCCCGGTACTGTCCCTGCCTCGATCGAGCCCGCGCCGCCCTATGCGGGGGCGCTCGGCGGCAGCGAGCGTATTTATGTCGATCGCTACCGGATAGCCACCGCGCTACCGTCTTTTGTCGGCCCTGCCTACACTGGCGAGGAGCTCTTGATGTGGTGGCCCAGGCACCAGAAGGCCACGTATATCGAATATGCCGGCACGGTGGCCCGGGGCCCGATCAATGAGCTTCACAACCAGCCGCCTAAGCTCACCGCAACTGACCGCGCGAAGCTCAGCCGAAGGCGCCCGGCGGAACTGCTGCTGTTCGACAGATCGGCAGCATCCTTCCCGGCCGCGCTGAGAAGCCTGGCAGCCTACCGGCCGGTCCTCATGCGTTCCGAGGTATTCCGCGCCGGTCCTCTCGTACTGCACGCCTGGCTCATCCGGCTCGGTGTCTACTATCAGCCGCCGAAGCACGTCAGCTAATCCAGCTGGGTGAGGGCACAGCCGCAGACACCGGAGATCGTCGCTGCCGCGTCGGCGCTGCTGGGCCGGCCGCTCACCGAGCCCGTCGAGCTGAGCGAGGGTCGCGACGACGCGTTTGTGCTGCGCTGCCGCGATGCAGCGGCAGGGGATTCTCTTGTCGGGGAGTCTGTCAGTGAGACTGCTGTCGCCGGAGGCACCGGGGCCGGCGGCACCGTGGTCGTGAAGACCTACCCGCGGACGGCTGAGGGCGCCAGCTGTTTCGCCGCCGAGTCGGCCGGGCTCGTCGTCGCCGGCAGCAGCGCTCTGGGGCCGGCTCTCCTGGGCGCTGACCCTGGCCCGCAGCTGGTCGTCATGTCCGATCTCGGTGGCGGCCTCAGCCTGGCGGACGTGCTGTTGACCGGCTCGGCACCCGAGGCAAGAACGGCGTTGCTTGACTGGGCCGGTGCCTGTGGCCGGCTATCGGTCGTGACGAACGCCCACCGGTCCGAATTCGACGGATTGACCGCGCGATACCGGGCTGGCCGGCCAGACGAACGACATCTGGCCGGCCTGCCCGGCCGGGTACTCGCCGCCGCGGAGAGCGCCGCCAAAATGGGCGTTCCCGCGCCTGAAGGGCTGGCTGGTGAACTTGCCGAAGTAGCTGCCGCAGCAGCGGCAGACCAGTACGCGGTCTTCTCGCCGGGCGACATCTGCCCGGACAACAATCTGCTGACGAGCGCTGGCGTCAGGTTCATCGACTTCGAGGAGGCCGGCTTCCATCCGGTATTCCTCGACGCCGCCTACATCACCATGCCGTTCAGCACCTGCTGGTGCGTTTTCCGGTTCCCGCGGGAGCTGAGCGCCGAGGCCGAAGCCGCCCACCGTGAGCAGGTTAGTTCGCTATGGCCTGAGTTGGCCGATGACGCGGTCTGGCAGCCGGGCCTGCGGCGCGCGGTTGCCGCGTGGACGATGTCGTCCACGTCCTGGCTGCTGCGCCGGTCGCTCGCGGCCGATGTGCCGATGAACTCCGAGCAGCCGTCGCCGCACACCCGCCAGCTCGTGCGGTACCGGTGGCAGTCGCTGCTAGCTGAGCTAGAGCCTGCCGGAGACCTGCCGGCGATTGCTGCGCTGGTCAGGTCCCTGCTGACGGCTACCGCTGGCTGGCATGCGCCGGAGTTGCCGCTCTACCCTGCCTTTCGGTGACCTGCCTGGTAGGCAGCCATCAACGCATCCCGCTGGCTGGCCGGCAGCCACTTGACTGCCTCTCGCATGGTGACGCCCGACGCCCGGTGCGCCCGTGGCGTGAGCCAGTCGGCCACCAGGCCGGGCTGGCGTTTGCCGGTCTCGCGCAGCACCCAGCCGATTGCCTTGCGGATGAAGAACTCTCGCTCTTCCAGCATTGCGTCGGCGTAGCCGGCGAAGCGCTCGAAGTTCGCCGGGTCACCGCTCCGGAGCGGTACGAGCAGTGCCAGCAACGCGGACCGGCGGATCCAGAAGTCGGCGTCGGCCGCCCACTGATCCAGGGTGGGGTGCAGCTGGTCGCCGAATCGCTCGACGAGGCTGCCCATCACGTCAGCGGCGAGGCCGTCGACAAGCGCCCAAGTGCCGGCGGTGCGAAGCATCCGCTCGACCAGCGTGACGTCGTCAGCTTGCAGCAGCGCACGCCGGTCGGTGAGCAGCAGGACGGCGGCGAGCTGGCACTCGAAGACCGGTCCGTCCCAGAGGGCGGCAGCAACCTCAGTGAGGCGCTGCCGCGTGAGCTGAGGGTGAGCCCGCCGCCAGGCTGTCACGATCGCGCGTGCCTGCGGGACCGTGGAACCGGCGAACTCGAGCTTGCTCTTGAGGTAGTTCTGCTCGCTGGCGGCGCGCTGCAGCGAGCCGACTGCGCGCAGTTGCCGCTCGATGAGGGCGGCGTCGGGGTCGGAGCTGGCGGTCACCCGGCCAGCTTGCCCGGCTTGAGGTAGCCGGGCAAGCTGTCCGGGTTAGCCGCTAGCCCAGGTAGGCGGTATTGCTGCGGATCTTCTTGACACCGCAGTGGTGGCTGCCGGGCAGGTTGATGCCGTCCTTGGACTCCGTGTCCTTGGAGCAGAAGTTGACCACCGGGAAGTAGCCATCATTGCCGACCCTGAACGACCAGCTGATGGTCCGCTCGAATTCAGTGGAGCTGATCTTCCGGACTTTGCTGATCTTGGCCTTCGTGTCAAGGTTGAGCCATTTCGGAGGCCGCGGCACGCCCGTGGCTGAGCGCGTGACGGCGAAGTAGAAGTACCACTTCTTCGCCGCCTCAGTCCGGTACGCCGACTGCGGCAGATGCGTGTAGACACGCATGCTCAGATGGCAGACCGGCCGCCCGCACTTGCTGAAGAAAGCGGGCTGGTTAGTGACCACATACACGGTCTTCGTCGACGACGTGCCGACCACAGGGCTGCTCGTCGTGCTGCTCGGCAGCACCTCCACGGTGTACTTGGTCGCGACGGTCGGAACGGCCTTGAACTGATAGTTGACCGGCGTCGAACTGGTCGGCAGAGTGACAGACTGGCCGGGCACCCTGGCCGGCGCGGCCTTGTACGGGAACGGCTGCGCGAACAGAGCGGCGACCTGGCCCGCCGTGGACTGCGAGACGCTGCCGGAAATGTTCACCGTGTCGAAGCGGCGATGCGTGCCTTTGAGGAACTGGGCGTTTTTGTAGATAACGAGGACGTCATGAGTGACCGGAGGGACGGCTGACTGTGTGCTGATCGTTACTGTGGGCGCCTGGGTAGGTTGGGCTAGCGCGGAGCCCGTTCCCACGGCGGCTAGCGCGCAGCTAGATGCCGCGATCACTGCCCCCCGCCAAACTTTCGACACGTGCACTGTTACCTCTCAGCTGAGAAGGCCCCGTAAGGGCACATGAAGTTGGTAAATAGTTATATATCAGTTAAACATGATCAAGTCAGCGACCAGCGCCGGATGGTCTAGCAGCGGCCTGGCAGAACTTCCTCGGGTGGGCGGGCGGCTAGGCCAAGTTCTGGTGCTCGGCTAGAACAGTACGGATGACACCTCTGGCATGAGCGGCTTCGTCGGGATAGCTCACGCGGGCGGGAACGAGCGTGATGAGGGCTTTCCAGAGTGCCCAGCCGCGGCCGCGGGCCCAGGTGTCCTCGTCGGCTGGCAGCCGTTCCTTGTACACGTTGCGGCTTTCACCCGTGAAGAACGTCCAGGTGATGGCAGTGTCGCAGGCGGGGTCCCCAATGCCGGCGATGCCGAAATCGATGACGGCGCTCAGCTGTCCCTGAGAGACCAGGAGGTTACCGGGGCTGACGTCGCCGTGGAACCATACCGCCGGGCCGTCCCATGGTGCCGCGAGCGCGGCCTCCCAGACTTCGGTGGCCAGTTGGGTGTCGATCTCGTCCGACAGGATGGTGATCGATTGACGCGTCTGGCTGTCCCAGTGGGTCAAAGGCACACCGAAAAAGCAGGTCTCGTATCCGGCTAGCGGTCCTCCTGTGGTGTCAATCTTGTGCAGGGTGGCGAGGAACCCGGCGAGGTCAGCAGCGAACTGCGGTATGTCGGTGATGTGCGCTGCCGCCGCGGGCTGGCCGCCCAGCCACTGGTACACAGACCAGGGCCAGGGGTAGCCGCATCCGGGGGCTCCCATTGCCAGCGGCTGAGGAATCGGTAGCGGCAGATGCCGGGCCAGCTCCGGCAGCCATCTGTGTTCTTTGGCGACCTGCGGGACGTAGTCGTCGCCGGCTGGCATCCGGACAGACATCGCCTCGCCGAGCCGGAACGTGATGTTGTCGTGCCCGTTAACTTCGACGGGACAGACCGGGAGGCTGGCCCACTGCGGGAACTGGGTGGCGACCAGCCGCGAAGCCAGCCCCGAGGTGATGGCTGATCGTTCCACGGCTGGCATTGTGCTCTTCCTGTGCGCCGGGCCGCGAAGCCTTTT
>DATMMA010000325.1:0-10757 GCA_035570295.1 Streptosporangiaceae bacterium
CAGTGCTCGTCACTAGGCGTCTCTTCGGCCACATACTCCGCAACCTACGGGCCGCTCCGGGACACCACCGCCAAGCACCGCCCGAAGGTGTTCTTCAACTAAGCGCCAGTCAGCCGGCACGGTTCGCGGGGCCGGTGACGGCTCCCGCGGACCGGCTGGCCCGACCGTGCTCACCGCGGCAGGCCTGCCAGCATCAGCGCGAGCGTCGGGCAGGCGGCGACCGCCCGGCGGGCCAGCGGCAGCAGTTGCTGCGGCACCGGACCGGGCCGGATGATCGGGTAGCCCCACGGATCGGCCGAGATCAGTTCGGGCAGCAACTCGATGCATAGCCCGCGGGCGTCGCAGGCGATCGGGTTTAGGAGAAGCCGGGGCCCGGTCGACACCGGGTGTTGCCCGGTCCCGCTGTTGTGGTCGTCTCTCACTATGAGCCCCTGGCGGGGACAGGCAAGATCGGCGGCCCGGCGCTTCGCTCGCACGGGCCAGCGGTGGCGTGTGCGCGAAGATCGGCCGCGAACACCGTGAGAGCACTACGCACCAGCCCCGCAGTGCCATCGGGCAGATGGCAGGCACCCCGGCCGGTCACGAGCTCGGTCAGATGCTGGACCCAGCCGACGATGTCCGGGCCCGGCCTGCCGAACGCGATCCAGTTCAGAGCGTCGGCCAGCGCTGGCAGGCCGTTCCGGCACGGCCCGCACTGTCCTGCGCTCTCGGCCGCCAGGAAGCTGGCTATCCTCGCCGTCTCGGCTAGCCCGCAGGCTGCCTCAGGGAGCACTGCCAGCACGCCGGGGCCGAGTGCCGCCCCGGCCGCTCGCATGCCTTCGTCGCTGACCGGTACAGCCAGTGCGGCTGGCAACGGCAGCCAGGTCCCGAAATAGCCGCCGGTGAGCACTGCTTGCGCTGGCTGGTTCAGGCCCGATCGCTGCAATACGTCGCCGAGCGCGGTACCGAGCGGAATCTCCCGCACGCCCGGCCTGTCGACCGCTCCGGTGACCGTGACCAGGGCGGAGCCGGGAGCGCCGGGGGTCCCGGTGGTGCGGAACCAATGGCTGCCAAAGCGGGCAATCAACGCGATGTGAGCGAGCGTCTCGACGTTGAGCACGAGCGTCGGGCGCCGGTGCACGCCCCGGTCGGCGGGTCGCGGCGGGACGAATGTCGGCAGCGGCGCGTTGCCGTTCAGGGCGCTGATCAGCGCGTTCTCCTGACCTGACAGGTATTCGCCGGCAGTTGTGATCACCTCGACGGGCACCTCGTCCAGCCGGGCCTGGTGTCGTTCGGCCACTGCTCCCGTCAGGAACTGCGCCATCGGTGCGGCACCGTGGCCGACGCAGAGGTACGCACGGGTGGCGCCGACAGCGCTGGCGCACACCGCGATTCCATCCAGCACGAGGTGCGGGGCGTGGCTCAGCAGCACGCCGTCCTTGTTGCTGGCAGGCTCGGATTCCGAGCCGTTGGCCACGATGACACTGCCTCTTGCGGCACTGCCTTTTTGCGGCACCGCCGCTCGCGACACTGCCGCCGGCAGGGCGGATGGCGCGCGGGCGCGCGCCTGCTTCGGCCACCGCGCGGATTTTGCGGCCGGCCGGAAAGGCACCACCGCCTCTGCCGGTCAGTCCGGAGAGCTCGACCTCCGCGATCAGCGCCTTGGACTCAAGCTGGCCAGCTGACAGCGGACCGTACTGAGCGATGTGCTCGGCTAGGGACAGCGGCTGGTCCCGGAGGATCAGCCGTAGCTTGCCGGTCGCTGGTGCAACCGGCTGTCCCGCGCTCGGCAACCCGCAGCCGGGCGCTGTCACGGGCTAGCCCGGTGATCAGGCCGGGCTGCTCCCGCGGGCGCGGCAGTCCGGGTGCCGGACCGCACGCTCCAGTGCGGGGAGAGCGGGCCGGCCCGCAGCCAGGCCCCGCTCGCGATAAGCGTCACCGCGATCAGCACCACGCCGGCGGTGCTCGCCACCGGCCGGCCCGGCCACGCTAGCGCAAGCCGCCAGAGTGTCAGCCCGGTAACGGCGAGGACGCAGCAAGCAGTGAGGACGAGTACCCACCGGACTGGCGTATCCGTCCCGGTGCCGAGCCCGTGCAGTACCGCCACTGGCCAGCACAGGTACGCCGTCCAGTGCACGACGCGCCAGCTCCGCAGGCCCATCCTGGTCCGCAGCAGGCTGGTGATGATCAGGGCGAGCATCAGGTCCAGCGCGATCGCGCCAAGACCAACCCAGATTGGCCGGTAGGACGAGATAAACGGGATGAACGCATCTTGCAGCGGGACGGACACGAAGCTGTCCAGGACCGTCGTCAGCACGTGCACGGCAGTGAATCCGAGTGCGAGTAGCGCGAGGTTGCGATGCAGGCCCTGGGTGACGAAGCGGGGCCACGCTGGCCGCTGGAAACCCACCGATGCCAGCAGGCCTAGTGCCATGCTCGCGGTCAGCAGGACCAGGGCTACCAATCCGGTCGCCCTGGTCGCGTACCACAGTGGCGTCGAGGACGTGACGACGATGGCTCCGACGTGCCCGCTGCCGGTCACGCCGCATCACCTGGATCGTCGTATGGCCAGCCGGCGGTGGTCTCCACCGTTCCGTCATGCCGGACCAGCCGGGCCGGCAAGCCGGTGGCGTGGAGCCAGTCCAGGGCGGCCGCCCCGCGCACGATTGCGGCAGTGCTGGCCGTGTTCGCGTCGGTGCAGGTCCCGGCCGCAACGCTGACCGTGCGCCAGCACGACCTTGCGGGCTCGCCAGTCGACGGATCGATGATGTGGTGGACCGTGCGGCCACCTAGCGTCCAGGTCCGCACCGTGGTGCTCGACGTCGCCAGTCCGCCGGAACTGATCGTCACGGTCTGGCCGGGCGCCCATTCCGGTGCGGCGTGGTCATCAGTCACCCTGATCTGCCAGCCGTCCGGCGGCGGCTGGCCGGCGACCGCAACGTCACCGCCGAGACTGACCAGGACACCACAGTCAAGCCGGTCAGCGATCTGCTCCGCGCACTTGTCGGCGGCCCGCGCCTTGGCTGTCGCGCCCAGATCGAGTTGAGCACCGTGCTCGAGCCGGACCCGCCGGCCGCCGCGGTCCAGCCGCACCCGGGTCCAGCCAGGTACCGGGCCGACCGGGCCGGTCAGCCGTGGCGGCGCGTCACCGGCCGCACGCATGTCAGCGAAGTCGCGGTCGTAGCCCAGTCCGGCCAGCGCACGTCCGCAGGTTGGATCGACGTCGCCGCCGGTGAGCCTGGCAGCGCGCAGGGCGACCGCCAGCAGGTCGGCGAACGTGGCACTGATCTGAGTCGGCTCGCCGCCGGCCGCATTCAGCCTGGAGAGCTCGGAGTCCGGCCGGAAACGGCTGCAGGCGAGGTCGACATCTGCAAGCAGCCGGTCGGCGATGCTACGGGCCTGGCCGATCGCGCGCGGACGAGTGACGAGCAGGACCGCGCTGGTGCCGAACACCTCGAAGGTGTCGCTGGTGATCTCACTCGTCGTCACCGCGCACCGGCTGTCATGACGCGCCAGACGTTACCTGGCCGGTGCCTGGTGCCTGGCTCGGCGGCTGAGCCGGGATCACGATGCCGCTGTGGTCGTCTCGGTGCCCCGCCGGGACAGTGCGGGCAACCGGGTTGATGGCCGAGTGCAACGGTCAGCAGCCCGGCGACCGCAACTCCGGCCGCGCCCGCCCGCCAGCTCAGCGCGGTGATCTTGGCCATGCCGTTATCGCGGTTCCGCACAGCGCTACGGATGTCGTGCTGCGGCATGACAGTGTCCTTCCTGGTCCCGCGGGCCGTCCCTGGCCACGCGGGCTGCCAGTAGCCGGCCGATGGATGACTGCGCGCGCCCGCCCGCGGTCGTCGCTAGCAAGCGTCCGGCTCTGCCAACAAGTCTAAAGTCGCGCCTCCGACTTAAGAATCGGTGAACGCAGGCGCTGGGTTCACGCAGGTGCTGGCCGCCGGGCTCACGGCAGCTGCCAGCCGGGCCGGCGGCCGTGTACCGTCTGACTATGCACGGGTACACGCAGGACAAGGATGCCTACCTCAAGCGACTGCGCAGGATCGAGGGCCAGATCCGCGGCCTGCAGCGGATGGTCGAGGACGACACCTACTGCATCGACGTGCTCACCCAGATCTCAGCGGCCACGCGGGCGCTTCAGGCGGTTGCTATCGGCCTGCTGGAAGACCACCTCGGGCACTGCGTGACCGAGGCCATCGAGCAGGGCGGCCCCGAAGCTCAAGTGAAGGTCAAGGAGGCGGCGGACGCCGTCTCCCGGCTCGTAAAATCCTGACGTTTTGCCGGGAATGCGCAGCACCTTTGGTTGCCCTCTACCGCACTTACCATCTGAAACGGCCCTTCCGGCGAACCGCTTTACGATGATATGTGCCTTATGCGGGGGGCCGGATCGGATGCTAAGTGGCCTAGCGGTGGCGCGGGGCTGAATTAGCCGGGATGCTCGCCGAAGCGCGGGCGATCCTCGCTTTGACCCTCGTGCGTGATCCGGCCGAACGCTTGAAGGTTAGCCAGGCTCTCGCCGCGCTTAACCCGCCAGGCGTACTCCTTCCTGATCGCCGACGCGAAGCCGATCATCAGCGCCTGATCGAATGTGTCGTCGGCGTAACTGAGCACGCACCCGAGTAGCCGGTCGATCTCGTCCGGGCTGATCGCGTCGAGCGGCAGCCGCCCGAGGAGATACACATCGCCGATCGGATCGAGCGCGAAATGCACCCCGTACATCCGGGCGCCCCGCTCGAGCAGGAACCGGTAGAACTCCGCGTGGTTCTCGTCCGGCTGCCGGCAGAAGAAGGCCTCGACCAGCAGGCTGTGCGTACCTGCGATGAGCCACGTCATGGTTTTCAGCTTGTGCTGCCCCGGCAGCGTGACCAGGTAGCTGCCCGGCCCGGGCGATTCATAGCTGACCTCCAGCGCGCCGAGCGCGGCCCGCAGAGCCGAGTCGTAGTCCGGCGTCCTCACGCGTCGACCGCTGCAGCTGCCTCGGCGGTGACGGCCGCGTACAGCTGCAGGAGCGCGTCGACCGTAGCCGACCAGCCGAACCTTGATGCGTGCTCACGCGCGCCGCGCGCGAGCCTGGCCAGGCTGGCCGGCGCGGTGATCAGGTCGCGCACGGCCCTGGCGTAGTGACCGGGGTCGCGGGAGTCAACCAGAACACCGGAGTACCCGTGCCGGACCGCGATGCGCAGCCCGCCGACAGCAGCTGCCACGACCGGTGTGCCGCAGGCCTGAGCTTCCATCGCTACCAGGCCGAAGGACTCCGAATAAGACGGCACCATGACCAGCGTGGCCGCCCGGTACCACTGGGCAAGCTCGCGCTGCGGGCACGGCGGCTCCAGGCGCACGAGCCCGGCCAGCCCGAGCCGGGCGGCGAGCTGCTCCAGCCCGTCAGGGTCCTGCCGGCCAGTGCCACTCGGGCCGCCGACGAACGCGACCGTCAGCTGGCTTGCCAGCCCTGGATCGTCGGCAATCAGCTGAGCCGCCGCGTGCAGCACGACATCGGGGGCCTTCAGCGGCTGCACCCGCCCGGCGAAGACCAGCACCACGCCGTCCTCGCGCAAGCCCAGCTGCCGGCGCGCTTGCCGCTGGCAACCGGGTTCGAAAACCGACAGGTCCACGCCGGGATTGATGGTGGCAACCCTGGCCGGGTCGGCCGCATAGTGCCCGATGAGCTGCTGAGCCTCGTCGTCTGTATTCGCGACCAGCCGGTCGGCGCAGGCCACCACCTCAGCCTCGCCGCGGAGCCGGAAGTCGGGTTCTGCGGTGTCGCCCGCTGCCAGCGCTGCGTTCTTGACCTTGCCCAGGGTGTGCATGGACTGGATCAGCGGGACGCCCCACCGCTCCTTGGCTACCGCGCCCACCTGGCCGGACAGCCAGTAATGACCATGGACAAGGTCGTAGCGGCCAGGAGCGTGCGCTGCTTCGGTGCGGAGCAACTCGAAGGTGAACTGGCAGAGCTGCCCTGGGAGATCGGACTTGTCGAGGTCCTCGAACGGGCCCGCCGCCAGATGGCGTACCAACACGCCGGGCGCAAGCTCGGCCACCTGTGGCTGGTCGCGGGACACTGCCCTGGTAAAGATGTCGACCTCGACACCTCGCTCGGCCAGTCGCTTCGCGACCTCCACCACGTAGACGTTCAGCCCGCCCGCGTCTCCAGTTCCCGGCTGCTCGAGCGGGGATGTGTGGACGCTGACGGTCGCGATCCGCCGTGGAAAGCGTCGCGGCACGGGCTCTCACCTCCGGAACTCCTCAACTCCGCAGCCGGCCGTCAGATTCCCGCCGGCTCGGCCGCGCAGGTGCAGGCGACAGCGGCTGGTTATGGCGCGTTCCCGGCCTGATTTATAGGGTTTTTGTCACACCGGCCGTTTGCGGCGACTGGGGCGTCAAGGGCCGGGCTAGGATTTCGGGCATGAGCACGCTCATCTTGATCAGGCACGGCGAGAGCGAGTGGAATGACAAGGGGCTGTTCACCGGCTGGGTCGACGTTCGCCTGTCGGAGCGCGGCCGCACCGAGGCAGCGCGGGCCGGGCAGCAGCTGACCGACGCCGGGTTGCGGCCCGACACGGTGCACACCTCGACCCTGAGCCGGGCGATCGAGACGGCCAATATCGCGCTGGACGTCGCCGGCCTCAGCTGGCTGCCAGTGCGCCGGTCATGGCGGCTGAACGAGCGGCACTATGGCGCGCTGCAGGGCAAGGACAAGGCGGCGACCAGGGAGCAGTACGGCGACGAGCAGTTCATGCTGTGGCGCAGGTCCTATGACGTGCCGCCACCGCCGCTACCCGATGACGACCCGCTGTCGCAGGCCGGCGACCCGCGCTACGCGCTGCTCCCGCCCGAGCTCCTGCCCCGGACTGAGTGCCTGCGTGACGTGGTGCTGCGGATGCTGCCGTACTGGTACGACGGGATCATTCCCGACCTTGCCGCCGGGCGGATAACGCTGGTTGTCGCGCACGGCAACTCGCTGCGGGCGCTAGTCAAGCATCTGGACGGGATCAGCGATGCGGACATCGCCGAGCTCAATATTCCGACCGGCATGCCGCTTGTGTACGAGCTTGATGACGAGTTCCGCCCGGTGCGACCCGGCGGACAGTACCTGGATCCGGAGGCGGCGGCGCACGCCGCAGAGGCGGTGCGGGCTCAGGGGCGCTGAGCTGACCTGCGGCTGCAGGGCCGCCGAAACCCTGCCATCCAACCCCGATTACGGCGTGACACCGGGAGCGAGTACCCCAATCTGCCGGCTGCAGTTGGTCGCCTGTTCACCTCGTGGGTGCATAGCAGGCACAATCGACATGGACGCTGGTTGTCAGGATAGTGAACACTTTGCCAATAGCAGCAGCCAGCGCGACCGTACAGTGGGCGCGACCAGGCCGCACGCTTAACATCAGAGCGTGGAGATGGGGGTGCAACCGGTCTTGTCTTCGGACATGCCAGACTCGGACCTACTCCAGGAGACCAAGCTGCCCCCGGGCGTTAGCTCGGTGCTGGCGGTGCTCCTGTCATCTGCAGTGGTGCTAGACAGCGACGACCGGGTACTCAGTTCCAGCGCCGCCGCGCGCGAATTCGGCCTTGTCGAAGGGGATCGGCTGCTAGTCGGTGAGCTACTCGCGCTGGCCCGGCAGGTGCGCCGCGAAGGCATGCCGCGCGAGGGCGAGATCGACATCATGACCAGCCGGTTCAACGGGCGGGCGACGAGCTTCGCCGTCCGGGTGGCGCCCCTCGGGCCAGCAGTCGGCGATGGCGGGCTGATCCTGCTGCTCGCTGAAGACCAGACCGAGAGCCGCCGGGTCGACGAGGTGCGCCGCGACTTCGTGGCCAACATCAGTCACGAGCTCAAGACTCCAGTTGGCGCGCTGGCGCTGCTGGCGGAGACGGTCGAGGAGGCTGCCGACGACCCTGAGGCGGTGCTCCGGTTCGCCGGGCGGATGCGCCAGGAAGCGTCCAGGCTGACCGACCTGGTACAGGACCTGATCATGCTGTCCCGGATTCAGGCTGCCGAGCCGGTGCCGGACCCGAGTCCGGTCGTGCTGGACGATGTGGTGGCCGAGGCGGTAGACCGGTGCCGGATGCGCGCGTCGGCCCGCGGCATCTCGCTCGAGGTCACCGGGGATCGCGGCGTCTCCATCCTCGGCGACGAGGACCTACTGGTCACCGCGCTGCGGAACCTGCTGGAGAACGCGGTTGCCTACAGCCCGGACAAGACGCGCGTGGTGATCACCACCAGGACCGCGTCCAGCTGGATGGCTGAGATCAGCGTGACCGACCAGGGCATCGGCATCCCCGAGCGGGATCGCGAGCGCATCTTCGAACGGTTCTACCGGGTCGACCCGGCGCGCTCACGGGCAACCGGGGGCACCGGGCTCGGCCTGGCCATCGTCAAGCACGTTACGGCGGCACACGGGGGCAACGTCGCGGTCTGGAGCCGGGAAGGCGAAGGCTCCACTTTCACGCTCCGGCTCCCGCTCCGCCAGCGGCGCGGGATGCCGGTCCGTGGCACGGAACAACCAAGAGCGCGAACGGACCAGACCGCGCAATCTGTCAGGGAGGCAGTTAAGTGACTCGGGTGCTCGTCGTCGAGGACGAGGAATCCTTCAGCGATGCGCTGTCGTACATGCTCCGTAAGGAAGGCTTCGAGGTCGCGGTCTGCCCCACCGGTCCGGACGCCATCGAGACCTTCGATCGCACCGGGGCTGACCTGGTCTTGCTCGACCTCATGCTGCCTGGCCTGCCGGGCAGCGAGGTCTGCCGGACGCTGCGCGAGCGGTCCAATGTCCCGGTGATCATGCTGACCGCGAAGGACAGCGAGATCGACAAGGTCGTCGGGCTCGAGCTCGGTGCCGACGACTACGTGACGAAGCCGTTCTCCTCCCGTGAGCTAGTGGCCAGGATGCGTGCCGTGCTGCGTCGCCGGGGTGACGTGGACGAGCCGATCAGCTCGATCATGGAGTCCGGCCCGGTGCGGATGGACGTAGACCGGCACGTGGTGACCGTGCGCAGCGAGCAGGTGCAGCTCCCGCTCAAGGAGTTCGAACTGCTCGAGGTACTGCTGCGGAACGCCGGCCGGGTACTCACCCGGATGCAGCTGATCGACCGGGTCTGGGGCGCCGACTACGTCGGCGACACCAAGACACTGGACGTGCACGTGAAGCGGCTGCGAGCCAAGATCGAGACCGAGCCGACCAACCCCCGCCACATCGTCACGGTGCGCGGGCTGGGCTACAAGTTCGAGCCAGTCGGCTGACGGCGCGGACCGCGGGCTAGCCTGCCTCGCGCGGGCTGGCCTGTTCGGCGCAGTTAGCGCTGCCTGGCGGGTGGGCCAGGCAGCCGCCGGTCAGGTCTTCGACGGCGAAGCAGAGGCGTGCGGGCTCGAACTCGGCGTAGCTGACGTGGTCGGCGTTGCAGGTGTCGTCGGCGTGGTTGCGGGAGTGCTGACAACGGCGCTGGGCAGCGGCGGCGAGTATGTCGCGTAATGCGCGGCCCGCGGCACAACCGGGACCTGCAGCGTGACGAGCCCGGCCTTCTGGAAGGTGAGTCGCAGCTTGAGCGACGAGCCGCTGGTGAGGTTCCGGGTGAGGTCCGCAAGCACAAGCTGAGGCTTGGGACCGGACAGGAGCACCGGGTGCTGGAAAATCACCGGCACGCCGCCGCTCGGCAGAGACACCGATGCGGCACTCCCCGGCGCAGTGATGGTCAGCAGCCGGTCTGGCGCGCCGTTGTTCACGATGGATAGGAACAGGCCGGCCGCCCCGCCCTTGTGCAGTTGTGACCCGAGCGGTGCGCCCACCACGAAGACGTTCCTGATCGAGATGTCTCCGACAACCGTGCCCGTCGCGTCCGTCGGGTAGTGAAACTGCACCGTTGGCGCCTCATTGCCCGCCTCGCAGCCGGCCAGGACCGGAATCAGCACGGCGGCCGCCACGAGCACTAGCCGACGCGGCAGTGCGCTTCTCCAGCCGCTCCGGATCACGGCATGCTCCCCTCGTCGTGAGGATGTCCGACAGACGCCGCAAAGCGTAGCCACCTGATGAGTCGAGGCTGCCGCCGGCCCGCCCGTTTCTGCCGTCGGCGGCAATCGGCCTGCCCCTGCGCGTCAGCCCTTGAGCGCCTGAACCAGGGGCGCCGCGCGGTCGTTCGCCCTGAGATTCTGCGCGTAGGACACAGTCTGGGACTGCGGTGCGCTCCCGGTCACGAGGAGCGCCGTCACGCCGCTAACCGGGTAGTTAGTCGTCAGCACCTGCTGGTTGTCCAGTGCCACCGGCAGGACCCTCCGCAGCCTCGGATCCAGTCCCGAATGCAGCTGCAGGGCCTCGACCCTCGTCTGCGGAGTGCCGACGAGATAGGCGACCACGTGCTGGCTGGCAGCGATGCCTGCCAGCCAGCTGACGGTAGCGCCGCACTGGCAAGCAGGCGGCACGAGCACCAGCATGCTCTGGGCCAGGCCTCGAAGCGGGACCGGCCGGTTGCTGCCAGCGGGCTCCAGCGTGCCATGCGGCAGCGGCTGCCCCGTCCGCATCACCACCGGGCTCGGCGCGAGCGAAGCAGGTGTCGAGGTGCTCGTGTCCGGTTGGCTGGTGCCCGTAGCCGGGTAGCCGGGTAGCCGGGTCAGATTCTGGCCAGAGGTCGCGGTGAAGACTGTCAGCAGGGTGCCGGTGATCAGGGCAAGAATCAGGCAGCAGGCAAGTAGTGGCAGGACGATGCCGTCCCTGGTCAGCCTGCCGTGCAGTCGGTGGTGGCGCAGCCGGCGGCGCTCCGCCCGCTGCTCCCGGTAATACGCCTGC
>DATMMA010000326.1:0-5297 GCA_035570295.1 Streptosporangiaceae bacterium
TACCACTGACCTCGCCCACAGCGGCTAAATGAGTACATGCTCTCGGCGCAGCAGCGATGCATATTTATGCAAGCTGACCTACGACTCATCGCATCCAACCTGGGCCGGCAGGGCAGCCGGGCGGCGCGAAGGTGACTCGCGGTCCGCCCACGTAGCTGCCTAATTGGATGGCTGCCAGCGCGGTCGCCGGGGATGTGGAAGCCACCGAAAGGTCATTCGGTATGCGTGTTAAGCGCCGCCGTATTACCGGCCTGGACGGCCATGTGCGCGACGAAAGTCTTGGCGGAGGAGCTTGGGACCGCGCGGTTCCATGCTGGCTCCATTCGCAAATAGTTGTGAGATGATGGTCAAAACGGTGCGCCGCTGATTTAGCGAATGAAGGTGCTCGGAGGGGAGCGCTGAGTGTCGTCTGCTGATGACGTGGCTGCTCGCCGACAGCCCTCAGGCGGCGAGTTGCCGCAGAAGGTATCGTCGACTGAGACTGACCGGATCGATGCCTTTATCTCGTACGCGCGCAGGCCACGTGATCGCGAGTTCGTCGATTGGCTGAGCGGAGCGCTTAGGCAAACTGGCAAGCAGGTCTGGCTCGATCGCTCGAACATCGAACCGGCGGCTGACTGGCGGGCGCGCATCGCGAGGGGCATTGAACGAGCCAGCGCATTTGTTTTTATTATCAGTCCCGACTCAGCCGTCTCTCAGGAATGCGCGAAAGAGCTTGAGATAGCAGTAGATGGCCACAAGCGCATCATCCCGGTTGTGTTTAGGCCGGTGTCGGAAAATGCCCTTCCTGCCGTGCTTACAACGCCGAACTGGATTAGCTTCGAGGGCTCTGCGGACCGTGAGCAGAAGTTGCAGGAGCTGTTTGAGGCCCTCGATTCCGACCTCGCATGGCGCGATCAAAGTGCCCGTCTGGCCGTGCGCGCACAGGAGTGGCTTGGATCTGGTAAGGACAATAGCTTCCTGCTACGCGGCAGCGATCTGCGGGCGGCAGAGAACTGGTATGAGCAAAAGGAAGGGCACAAGGAGCAGCCAACCGATAAGCAGTATCAGTACCTGGCAGCAAGTCGGAAGGGTGCTGCCAGGCGGCAGCGGACACTTCTCGGGGGCGTGGCCTGTGCCTTGGTGATCGCCATAGTGCTATCGATTATCGCGCTGGTGCAACGAAACCAGGCGGTATCTAACCAGCATATAGCGCAGTCAGGGCAGCTTGCCGCCGAATCGGTAGCGGCGTTGAACTCCGATCCGGAGATGAGTGCGCTCCTGTCAATCCGCGCGCTGGATGTTCGCTACACGCCGGGAGCCGAGGATGCCCTTCGGCAGGCCGTCACGAGATTGCAATTGCTAAAAACGTTCCAGGTCGGTTCGCCCGCCAGGACTGTCGCAGTCAGTTTTGACGGAAACAGCATTGCTGCCGGTACCGAAACGGGCACGGCGCCGCTCTGGGACACCGCGACCGGCAGACGGCTGGCTACGATCCGGGAGCCCTCGGCGGGCGGGCTGGGAAGCTCCAATTTCAGTATTGCAGGAAACTCGATAACCAGCGTTTCCTATAGTGCAGGCGGCACCAGACTCCTCACGGCGAGCGATGATACCAACGCCCGGATCTGGGACGTCGCCACCGGCCGGGCGCTGCAGGTTCTCGTTGCGAGCAATACCCTCAATGATGCCGCATTTAGTCCTAGCGGCACAGAGGTCGTGACGGCAAGCGATGACGGCACGATCGTGATCTGGAATGCCGCGACCGGTAGCAAAGTCATGACGCTGCGTGAGCCGGGGGGGTCTGCGGTGATGAGCGCCGTCTTCGGCCCCAGCGGCACCGAGGTGCTAACTGCGAGCGATGACGGCACAGCCAGGATCTGGAGCACTGCCACCGGTGACCAGCTTGCCGTGTTGCGGGAGCCCGCCGGTGCACAGCTCAACGACGCAGCCTTCAGCCCTGACGGCACTGAAGTAGTCACCGCAAGCGCAGACGGAACCGCGAGGATCTGGAGCGTCCGAACCGCGGCACAGCTGATGCAGGTCGGCACTCCGTCGGGTTCGGATCTGACGAGTGCTAGCTTCAGCCCAGACGGCTCGATGATTGTGACCGCAGGAAGTGGCCGCGCAGCAGCTATCTGGGATGCCTTTAACGGTGAGCAGCTAACTCTGCTCGATGAACCAGGAGGAGGACGGATAAGTTACGCGACGTTCGCTCCCAGCGGCACTGAGGTCGCAACCGCGAGCAACGACGGCACCGTCCGGCTCTGGGACGCGTATCCCCGCCAGCTCATCCGGGAAATAGCCGAGCCCGGCGGCGCTCCGCTCAACGACGCCTCATTCAACGCCGCAGGTAACGA
The DNA here is from genome assembly GCA_035570295.1 of Streptosporangiaceae bacterium. Classification (GTDB taxonomy): domain Bacteria; phylum Actinomycetota; class Actinomycetes; order Streptosporangiales; family Streptosporangiaceae; genus JAJYUU01. Next base: position 2,337 of record DATMMA010000326.1, read on the forward strand.
GCTCGTTACTGCCGGGAGTGACGGGACTGCCAGAATCTGGGACATCGCAACCGGCAGACAGCTGAGCGTCCTTTATGAGGGCACTGACGGCGTCAACTTTGCCAATGCCGGTAACGCTATTAACAGTGCCTCCTTCAGTCCGGACGGAGATGACGTCGTGACCGCAAGCAACGACGGCACCGCCAGAATCTGGAACGCCAGGACTGGGCGGCTCCTCAAGACGCTCGAGACTGGATTCCCCACGTACAGCGCGGCCTTCAGTCCTGACGGAACTCATATTATGACGGCGACAGACGCCGCCAGCATCATTATCTGGAATGCTAAATCGGCTACGGAAGCTTCCGAGTTCTTTGCTGGCAAAGCTTTTCTGTACCATGCTTCCTACAGCCCCAACGGGACTGAGATCATCACAGCCAGCAATGACGGGACGGCCAGGATCTGGGCAGCTGATTCAGACGCCTTTAACGGGACGCAGCTCGCAATCTTCCGTGAGCCAAAGGGCGCACCGATCGGCAGCGCCGCCTTCAGCTCCAACGGCGCGGACATCGTCACCGTCAGTGATGACGGCACGGCCAGGATCTGGGACATTCGAACACGAAAGCAACTGACAGTCGTCACGGAGCCTCAAGGCGCGCGGTTCTACACCGCCGCCTTCAACCGGACCGGAACCGAGATTGTGACCTCCAGTGGCGCAGGCTCAGCGACAATCTGGGATGCACTCACCGGCAAGCGGCTGAGCACGCTCGGATATTCTCAAGGCGCCACCATCGAGAGCGCTTCATTCGGCCCATCTGACGGCCAGGTCGTTACTGCGGGCTATGACGGCCTCGCAGCGGTGTGGTCAGCCGAGTCGGCTGGTCCCCTGCCCGGGGTCGTCAGCCTGGCGATGTCACGCGTAAAGAGTGGGCTTGCGCCTGATGAGCTAGAAGCGGATCTGGCAGGGATCTCCGGGTGAAACCGGCCACGAAGCATCCGCCCTCATCAGCACGAGCAGATCGCATCCCGGGCTATGACGGCGCCGCCGCACGGTGGTGCTAGACCGGTACGACAGCCGGACGGCTTCGGGACACAAACCATAACCGGACGCTCTGCGCGGAACCGCCCCATGGCTACTGCGGCCAGCAGTCGCCGACCCGGCAATCTGATTTCCTAACAGAACCATGGAAAGGCTGCACGATGATCACCGGCAAGGTCGGAAGAGCACATGTGAGTGTGTCACGATGTGCATAGATATGCACACTGATCAAGCACTCATTTCGGCTACGAGCGAGCGTCCGTTCGTCCCGCCGACCGCGGAGTGGCGCAGAGTCAGTTCTGGTGTCGATGCCCTGCGGTCAGGTTTACCCGTGGGAGAGGAGATCTGGCCGGTCCGCGTTAGGCTCGGCGCATGCCAGATCCGGTCCGGCAAGTTCTGAGCTGGGCGGCCTGTTCTGTGGCTCCTTCCGCACGGGTAGTTAGCGCTAGGGGGATGCGGGCGGGCGGCAATCCCTGGCTACTGCGCCTAGCCGATGCCGACGGCACCGATGAGGTGGTGCTGAAGACCGGCGACGTGACCACCGACCTGGACCGCCGGCAGCTCATCACTACCGTCGCGGCGCTGGAACTGGCGGCATGCCACGCCCTGCCGGCGCCGCGGCTGATCGCTGCGGACCTGGACGGCGGTGCGGCCGGCACGATGGCAGTGCTGATGACCGTGCTGCCAGGCTCCAGCCAGATTCCCCGCGTCGCCTCGGCGGCACGGCTCCGCGCGCTGGGTGCGGTGGCGGGCGCGCTGCAGCGCGTTGCGCTGGCACCGCGGCCAGGACTGGAGCTACGGACCCGCGCCCTGTATGACGTGGACTTCGCTGGCTGGCGCAAGTCAGCCGGCACGTCGCAGCTGCTGGCCATGGCCGAAGAGCGGATCGCCGGACTGCCGGTTCCAGACGGCGGGTTGGTGTTCGTGCATGGTGACCTGTGGCTGGGCAATACCATCTGGTCTGGCGATTCTTGCAGCGGCATCATCGACTGAGATGCCGCGGGCGCCGGATCACCGGGAATCGACCTGGGCACCCTGCGCTTGGACGTGGCCTATTTTTCGGATCAGCGGCGCTGGACTCATCGCGCGACGCATCAGGGCCGGGCTCGCCGGCTCCCGGCGAGGTGCTGGCCGGATGGCAGCAAGCGGCCGGCCGTCAGGCCGAGCACGTCCCGTACTGGGACGTGGCCGCAGCCCTGTGCACGGTGGGCGACATGGCCAACTGCCTGCCGGGTGACCTCCTCGGTGAGCTCGGCCGCCCAGATCTGAACGCGGCCATCCTCACTGCTCGCCGCGACGCCTTTCTCGCTGCGGCGCTCGACCAGCTCGACTCATGACATGTGCCAATGACGCAGCCATCCAGATACCGCTGGCCGGCCTGCAGCGCCGAGCCGAACCTCCAATGCCCGCGCAGAATACCCACTCGGGCGCGGGCGCCCCAGGCACTGCTTGCCCGATCGTAATCCGCGCCATATCGGCGGGTCAGCGTGCGTTCTCCGGTCAACGGGCGTGCGTCTGCTCTGGGTGTCATCAGTGGAGCCGGTGTATCAGTCCAGCTGGCGCTCGCCGGGCGTGCCGTCGCCTCGACGGGCTCAGCGACCGAGAAGGCGGGCGTTCCGGTGCTCACTATACCCGCAGGGGGTATCTTGGGCGGCGCAGCAGGTTGAGCCAGCGTCCTGCCCGGGTCTTTAGAGGCGGTTGACCTGGCGGATCGTGCTAGCCACCTCGCCCAGGCTGGCTTGGCCGTCGTCCCGTGAGGCGTTGCGCCGCGTTCACCACGCAGTGGGGGAAGTGGCCGGTGAGAGCCCGGCCGTGGCCTCCTGTAGAGGATGGTCCGGACCGGCACCTACTGCCCGATGTGGTGGTCCAGGTCGCCTCGGTCACCCGGGCGCTGCAGGCCGCCGGACCTGGCCATGGATCTTCGCGAGCCGGGACAGGTAGTCGGC
>DATMMA010000327.1:0-2629 GCA_035570295.1 Streptosporangiaceae bacterium
TCAGGCGGCCCGCCAGCACATCCTGGGAAACCGCGGTCAGGTGAGCCACCACCTCCCGGACCGACCAGGCGGGGCACGCCGGGACCCGGGTCGCCAGCGCTGCGCCATCGAGCTCAGACAGCAGCTGGACCAGGCGCTCCCGCGTATCGCGATACAGCCAGGATAGATCCGGATCCGCTGCATAGACGGCCACCACCGCACTTTACGCTTCGGAAGGATGGCACGACCTCGACGTCCCCGCGCGGGATGCCGGCTATCTGCCCGGCCCGGCGGCGTGGCCCGTGGCCAGGCGTGGTGGTCTTGCACGACGGGTTCGGCATCGGCCAGGCCGTGCGTGAGCAGGCGGACTGACTGGCCGGTGCCGGGTATCTCGCCGTATCCGTCGGCCGTCCTCCGCAGATCCTTCAGCCGCGTTCCGGCACGAGCCATGTTACGGCCGCGCCGGTCAGGGTACGGGCGCTGTGACGGCCACTGAGGTGTTCCCGGTACTAGGCTCTCTGAGCGGCAGAATGCGCAGCTTCAAAGCCATCGCTGGGTCAGGGCCACTCGGCTCACCAACCGTATCAATATTGACCTTTATGGGCCTATCCTGTGACGATCAGGATCACGGAGTAACTGCCGATGATTTCGCCTGGGATGTGTTGCCTGAGCCGCAGTACCTGCGCTTCACCTCTCTGGAAGTCGCCGATACTGGCATGGAAGTGGATGCGGAGCGGGCAGCACCCGCGTTCGAAGCGTTCCTTGGGGCGTGGCAATGGTCCCTGGCATCCTGCGGCAGTTCTTGCAGCACCAGCCGCCGCGATCGGGTTATGGCCCTGGCCGGCGCTCTGTGCACCACCCTGCTCGTCGCCGCTGGCATGACTGGCGAGAGCCTGCGGCCTTGATGAACAGCTCCTGCACGCCCTCTACAGCCCCAGCCAGATGATCTATGGCCAGCGACGGCTCCGGCTCACCGGGCTGATCTGGCCGATCGGCCACTCCTACCGCTACGTCCTGACCCCCGGCTGGATCAAGGTCGCGGTCTTCTACACCAAGCTGCACAACCGCCTGTTGCACCCCTGCTCGCCGGACAGTCCCAGGCGCCCGCAGAACTTACGGCCGCCCTCCGCACCATCGACCAGCATGTCGACAGCTACTTCGCCCGCGCGCGGCTCACCTAGGCCGCGTGAAATTTGACACAAACGTTCAGCACCTAGCGACCAAGGATCGCCGCCTGTTCAATAACGGCTCGCCAGGATGTATCTCGCGCGCTACTCGGGACCTCTGACACCTTGACACGTCCGAATGCTCGCCGTGTAGTAACTGTATCCGGGTGTACGGGGCCGGTCACTGCCTGAAGCGACGGCGGTGAAGCATGGGGGGTACCATGCCTTTCGAGGCGAGAGCGCTGGCGCCATTGGGCGATCATGCGCAGGCGGTGCACCTGGCTTTCGACGACGCCGCCGAGCCGGAGTTGACTCTCTTTGATGTAGCTGAAGACAGCCTGCCGACCGAGGGCCTAGCCGCTGCCCTCGTGCGCAAGAACCGGCGTCCGATCTGGCTGCGGCTCGGCTCGCAGGATCGCGACCCTGGCACGTTTCTCGTTTCGCTTGCGACCTCGGCGGCGCGTTTCGGTGCGGCAAACGGGACGTTGGAGTTGATGCGCGCGAAGCCAGGTCCCGTATACGGATGGCCGTCCCTGTTCGCCAGACTTGGCGCCGAGATGGGTGGGCGGCTGAGCGAAGGCGGCGCCCTCGTGCTTGAGAACGTCCAGCATGCGTGGGACCGAACGGCCACCTTCACCCTGCTGAACACCGAACTGCTCCCGGCTCTGGCTCGTGCCGTCCCGTGTGTGCTCGTCGCTTGCGGCAGCCCACCGCACGGCGTGCCTGGCGCATGGATTCGGCGGTCAGGCGAGGACCTGAGCCTGCCGCTTACCGCGGCGCGGCGGGCTCTCGATGAAATCGGTTTGCCCTTGTCACGCCAGGCGTACAAACGGGTGGCGGCGCTGGCAGCGCGGCCGGCTGTACTCGCCGCGATCCGCGCGGCACGGTGCTCTACCGGTCCCCGCGCTCTCGCGAGCGTGCTCGAACGAGCACACGGCGAGGAGGATTTGTTCACGCAGCTTGCCGGGGTGGTGCTCGCTGGTACCAGCGAGGACGGCCGCCGCGCACTCGGGCTTGCGCTGCGGGTCGAATACACCCACCCGGCGATGACATCGGCCGTAACCGGCGAGAGCGATCTACCGCGAGGCCCCTGGATCCAGTCGCTTGAGGATGGCTGGTCGCGCGTCAGAAACAATTGGCGCGATCCGCTGCGCGCCGCATTGGGCCAGCCGTCCATGCCAAGCCGCAAGACGTTGCACAAGGCAGCGGACTGGCTGCTCCAGGCTGGGGAGGGTGACGAGGCGATCTCTGTTTACTTCACGCTCGGTGATCATGACTGTGCCGCGCGAGCGATCTCCAGCCGGGCGGAGCGTCTCATCGATCTCGGCCGGTGGCAAGCCCTAGAGGACTGGCTCGACCGGTTGCCTCCCGGCGTGTCTGCTGTTTACCCGAACTTCGATTACATGCGCGCCGAGATGACGGCGGCCCGGGGTGACTCGGTCACCGCGGGCCGTTTGTACGACACGGCAGCGGCGCGGTATGCC
>DATMMA010000328.1:0-3255 GCA_035570295.1 Streptosporangiaceae bacterium
TTCGCCATCGGACCGCGGAGGCAACCGCTAGGCGCAGGAATCAATAGGCGTTCGCGCGTAAGCGCTATAAGTCCGCTTTCCGCTCCGAAGGAACGTCCTGTCCTGCCGCGGACGGTACGATTCCCGATTACGTGACTGAACATTCACATACCGTGAGATGGTCCCCTGTTGTCCGCAAGAGGTGGGGCTGAGGGATTGCCCGGCTGCATGATCTTGCCGCAGGCTGGATACCTGGCCGGGCAAAGCCAGCCGGCCTTTGGCTGTCGGGAAGGGGAGGGAGCATGACGCGTATCGTCGCGCTGCCGGGAGGGCGGAGCGCAAGCTATGAAATTATCGGGACCGGCAGGCCGGCGCTGATGTTCGCCGGAGGTCCCGGATTCTCAGCCGCCTACATGAACGGTGATGCGGGACTGTTGTCGGACGTGCTGTGTTCCTACCTGATCGATCCTCACGGTTCAGGCTCATCCACGCCCCCGGTTAGTCCCGCCGGATACTCCCCCGAAGGGCACGCCCGGTTCTACGAGGAGGTGCGCCAGGCGCTGGCGCTGCCAGAGGTCGTAGTGCTGGGCCACTCTTTCGGGGCGACCACGGCCCTGACTTACGCCGCGCTGTACCCGCAGAGCACGGCGAGCTGCGTGGCCGTTGCGGCCTTCGGTATCGGGCCCGACGCCGATGCTCAGGACGGAGGTGACGCCGAGGCCGAGGCCGATGCCCTGCTAGCGCGGCACGCCAGCTCGCCGTGGTATGCCGAAGCGCGGCCCGTCATGGACTCCTGGACCGAGCGCCTGCTCGCCGCCACTGATGCGGCCGAAATGGAACAGATGATGGCCACGGTCCTGCCCTTCTACCTCGCCGAACCAGATAAGCCCGAGGTGGCGGCACGGCTCGCCGAGATGAGCCGGCTCATAAGGGCAAACCTGGCCGCCGGCAAAGCTTGGGAGGGCGGCCTGTACCAGTCCGTTGACCTGCGTCCCCTGCTGGGCCGCATCATCAGCCCGACCCTGATCGTGGCCGGCGAGCTCGACTTCATCTGCGGTCCCGCCCAGGCCCAGCCGATTGCCGCCGCCGTTACGGGATCCCAGCTCGTCATGCTCGCGAGCTGCGGCCACATACCCAGCATCGAGGCACCCCAGGAGTACCGCCAGGCCGTCGCTGATTTCCTCCGCCGCTAATCCGCACGGCAATTTTCGCTCACTTTCAGCACATCTCGAATTCCGTCGTAATGGCACACTTACGTGCACTCTCATGCCGCTCTGTGCGCGATCTCCGGGCGCGATGTGACTACGTGCCAGCATTCAGCCCGAGATGCCCTGCTGCTCTCCCGCCTGCCAGAATGTTGTGATGCGGACCTCCGCTCAATCGTCGCGCTCACCTGGGTCCTCAGGCTCCATCCTGAGCATCGCGTCGAGCGGGTCAATCCTGTCGATCGGTTCGTCTGGCTCGATCCTTTCCATCGGCTCCGCGGGCTCGATCCTGTCGGTAGGGTCAGTTGGCTCCTTCGCTTCGGCATTCTCGATCGCCTCGGCGGCCAGCGTCGGCTCGATCTTGTCAGCTCTGTCCCGCTGGTCCATCCTGGCCGGGCGGTCCTGCGGGCATGCCCCGCTTCCATGCCGCCAGCAATAAGCGCGGAGTCGTGCACCTCACGCCAATGACAGTTGGCCAGGGCCTCCTGTTTCTGCGATCACCCCGGGAACATCCTGTATCGCCGCCAGGTACATGCTGGTCAGCTTCACGGTGACCGCAAGCCGGTGCAGCGTCAGGGCATGACGACCTTCACTCAGCTGACCTCAGCGCCATCCCATCCTGCTGAGCCGTTCACTGACCAGCTGCGGCTGGCAGTGGCGGCCTACCTGGCCCGCTTCAAGGGCTCCTCTCGTGAGCACGCCGAATCGGATCTGCGCTGCTACCTGTCCTGGTGCGCGGAGCGCGGCCTGGACCCGCTGGCTGCCCAGCGGCCGCACCTGGAGCTGTACATCCGGTGGATGCAGGAGATCCGCCGGTTCAAGCCCTCCACCGTCTCCCGCCGGTTCTCCGTCGCGGCCGGGTTCTACCGGACCTGCGTCCTGGACGGCGTCCTGCAGCATTCACCGGCCGACCACGTACGCCGCCCCGTCGTCCCGGCCGAATCACCCACGCTCGGGTTCACTCACCTGCAGTTCGAGGCCCTGCTCACCGCCGCCCGGCAGTCCGCGAACCCATGCGACTTCGCGCTGGTGGCCATGCTCGGCCTGCTCGGCTTGCGGATCTTCGAAGCCACCAGTGCGGACATCGCCGACCTCGGCGAGGAACACGGCCACCGGGTGCTGCGGGTATGCGGCAAGGGCACCAAGGTGGTCCTGGTCCCGCTGCCGCCCGCGGTCGGCCGGGCCATCGACCGGGCGGCCGGCTCCCGGGAGCGCGGGCCGATCCTGCTGAACACCCGCGGCACCCGGATGGACCGGCACGCGGCCACCCGCCGCCTGCACCGTCTCGCCGAAGCCGCCGGCATCCAGATCGCCAGGGCGCACCCGCACATGCTCCGTCACACCTACGTCACGACCATGCTCGACGCTGGAGCCGACCTGAGGGACGTGCAGATCGCTGCCCGCCACGCTGACCCGAGAACAACGATGCGGTATGACAGGGCTCGCACCAACCTCGACCGCCACCCGAACTACATCCTGGCCGCCTACATGGCGTCCGGCACCTGACCCGACCTGCGGCTCCCGCAGCTCATGCCGCGGGAGCCGTCCGACATTGCCGATCAGCGGTACTTTCCTCGTGGGCAGCGCTCCTGAAATGCTTCGCTTATGCCCCTTTCCGGCAACGTTCGCTGAGGATGTCATCAATCTTTTCGTACCGAAGCACGAGCACACGCTGTCAGAGGTCAGGTCTAGGCTGGCTGGCGTAGCTAAGGCACTGCCGCGAGAAAGGGCAGGCCATGACAACTCTCGGCAACCGGCCAGTCACCGCGCTGCTCGTCGTCGATGTCCAAAACGCCGCCGTGGCCGGGAGTTACCAGCGCGACGCGGTCGTGGCGAACATCGGCAGCCTTGTCGAGAAGGCGCGGCGGGAACATGTCCCGGTTATCTGGGTCCAGCATTCCGACGAAGAGCTCAAGAGAGGAAGCGGCGACTGGCAGATCGTCCCCGAGCTGAATCCGGATGGCTCAGAGCCGCTGGTCGAGAAGCACTACGGCGACTCCTTCGAGGACACCACCCTGGAGAACGTGCTGTCCGGGCTCCGCGTCGGGCGGCTGGTGATCGTCGGCGCGCA